>NZ_JBQFPE010000001.1:0-406832 GCF_056534225.1 Ruegeria sp. E1 | reverse complement strand
CCCCATGCTCCTTACGGCCCTTGTTCACCAAACGACAGATCGCACCACCCGTCGGATAATAAACACCCGTAACACCACCCGTCCCAATCGTGATAAACTCCTCTGCATAAACAGCCGGAGCGAGGAAGGCGGCGGTGGCAAAACCAGCGAGGCCGAACTTAACCTTGTTTTTCATCTTTGATCTCCCTGTTGTCTTTTTCGGCAGACTTGACGAAACCCGAAAACAGGCATCCTTGCCGCCTCGGTAACGTAAAGCTTTTCAGTATTTGATTTTTTCCAAAGTCTCCCAACAAATACGAGGTTTCATTCAGAGACGGCACTTGTCAAGGGTGGCTCAGGCTAGCACGCCCAAAAGCATCAATTTTGAAGAAATCCCGGAGATTTTCCCCGTCTAAGCTTGTCAAACAGTCGCGCTCAGCCGCGCGCACTTGCTTCAAAGAAAAGATCCGATCTTTGAGGGGAAACTGATTGTGGTGCCCAAGGAGAGACTCGAACTCTCACGCCCGTGAAGGCGGGGGATTTTGAATCCCCTGCGTCTACCATTCCGCCACTTGGGCCACGAACATTGGATTACCGTCCCATGCCGGGAAGGTCCAGAGGCAAAAATCAACCAAATCCCGGATTGTTTTACCAACCTAGGTTGACGGTGTGATGGGTGCGTGGTTTGCCTTGCGGCAACCGAATTATGGAAAACTGCATTCGATGTTGCGATCCCTTTATGACTGGACCATCCGACTGGCTGAACATCCGCACGCTCTGTGGGCACTGGCAATTGTTGCCTTTGTCGAAAGCTCATTTTTTCCGATCCCGCCGGATGTGTTGATGATTCCTATGATTCTTGCGCGCCCGTCGCGGGCTTGGCTCATCGCAACCGTTGCGCTGGTTGCGTCGGTTCTGGGGGGACTGTTGGGATATGCAATTGGTGCGTTCTTTTATGAAAGCGTGGGCCAGCCGATACTCGAAGCCATGGGTAAGGCGCACGCCATGGAAGAATTCAACACCCGGTTCAACGATTTCGGGTTCTGGGCAGTTTTGGCCGCCGGGGTAACGCCGTTTCCCTACAAGGTCATCACCATCATGTCGGGCTGGACCGGAATGCCTTTGGGCACGTTCGTCGCCACTTCTATTCTGGCACGGGCGCTGCGGTTCTTTGTTGTCGCCGGATTGTTGTGGAAGTTTGGCGAACCGATCCGGGACTTCATCGAAAAGCGTCTGGGGCTGATGTTCACTCTGTTCATCCTTCTGCTTCTGGGCGGATTTGCTGTGGTTAAACTGCTATGATTCGACGTAGGGCATTGATTGCGATCGCAACTGCCGGATCAGCGGCATTGCTCTTGGGGGCATGGGGATTTCAGCACATTGGCGGCCTTGCGCCCTGTAAGATGTGTATCTGGCAACGTTACCCGCATGGGATTGCCGTGGCTTTGGGGATGGTGGCGTTCGCCTTCCCCGGCATCCGCCCCCTGCCCCTGCTGGGCGCGCTGGTGGCTGCGATCACTGCTGGGATCGGCGCCTTTCATGCAGGGGTCGAGCAAGGCTGGTGGGAAGGTCCATCCACCTGCACCTCGGGGGATATCGGCGGGCTGACCGCCGAGGAGCTTTTGGACCAGATCATGTCGGCCCCGCTGGTACGGTGTGATGACATCCCGTGGGAGATGTTCAGCGTATCGATGGCAGGCTGGAATGCAATCTTGTCCGCCGGGCTTGTTCTGATCTGGCTGGTGGCCTGGCGCGCGCGCTAAGCGCTATTGCTGATCCAATTCGGCATCCCAGTAGAGGAAATCAATCCAACTGTCATGCAGGTGGTTGGGCGGGAATTTTCGCCCGATATTACGTAACGCTTCGGCATCGGGCTGGCGCGGCGGTTTATTCAAGGACATGCCCGCCTGACGCAGTGATTTCGATCCCTTGCGCAGGTTGCAGGGGCTGCAAGCGGCCACGACATTCTGCCAACTGGTAACCCCGCCCGCCGCGCGGGGTACGACGTGATCAAACGTCAACTCTCCACGGCTGCCGCAATACTGGCATTTGAATTCATCCCGCAGAAATAAATTAAAGCGCGTGAAGGCCACGCGCTTTCTGGGTTTGACATAATCTTTCAGGACAACAACCGAAGGTATTCGGATTTCCGTACTTGGGCTTCGGACGACCTCGTCGTACTCGGCCACAATGTCCACCCTGTCGAGCCAAGCAGCTTTAATCGCCTCCTGCCAAGGCCACAGAGATAGCGGATAATAGGAAAGCGGGCGATAATCGGCGTTCAGAACCAATGCCGGATGATGCCTGAGCGCACCGGGTTCCCTGACAAATTCGGTCCTGAAGTCTCCGTCCATAACAGAATCGCTCCTCGCTCTGTACTGCCCGTTTTGACATCAGAGCGGGGAACACCCGCCCCGGCCTTATCTCAACTATATATCGTGTTAAAACTCTGACAAGCCCCGAGTTTCCACAATATCTCGGGCATGTGTAATCCGCGTCAGTAACAGTGACGTGACAGTTATCCACAGGTTGCACCGCTATGCCTTGCGGGCTATGGCGGTGCCATGTCCTGGTTCATCCGCTTCAATAAACCCTTCGATGTGCTGCCGCAGTTTACGGATCGCGCGAACGCTGATTCGCCGCGCAGTACGCTGTCGGATTTTATCGACCTACCCGGCGTATATCCCGCTGGCCGATTGGACCGGGACAGCGAAGGGTTGATGTTGCTCACCGATCACGGGCGGCTGCAGGCGCAGATTTCAGACCCGAAGCACAAGATGGCCAAGACCTATTGGGTTCAGGTCGAAGGAGTCCCCGATGCAGCGGCATTGACAGCCCTGCGCGATGGGGTCGATCTGAAAGACGGCCCGACCCGCCCGGCCAAGGCCCGTACGATGGACGAACCCGAAGGACTTTGGCCTCGAACCCCACCCATTCGCGTGCGCCAGACTGTACCCGACAGCTGGATCGAATTGACGATCCGCGAAGGCCGCAACCGACAGGTTCGACGCATGACCGCCGCCGTTGGACATCCAACGCTGCGCCTTATCCGGGCGCGCATTGGGGACTGGACACTTGAGGGGCTGGAGCCCGGTACATGGGACAGTCTGCCGATGCCAGAAATCAGCACTGCACCGCAACGCAAGCGGGATCGCCGCACCCGTCGGTGACAAAACCGCGTCTAATCTGCTAAACTGAATATATGAAACTGACGCCGGATATCCCGACCCCGTCGGCCGTTTTGGAAGCGGCGTTGTATGTAGACGATTTGGATTCAGCCGAAAGGTTCTATGGCGAGGTGCTAGCGCTGGAGCCCATACAGCGGGTCGCCGAGCGGCATGTGTTTTATCGCGTGGGGCAATCCGTTCTACTGCTATTCAACCCGGACCAGACCGAGCAGCCGCCGGGCAACCCAGATCTTCCGGTCCCGCCCCATGGTGCGCGCGGTGCCGGACATGTATGTCTTGTGCTGACGCGTGAAGAAATTCAGACAATGCGCAAGCATCTGCTGGACTGGAACATCCCGATTGAGTCCGAATTCGATTGGCCCAACGGTGCACGATCACTTTATGTGCGCGACCCCGCCGGAAACTCGGTTGAATTTGCCGAAGGGCATTTGTGGGTTTAACGCAGGTCGAACCGTTTTGAGATTCGGTTGACGGGCGTTCCATTTTGCAACGGCACCCCGTAATCGATCGAGAAATCCTGAAAGCCCATTTTCTCGTAGTAGCTTAATCCAAGCACGTTATCGGCACGAATGGTTGCATTGATCGCATGAAATCCAAGCGACTTTGCCACGACCGCAGTCTCAGCAAACAATGCGCGCCCCGCCCCCCGCAGAACCGGAGACCGACGCGTGAACGTCGCTATATCGGCGCAGTCGTCAGGCAATGTTTCGTAGGTTCCCAACCACTGAAACCCGGCCACGTTACCTGTTTCATCCAATGCAACATGGCAGCAAATCTTGTCTGGCCCGTCCAAGTAGCTTTGGGTGAACAAAGCATCTGAAAACGGGATCTCGTGCGCAGTTGTACCGCCTGCCTCGATGATCTGGTTCAGGATTTGACAGGCCTCTGCCACATCCTCGCGCATCATGGGGCGGATGGTAATCATGATTTACAGGCTCAGCTTGTCGCGCATGAAGGCCAGGGCCACGCTCAGCCCATCGGGTGCAATACCATGGCCGGTGCCCTTCATGACATGAGCGTAAACCTCTTTGAAACCGGCGCTCTGCAAGGCCTCGGCAGCTTCGGGCAGCGACTGAGGTGGAACCACGTCATCAGCATCGCCGTGTACCAGCAGCACCGGCATCCGGCTGACGGTCTCGTCGGCGAGTAGGTCAGGCTCCAGCAGACGGCCCGAGAATGCGACGATCCCGGCCACCGGGTCTTCGCGACGGGGGGCAACGTACAAGCTCATCATCGTACCCTGCGAGAAACCGAACAAAACCACCTGCTCGGGCAATACATCCTCATCTACCATCAATGCGTCTAGGAAGGCGTTGAAATCCTCGACAGCCATCTCCATTCCGCGCCGCGCCTCTTCCTCGGACGAGCCATCAATCCACGGGATCGGAAACCACTGATAGCCGTTAGGCATTCCCAGGATTTGTTCGGGCGCATCAGGGGCAACGAACAATGTATCAGGCAAATGCTCGCCCAAAGGATCAGCGAGCCCAAGAAGATCAGCGCCATTCGCGCCATAGCCATGCACAAATACCACCACCGAGCGTGTGTCACCCGATACCGGCTCTTTCCTGAGCGCATTCAAAACCCGTGTCATCTGATCCCTTCTCTGTCTTTGGCGACTCGGTAATAGGCCCACAACACGCGCGCCGCAACTGAACGCCAGGGCGACCAGGCTACGGCCATCTGGCGTAACTCTTTGTCGGTGGGGCGTTTCGGCAGGTCGTAGAGGATGCGCGCCGCCTCTTGCAGCGCGAGATCACCGGGCGCGATCACATCTGCGCGACCCAGGCTGAACATGGCGTAGATCTCGGCAGTCCAGACACCAATGCCGGCAACCTCAGTCAGAACGGCGACGACCTCGTCATCAGATGCGTCACGCAATGCCTTGTAGTCGATACGTGCCTCGGCCAGTGCGCGGGCATACCGTATCTTCTGGCGGCTCAGCCCGACGGCACGCAGGTCGTCATCCGTGGCCCACATGATCTTGCGCGGGCCAGTCAGTTTGGCCTCTTTCAGCCTGTTCCATATGGCGTTTGCCGAGGCCACGCTGACCTGTTGGCTGACAATGGCGCTGAGCAATTGCGCAAACCCGTCAGGTTTACGCCGAAGCGGCAAAGGTCCGGTCTGATCCATCGCATAGGCCATGCGTGGACAGGCTGCGGCCAGCCAGTCCGCACCTTCGGCGACACAATCCGGTGTTTCGATAATTCGTCCGACCGGCATTTGCCCCCCTTTTTCCCAACCGATGAAGTGCACGTTAGGGCACCATGTCACAGATGCAAGCGGCTTGTGCGCCTCAAAGTTCGCGGCTACGGATATGCGCATGACGATGACCTCTGCCGCCCCCAACAATGCTCAAGCCAAGCGCAACGTCGCCGTACTGGTGGCGGCGCAAGCCATCCTTGGCGCGCAGATGCCGATGATGTTTATCGTTGGCGGTTTGGCAGGTCAGTCTTTGGCGTCCAATGCCTGCCTCGCAACGTTGCCGATATCGCTGATCGTCCTCGGATCGATGCTGGCCGCGACCCCGATTTCAGCCATCATGCAACGCTGGGGCCGCCGCGCCGGTTTTCTGGTCGGTGCAGCAGCCGGAGCCTGCGGCGGGTTGGTCGGCGCCTATGGCCTGTATCTGGGATCGTTCCCGATCTTTCTGCTGGGCAGTCTGCTGACCGGCATTTACATGAGCGCCCACGGCTTTTACCGCTTTGCCGCCGCCGATACTGCATCCGATGAATTTCGCCCCAAGGCGATTTCTTATGTAATGGCGGGTGGGCTGGCTGCGGCAATCATCGGGCCGCAGATCGTCAAACTGACCTCGACCGCCTACGTCATTCCCTTTCTGGGAACCTATGTGGCAGTTATCGCAGTCAATGTACTCGGCGCAGCTTTGTTCTTTCTGCTCGACATCCCAACCCCTGATCGGCCAGCGCCGGACGCCCCGAAAGGGCGCAGCCGGCTTGAACTGTTGAAAACCCCACGTATTGCCGTCGCGATAATCTGCGCAATGGTGTCATACGCCCTGATGAACCTTGTAATGACGTCGACCCCGCTCGCGGTTGTGGGCTGCGGTTACTCGGCAAACGACGCCGCAGATGTTGTCACAGGTCACGTTTTGGCAATGTACATTCCCAGCTTTTTCACCGGCCACCTAATTGCGCGGTTTGGCGTGGAAAAGATCGTGGCGCTGGGCCTTGCCATACTGGCGGGGGCCGGAGTTGTCGCCTTGCAAGGTATCGAACTGGGTAATTTCTTTATTGCCCTTATCCTGCTGGGCATCGGCTGGAACTTTGGCTTTATCGGCGCCACCAGCATGTTGGCGGATTCGCATGACGTGCACGAACGAGGCCGGATGCAGGGGCTGAACGACTTGCTGGTCTTTGGCGGTGTAACATTCGCCTCGCTGGCCTCGGGTGGGTTAATGAATTGTTCCGGCGGGTCGCCTGTCGAAGGGTGGACCGCTGTTAATCTGGCCATGATCCCATTGTTGACGCTGGCTGGCGGAGCGTTGCTGTGGCTGGTCCTTAGACCATCGGACATGCGCACAGCCTGATCCGGCCTACCAACGCCCCGTCGCGGCAAAACGCATCAAAGACCATCTGCGACGAATTTCTCCTTGCTTGAGCGCGCCGTCAGCGACGCATTGCGGCTTTTCGACAACCCGGCGCAACACCCATTCAGCCTGCCATCCCGCAGCCAAAGCGGGCCGGGCTGCATCTGAAACGCCCGAGCGCTTCGCCCGAGCACGCGCAAGCCTTTGCAACCCGGACTGGGCCAGCGCCCTGACGCCCTCGGTCGTTCCATCCAGCAACGGAATTCGTCCACGCGTCTCGAGATCCGGAATCGCCCGAAACCAGTTCGCGATCCCAACCGCATAGCCATAATCGCGCAGAACGGCATCGTCCGCCGGACCCAAAGCCTTACCGCTCGCGACGATCAAAGACCCTGCGGTCTGATCTATGTATGAATTGAAATGCGCCTCGTCTTCGAATGGATCACGATATATATCCCAGCGCCTTACAGCGACATATTCATCTAGCATCGTCGCAAGTTCTGGGGTCAGCACGCGCGACAGAGGCGTCACCACCTCATGCCGCCGAATGGTCGGACCATTCGCAATCTCATGCAAGGCATCGCGCCACCACTGCAGGCGCATCTCAGCGATCATCGGCTCTTGCGTTACCCACGGTGCCCGCGCGACCTCGACATTCAGCGCATAGATCGGAAACAGCACCGCACGCGCTGCAACAGGCGCCGCCATGGCCGCCATGAACCGGTCGGGATCGGCACGATGAACCAGAGCGGCGCAGGCTTTGACGTCGTCGTCAAACTCCACCGTCTACTCCGCCACAGCCGAATGCGGCCCGCAATCACGCACCAGTTTCCACTGAATCGCATCCAGCAGCGCCTCGAACGAAGCATCGACTATGTTCGCGCTGACGCCCACTGTGGACCATCTCCGGCCCTGCCCGTCTTCGCTGTCGATTATGACGCGCGTAACAGCCTCGGTCCCGCCTTGCGTTATCCGAACCTTGAAATCGACCAGATGCATGTCATCCAGAATTGGTGAATACTGACCCAGATCCTTGGCCAACGCCTTTGCCAGCGCGTTCACCGGCCCACGATCACTGCCGCTGTCATCCATGGACTCGCTAACCGACAGCTTTTTCTCACCATCGACTTTCACGACGACAACGGCCTCGGACAGGCTGAC
Organism: Ruegeria sp. E1; assembly: GCF_056534225.1. NCBI lineage: Bacteria > Pseudomonadati > Pseudomonadota > Alphaproteobacteria > Rhodobacterales > Roseobacteraceae > Ruegeria > Ruegeria sp. E1. The sequence continues at coordinate 398,954 of NZ_JBQFPE010000001.1, read as the reverse complement.
CATCTTGTTGTACTTGTTCTTGCGCCGCTCAACCGTCACCTTATAGCGCTTGACCTCAAAAAACTCGGGTAATTGCCCCAGTTCATCCCGCGCCAATAATTCGAAACTCGCCTGCGCGGTATCGTAAGAATAGCCCTCGGCCTCGCGCGCCTTGATCCGCTCGAGAATACGACCCAAAGCCGGGTCCCCTGCCTCGACCACCAACCCGGCCTCGGTCAGTCGTTTGCGAAGGTTCGACTGCCCCGCCTGGTTCGACATCGGGATGATCCGAGCGTTACCAACACTTGCAGGGTCGACATGTTCGTACGTCGCCGGATCCTTCAGGATCGCGCTGGCGTGCAACCCCGCTTTATGTGCAAAGGCCGACGCACCGACATAAGCCGACTGCTTGCTGGGCACCCGGTTCAGGATATCGTCCAGCATCCGGCTGATCCGGGTCAGATCAGCCAATGCTTCGCGACTGACCCCAACCTGATATTTTGACGCATAGGGTTCTTTCAGCAGCAATGTCGGGATAAGCGCTGTCAGATTGGCGTTGCCACACCGTTCGCCCAAACCGTTCAAAGTACCTTGCACCTGCCGCGCCCCAGCATCAATGGCAGCAAGTGAACCGGCAACTGCATTTTCCGTATCATTGTGTGTGTGAATCCCCAGATGGTCGCCCGGAATACCCGCTGCGATTACCTCGGACACGATCCGACCAACTTCGGCAGGCAGAGCCCCACCATTGGTGTCACATAACACAATCCAACGCGCCCCGGCATCCAAAGCCGCCCGGCAGACCTTTAGCGCGTATTCCGGGTTAGCCTTGTATCCGTCAAAGAAATGTTCGGCATCAAACAACGGCTCGCGCCCCTGCGCCGCGAGATGCGCCATCGAGGCGCGCACATTTTCGACATTCTCGTCCAGATCGATACCCAGCGCATGGGTCACATGATAGTCATGGGCCTTTCCGACCAGACAAACAGCCCGCGTTCCCGCATTCATCACCGCCGCTAGCACGTCATCATTTTCCGCGGACCTGCCCGACCGCCTGGTCATCCCAAATGCGGTCAGACAAGCCGAGGTCTTTGGGGCAGCGTCGAAAAACGCGCTGTCGGTCGGATTTGCACCGGGCCACCCGCCTTCGATATGATCAATGCCCAACGCGTCCAGCGCCTGTGTGATCTGGATTTTTTCGGCGGTCGAGAACTGTACGCCCTGCGTTTGCTGCCCGTCGCGCAGGGTGGTGTCATAAAGATAGAGGCGGGTTTTGGTCATGTCTGGCTCTCTGGCGTATTCGGGCGGATCAGCGGCTTAGATGTTTTCCAGTTTTGAGGGGTCAAAACCGGCCCCAGGGACCAGTTTGACCGTATCCTTGCTCATGCGGACTTCAACACCAGCGGCGATGAACAGGGATTTCAGGCGATCAACTTCGGAAAAATCCTTGCTGATCATGGCCGCCGCTCGCGCCTTCGCAAGCTTTTCTTCATACGAAGAAAAGTCCGCCGCCCCAGCGGTGGTCCAGGCGCCCATCTCATCAGTCAAAAGCCCCAGCACCCACGCACCGGCCAACAGGCCCGGCCCATCACCGGCAGCCGCAAGACGGTGCAGTTCGGCGATGGCCCCAGCCGTGTTCAGATCATCCCCAAGCGCATCGATGACCGCGGGGGCCGCGCTGGCTGCGGGCTCGATGCCCGCTGTCAGCGCCCGCCACTTGCGCAGCGTCGCCTCAGCCTCACGCGCTTTTTTTTCGGTCCAGTCCATCGGCTTGCGATAGTGAGTCTGCAAGAACACAAAGCGGATCACTTCACCCGGGACACCCTGTTCCAGCAAGTCGTGCACCGTAAAGAAATTGCCCAGCGACTTGGACATTTTCTTGCCCTCGACCTGTAGCATTTCATTATGCAGCCAGACCCGCGCAAACTCACCCTGGGGATGCGCGCACCGGCTTTGCGCGATCTCGTTCTCATGATGGGGGAACATCAGATCGTTCCCACCGCCGTGAATGTCAAAACTCTCGCCCAGCAACTCATAGCTCATGGCCGAGCATTCGATATGCCAGCCAGGGCGCCCCCGGCCCCATGGGCTGTCCCACCCCGGCAGATCATCGGTCGAAGGTTTCCACAGAACAAAGTCCATAGGGTTCTTCTTGTAGGGCGCAACCTCAACGCGCGCGCCCGCGATCATGTCGTCCACAGACCGGCCCGACAGCCTGCCGTAATCGTCTTTCCACGTATCGACCGCGAATAGCACATGTCCCTCGGCCTCATAGGCGTGACCCTTTGCGATCAGGTCTTCGATCATCGCAACCATCTGCACAATGAACTGCGTGGCACGCGGCATCTCGTCTGGCTCAAGCGCACCCAGCGCCCCCATGTCATGCAGATACCAGCCAATGGTTTCGTCGGACCGTTCCTGAACCAACTGCACAAGCGTTCCTTCGGCTCCGGCCTGTTTGCGGGCCAGCGCAGTGGCGTTGATCTTGTCATCCACGTCGGTGAAATTGCGCACATAGGTCACCTGATCAGCGCCATAAACATGACGCAACAGGCGGTACAACACATCAAACACAACTACGGGGCGCGCGTTTCCCAGATGCGCCCGGTCGTACACTGTCGGGCCGCAGACATACATCCGCACATCTTCAGGGTCGATCGGTGCGAAATCCTCTTTCGCCCGCGTCCGCGTGTTGTGCAGTTTGATCATCGTCATCTGGTCTTGCTCCTAAGCGTAAACGTCTCGCGCTGGCGCGGGCTTAGCAACTTGTCTCAGAGATGAAAACGAAAGAAACCGGCCCGCTTGATAAATCAGCAGGGAATGCAGCAGGTAATGATGCAAGTCATCGGGTTCATGCGCGCACGCTAACAGATGCTGTTCTATGCGCCAACCCGTAGAAATGATAAAATGTGCCCAGCGTAAATTTTTGCAGGTGCATTCATGTTAAAGAAATCCGACGCAAAGAACCTCTTCTTCCTCAGCCAAACAAGCAAGCGCATCCTTGTCCTTGAACGGAAAATGGGTCCGGTACTCAAGCAACTGGATCTGATGATCAAGCTTTCAGGGTCGCCGATGCTGGACTCGACAACGCTGCTGCGCGAATCCAATAAGGCGCTCAAATCGATGACCGAGGTCGACAAAGAGTTGCGCAGCATTCTGGCATTAGCCTCGAAAAACATCAAAATGCTGTCGCGGACCGAACGGAAGAAGGCCGCCGACAACTTCCGGGGCCAGGTCAAAACCTTCGAAAAACGATATATGGCTGCGGCGTTCAAAAAGGCGCAAACACTCGCAAAGATTTCCAAGAGCAAGGATACCCACCCCGGCACCAGCCCGGGTAGCCCGTTCCTCGTGATCTTGCGCCTCATTCAGATCGTTGTCCTGATGGCGAAGTACTATCGGAACGAAACCAAAAAGCTGTAAGCGGCGCAAACGGCAAACCGCGACTTTGATTGACAAAACAGATCAGCTCTGCCCCATTTCGCCCAGAGGGTTGACGGAGGCACCATGAAGCTGTCGCATCGCATTACACATCTGACCGATGGCGGCTCGGATGGATGGGAGGTTTTTTACCGCGCGCGCCGGATGGTCGCCGAAGGTCAGGCAGTGATCGAACTGACCATCGGCGAGCACGATATTTGTACCGATCCGAGCATTCTGAACGCAATGGACGTATCAGCGCGCGACGGTCACACAGGCTATGCCATGGTTCCCGGGACCGATCTGCTGCGTGACACGGTCGCGGCGCGCGCGCAAATCCGCACCGGCGTGAAAACAACGCGCGACAATGTGATGATTACCCCAGGGGGGCAGTCAGCGCTGTTTGCAGCGCATATGGCTTTGTGCGATCCCGGCGATATCGGCCTGTATCTCGACCCGTATTACGCTACTTATCCCGGCACGATCCGGGGCGCGGGCGCTATTGCCAGACCGGTCCAGACCCGAGCAGAGGACGCCTTTCAACCCCGGGCCAGTGACATTGAGGCACAGGCGGACGGCGCGGTTTCCCTGTTGATCAATACACCGAACAATCCAACCGGCGTTGTCTATTCTGCCGAAACCCTGCACAGCGTCGTAGGTGTCTGCAAACAGCGCGACCTGTGGCTGATCTCGGATGAGGTCTATGACACGCAGATCTGGCAGGGCAGCCATTTGTCCCCACGCGCCTTGCCCGACATGGTCGAGCGCACTTTGGTCATCGGCTCGATGTCCAAATCTCACGCGATGACCGGGTCGCGCTGCGGCTGGATCATTGGCCCGGAAGAGGTTGTAGAACATCTGATCAACCTTGCCACCCATACCACCTATGGTGTGCCGGGTTTCATTCAGGACGCAGCGAGCTTTGCTCTGACTGCCGGACAAGAGCTGGAAAACAAGGTCTCGGCCCCTTTCCTCCGCCGCCGATCGCTTGCCATGCAGGTTTTGTCCGCTCAGCAGATCGTAGGATTGATCCCGGCTCAGGGCGCGATGTATTTGATGCTGGATATTCGGGCCACCGGGTTAAGCGGGAATGCCTTCGCCAACGCGTTGCTGGACGCGCATTCAATCGCGGTCATGCCCGGTGAAAGCTTTGGTGCGGCAGCCGCAGGGCATATCCGCGTTGCAATGACAATAGATGATCAGAAGTTCACCAATGCCCTGCAGACATTGTGCGGTTTCGCTGCAAAGCTGGCCTCAAACCGCGGTGCGGCATAACTTTTAGAACCGGAAGGTCGTGCGAAGGTTGAAAACGCTGGTATCCAGCGATCCGCTCGGTCGCGACTGAATATCGAAATCCTGCCGCAGCGCCTCGCCACTGATGACGAATCTGTCACTCACCGGATAGGCGACGCCGATCCCGTAGACCGCAGCGGTGTCGCTGTCACCCGACGTATCAGCGCGGGCCGTCCCGACAACCACATAACCCAACGCCGAGCCGAAATCGTAACCACCTCGCAGTTTCAGACGGGAAACACTGTCCAGGCTGCCCTCGCCTTCGCCTAGATCAAGATTCAGGCGATTGTATTCCAGCTCTCCTCCCAGGACGAAACTGCCAAAGTCGAAGTCATATCCGATATGGGGCCCAAATGCAGCATCGCTTCCACCGATCCCATCCGGGCCATCGGCATCCGCATAGCCAAAGCTGAATCCCGCATAGGGGCCGGTCCAATCCTCGGCTAGAACGGGCGTTGCGCCTATCAGTGTCAATGCGGCGAGTGCAGCCGTTATGCCCTTCACGCGGTCCTCCGCAAATCCTGAGCCGGTTCGAACAGGTATCGCCTGACAGTCCCGGAATCATCGAAAAAACAAGTCACGTCTCTAAATAACTATGCTTATCTTAACAGAATTCTATCCTGACGGGAAAAAACATTATCACATGTTGTTAATGATGCAGAACTGCAACCCAACGGTGATTTTGCGTAAGATAATATATTTCGGCAGGTCGTAAACAGGACAGATTTTGTCGCGCTCCATTGGAAGACTTTACATGAGCTATCGAGGAAACCGATGCAGAATGAAGTCTGGAAGATCCAGTTGATCAGCAGAACCATCGGTGCTGACCGGGGTCGGGCCGCGCGCGGTCGTCCGTAACGGATTTCTCCGCCAAACCGTTCTTACCCGCTCAGATATTCGGAATCCCGACATGAATGATCAACCCCGCAATTCTTCCCGCAGCGGAGGTCGCGCCGCACGTCGCGCCGCCCGAGCAACAGCGCTGCCGGATCACCTTCGACCAGTCCGTCCCGGCATGGAAGGCGGAACCTATAAACCCCTCAGTCAGAACGACATGGAGCGTATCCATAAGACTGCGCTGCAAGCCCTTGAAACTATTGGTCTTGCTGATGCTCCTGAAAGCGGTATCAACTATCTTGTAAACGCCGGATGCATCCTTGGGGATGACGGTCGAATTCGTTTTCCCTCCTCTGTGGTCGAGGATGTGCTGGCCAAAGCCAATCGATCCATCACGCTGTTCAGCCGCGACGGCAATACCGACCTGTTGCTGGAGGGAAACCGGGTTCACTATGGAACCGCTGGCGCGGCTGTACATATGGTTGACGTCCACGGCCGCGAATATCGTGACTCAACCGTTCAGGATCTGCACGATGCAGCGCGCATTTGCGAACAACTCGACAATATCCACTTTGTTCAGCGCCCCATGGTCTGCCGCGACATCACCGACAATATGGAGATGGACCTGAACACGATTTATGCTTGCTGTTCTGGATCTCATAAGCATCTCGGCACGTCGTTTACCGATCCCAGCTATGTGGCACCTGCGGTCGAAATGCTGCACATGATCGCTGGTGGCGAGGATAAATGGCGCGCGCGTCCGTTTGTCTCCAATTCCAACTGCTTTGTGGTCCCGCCGATGAAATTCGCGACCGAAAGCTGTCAGGTGATGGAAGAATGCATCAAGGCCGGAATGCCGGTCCTGCTGCTCTCTGCCGGCATGGCCGGAGCAACCGCCCCTTCGTCAATCGCAGGTGCAATCGCGCAAGCCACCGCAGAGTGTCTTGCTGGCCTGGTTTATGTAAACGCTGTAACCCCCGGTGCACCCGCGATTTTTGGCACTTGGCCTTTTGGGCTGGACCTGCGAACCGGAGCGATGACCGTGGGTTCGGGCGAGCAAGCCTTACTCAGCGCGGGATGTGCCCAGATGCACAAATTCTACGGCCTGCCCGGAGGTGCTGCAGCCGGTGCTTCGGATTCGAAACTACCCGACATGCAGGCCGGGTGGGAACAGATGTGTTCAAACGTCATGACCGGATTGGCCGGGTTGAATATGGTGTACGAAGCAGCGGGAATGCACTCTTCGCTGCTTGGGTTCTGCCACGAGTCGCTGATCCTTGGTGATGACCTGATCGGGCAGGCACAGCGCTGTGTACGCGGAATCGAAGTGAATGATGACACCCTCGCGCTTGAACAGATGGCGCAGGTTTGTCTGGGCGGCCCTGGTCACTATCTTGGTACAGACGAAACTCTGGGCAGAATGCAATCCGATTACGTTTATCCCGCTTTGGGGGATCGCACTTCGCCAAAAGAATGGGCGGAACTCGACAAGCCTGATCTAATCGAAAAGGCGATTGCACGGAAAACCGAAATTCTGAGAGAAAGGTCACCAGCGCGATTTGATGCTGCTCTGGACGCTGAGATTCGCGATAGATTCAACATTCACTTGCCAGCATAACGCGTTGAAACTGATGGCCCACCACTGGGCGGGCCATCAAAATCAAGGTTGCATCAGCCGTTGTTGGGCGGAAGCAATCCCGCCTCTTGTGCGACCGCGATTTCATCTGCGTCCAATGCGCCATCGCCATTCGCATCCATCGCCGAGAAGCCATCCGTATCGACTTCGGGCATCACAGCCTGAACTTCTTCGATGGTCAGAACACCATCGCCGTTCGTATCCGCGCTGGACTGGGCGTTGACCAGTGCCGGAAGTCCGATCGCAATTGCTGCGATACCAACCAGATATTGCGGTTTCATGTTTGTGCCTCCTGAGTGAATTTCTGTGTTTCTTGTCCGGACGAACACCACAAACATGGGTTTGGTCGTCTCTGTCACTCAAGCGAGGTCCGATTGCGCAGTTCGCGCCATTCTCCGCGTGTTTGTCCGAGTCGCATCCGCAATCAACCGCTGGGCGAAATGGGCGCTCGAATGATCGGCGAAATTTTCCCTACGCTCGAACGTCAATCCAGCAATGCGCCGCCGGATCGCCGACTCAGGAGCATCTAAAAAGAAAGGGGGCCGAAGCCCCCTGTCAGTTTCGCCTTCCAGGCTCATTTCGTTGACCGCCCGGTGTTTTTTTGCCTGCGGCCTGGACTGCGCATGGGACGAGCGCACCCGCCCCGTGAAAGAGTGGGAGGGAGCAAATATTCCGCCCCACCCTGTTTGTGGCCAACACGGGCATGTCGGCCGCATGGACCAAGGCATTGACGGTAAGTCTCAGCGCCTTGCTCCGTATTCGTCGGGGCCGGTCACTGTGGCAGCGTCCGACCCCTGCGCCCCGGGGTGCCGGGGCGCTGAACTCAGCTACACCCGCTTGTCGCGCCGCAGGTGTTGCACTTCATGCAGGTGCCGTTGCGCACCAGCGTATAGTTTCCGCATTCGCCACAGGGGTCGCCCTCGTAACCCTGCATCTTGGCTTTGGTGCGCGCGTCCATACCGGTTGCGACGGCGGTTTCTGCAGGGGCGTCGAACTGCGCGGCGGTTTCCGCCATGCCAGTCACATCTGACTGACCTCCGTTCAGAACCATCAGATCCTGCGGCAGACGCTTGCGCAGATACCCGGTTGAGCTGATTTGTTTCAGCACTTCCAGGGACTTGGTTGCCGCGCTTTCACTGATTTCCGAGACGTTCGACAGACCATCCTCTTCACCGCGACCCAGATCATCAAAGGTTGCACCTTCGGGTTTCACATGCGCCAGATCGGTGCGGTCCAGATAGGACACGGCCAGTTCGCGGAAGATATAATCCAATATCGACGTCGCGTTCTTGATCGAGTCGTTGCCCTGCACCATCCCCGCCGGTTCGAACTTGGTGAAGGTGAAGGCATCGACGAACTCTTCCAGTGGAACACCGTATTGCAGGCCAACTGAAACCGCGATGGCAAAGTTGTTCATCATCGCCCGGAAGCCAGCGCCTTCCTTGTGCATGTCGATGAAAATCTCGCCCAGCTTGCCATCTTCGAACTCTCCGGTGCGCAGGTAAACCTTGTGGCCGCCCACGATTGCCTTTTGGGTGTAACCCTTGCGACGATGCGGCAGTTTCTCGCGGTGGCTGCGGATCATTTCCTTGACCACAACCTTCTCGATCACCTTCTCGGCCAGAACGACGGCTTTTTCATGCGTCGAACCGCTTTCAAGCACTTCTGCCGCCTCGTCGTCATCCTCGACCAGCGCCGCTGCCAGAGGCTGAGACAGTTTCGATCCGTCGCGGTACAGCGCGTTGGCCTTCACACCCAGCGACCAGCTGAGTTCGTATGCCTTCTGGCAATCCTCGATGGTCGCGTCATTCGGCATATTGATCGTCTTCGAGATCGCGCCCGAGATGAAGCTCTGCGCGGCCGCCATCATGGTGATGTGGCTATCAACCCCGAGGAAACGCTTGCCTTTCTTTCCGCACGGGTTGGCGCAGTCGAAGATCGCGTAGTGTTCCTCTTTCAGGTGCGGCGCACCTTCCAGCGTCATGGTTCCGCAAACATGGTCGTTGGCCGCTTCGATATCCGCTTTGGTAAAGCCCAGATGGCGCAGCAGGTCGAAGGTCGGGTCATTCAGCTTGGTCGCCGGAATGCCCAGAACGCCGGTGCAGAAGTCTTCGCCCAGTGTCCACTGGTTGAAGACGAACCGGATATCAAAGGCGCTTTCCAGCGCGGCATCCACCTTGGCCAACTCATTCGGACCAAAGCCGTGACCGGTCAGCGAGGTGTGGTTGATCCCCGGCGCGTTGCCGATGGTACCGTGGCCAACCGCGTAGCCCACGATCTCTTCGATCTGAGCCGAGGAATAGCCCAGCTTCTCCAGCGCCGACGGCACCGAGCGGTTGATGATCTTGAAGTAACCGCCACCGGCCAGCTTCTTGAATTTGACCAGCGCAAAGTCCGGCTCAATCCCGGTCGTGTCGCAATCCATCACCAGACCAATGGTGCCGGTCGGCGCGATCACGGTGGCCTGCGCGTTGCGGTAACCGTTCTTCTCACCAAGGCTCAGTGCCTCATCCCAAGCCGACATGGCCAGATCGACCAGACGTTTGTCAGGGCAGTTGCCGTGGTCCAGAGGAACCGGCTTCACGGCCAATTTCTCATACCCCTCGGTCACGCCCTGTGACGCGCGGCGGTGGTTGCGGATGACACGCAGCATGTAGTCTGCGTTGCGCTCATAGCCTTTGAACGCGCCTAATTCTCCCGCAATCTCAGCCGATGTCGCATAAGCCACACCGGTCATGATCGCGGTCAGCGCACCACAGATCGCCCGGCCCTCATCCGAGTCGTAGCTGTAACCCATGTTCATCAGCAGCCCGCCGATATTGGCATAGCCCAGACCCAGCGTGCGGAAGTCATAGGACAGTTGCGCGATTTCCTTGGACGGGAACTGCGCCATTGTCACCGAGATTTCCAGCGTCAGGGTCCACAGGCGCGAAGCGTGCATGTAATCCGCCGCCTGAAACTCACCATCCTTGAGGAAGGTCAGCAGGTTCATCGACGCCAGGTTACAGGCCGTGTCATCGAGGAACATGTATTCCGAGCACGGGTTCGAGCCGCGAATCTCGCCGTCTTCGGGGCACGTGTGCCATTCGTTAACGGTGTCGTGGAACTGGATGCCCGGATCGGCACAGGCCCAAGCAGCGTGGCCGACCTTTTCCCACAGATCGCGCGCCTTGACGGTCTTGGCGACCTTACCGTCGGTCCGGTTGATCAACTCCCAATCCGCGTCTTTTTCGACGGCGGTCAGGAACGCATTGGTCACACGGATCGAGTTGTTCGAGTTCTGACCCGAAACCGAGCTGTAGGCTTCCGAATCCCAGTCCGTGTCATAGGTCGGGAATTCGATGCTGTCGTGGCCCTGTTTGGCATAGTCCAGCACGCGCTTGATGTAAGTCTCGGGGATCGCGACCTTTTTGGCCTCGCGCACCGCCTTTTTCAACGCATCATTCGCGTTCGGATCGTGGGCGTCATCAGCAGACCCATCCCACGACCGGATGGCCTCGAAAATGCCGTTCAGCATTTTCTCGTGCATCTTCGATCCGGCAACGATCGAGGCCACTTTTTGCTCTTCGAGCACCTTCCATTCAATGAACTGCTCGATATCCGGATGATCTGCGTCGACGATCACCATCTTTGCTGCTCGACGGGTTGTCCCGCCTGATTTGATCGCGCCAGCGGCGCGGTCGCCGATCTTGAGAAAGCCCATCAGGCCCGAGGATTTTCCGCCACCCGACAGCGCTTCGCCTTCCGCGCGCAGATGGCTGAAATTGGTCCCTGTGCCCGAGCCGTATTTGAACAGGCGCGCCTCGCGCACCCACAGGTCCATGATGCCGCCTTCGTTCACCAGATCATCGTCGACGGACTGGATGAAACAGGCGTGCGGTTGCGGATGCTCGTAAGCGGATTTCGATTTGGTCAGTTTGCCAGTTTTGTAATCGACATAGTGGTGCCCTTGTGCCGGGCCATCGATGCCATAGGCCCAGTGCAGACCGGTGTTGAACCACTGAGGTGAGTTCGGGGCCGCGCGCTGGGTCGCCAGCATATAGCGCATCTCGTCAAAATAGGCGCGTGCGTCTTCTTCAGTCGAAAAATAGCCGCCCTTCCAGCCCCAATAGGCCCACGCGCCCGCCAGACGGTCGAACACCTGCTTGGACGAGGTTTCGCCAGTGAACTCTGCGCCTTCGGCAGGAACCGAACGCCACAGAAATTCCGGGACGCCTTTTTCTTTGACTTTTTTCAGAGCGGACGGAACACCGGCCTTACGAAAGTACTTCTGCGCGATGACGTCGCTGGCCACCTGGCTCCACTTTGCAGGAACTTCGATTTCGTCCAGGCGAAACACGATCGTGCCATCAGGATTGCGGATTTCCGAGGTCGCGGACACGAAATCCAGCTCGGCATAGGCTTCTTGACCTGGTTTGGTGAACTTTCTTTCAATCTTCATTTCCGCTGCCCCAGCTTCAATCTGTCCAAATTCTAGTCTCAGGCACTAAATATTATGGTGCGGGGTGCCACCCGCCTTGCCTTGTGATTCCAGACACAAGGGACCATCCGCTGCTCCGCACAGCGCAAAACCGACACACCGGTTGCACGTCTTAATGGTTTGCTATCCGTCCCTTGCCCGGCGCCATCTTCTGATCACTACCTACCAGATATAGTGGCGCATCCTTCGGCCCATACAATCTGACGTATATTGCCATAGTTGGTCAACGGCCTTTTTCAGCGTTTCTTGAAATCTTTTTTATTGACCAACATTCAATGATCGGCAGGAAATCGCCGCAAACCGATTCCTCCACAACCCGTCCACAGACGATCCATCGCCGCGCAGTCAAAGCTCAAAAACGAATTTTCGTTTTTGACAGGCAGTTTACGGCAATCAAAGCATCCAGTTTGAAGTTAACGGCGATTTCAGAGAATCATCGCAGCTGGCGCAAGTCACATGCCATAGTCAAAAGGACAGGCCACTTTGGACTGGGGAATGGTATTGGTATGCATTTGTTGCGATTACTTCCTGTGCTGGCATTGACCGTGTCCTGTGCGACACAGGAGGACCCTCACGGAGCGCGCAGCGCCCAGTTCTCTGCATACCCGAAACAAATGTTCAAATCGTTCCAGACCGACTGCACCGGTCCCGGCGAAGATTATGTTAAAGCCGGGAATGGTAGTTTTGAATGTCGTGAACAACTTTCACCCGAAGCAACCGCATTCCTGATTCTATCCTTTGACGGTTATCCCCAAAATTTGCCGCGGATCGTGACGCGGTTGAGTTCCACAAGAAACCAGCTTGGCTACCGGGTTGATGCGGACTTGTTCTTCATCGTTCCGCAAAAAGACGGGCAAACGCTAAGAATTCCGGTGGAAAGCGAAACGCTGGACCGGGACTTCAGCCGCCTTTACGCCAGATATGGCGGGACTCCGATCTGAAAGAAGAAGTGGTCGGGGCGGCAGGATTCGAACCTACGACCCCCTGTACCCAAAACAGGTGCGCTACCAGACTGCGCCACGCCCCGGACCGTGCGCCTTCCTAAACATGCTGTTCCGATTTGAAAAGCCCTAACAGGGCCAAATTGCGGGACCCTGCGAAAAAACTTCGTGACGCATCTGCGTTCCCGGACCTATGCCATAGCGATCAGCCAACCCCGCGTTGATTTCCAATACCGCGTAAACCGATTCGCCGCCTTCAATCAGGGTCAGATCGCCCGGAATGGCCCCTTCGTGAACACGCGTAACGATTCCCGCGCGATCCGTAAAAATCATATCCAGAGGGATAAGGGTGTTCTTCATCCAGAACGCGACGCGCTGCGGCGGGTCGAATATGAACAACATCCCTGCCCGGTTCGGTAAGTGTTCGCGAAACATAAGGCCGCGCGATCTTTCCTGAGGGGTCAGCGCCAATTCGACATCGAACCGGATCTGCGCAACATCATTGCGCAATTCGACGCGGTCCGGGCGGCACTCGGCCCGGGCGATGGCGCTAAAACAAAGAAACAGGGTCGCAATGGCCAGGACAAGTGTCTTCATTCAGCGGATTACCCGTTCAGGGCAGCCTCCCAAGCCAGCACCTGCGCAGCCATCCGGCCCCGTTTGCCGTCGATGACCCGCATCGCAAGTGCTTCGCCCGGCTGCAGGTCAGCCAGACCGGACCGGCGCAGAACTTCGATATGCAGGAACACGTCTTCGCCGCTGCCGAATACATTGGCAAAGCCAAAGCCCTTGCCCTTGTCGAACCACTTTACCCGCGCAGCCTCTAACGGAGCTTGCGCGATCACGCCGGGATCAAGCTCGGCAAAATCGGCCAACATCAGCGTATCGGCGCGTTCTGGCGGATCGACGCTGACAACCTCGACCGCCTGAACGCCGCGGTCGGTACGATGGGTCATAATCTCGATGCCAGCGCCATCCGCGACTGAGCTTTGCCCGAAATTGCGCAGGACATTCACGTGCAACAGAATGTCAGGCCCGCCTTCTTCGGACACAACAAATCCGTACCCCTTGGCGGGGTCGAACCATTTAACGTGTCCACGGACGCGATACATGCTGTTCAAATCTTCTGGCACGGTTTTCCCATCACGATAAAACGCAAGTCGTCAGGGGTCCGTTGTTGATGCAAATGGCTCGCAATTTCAAGCCGAAAAAGTCCTTTGATTCTGGGCTGTTGCAATTCACGAAACGTGAGTGTCATGGATTTAACCTCTGCACTTGCCATTCAGAGCCCTGTGCATTCCGGGTCCAGCGAAACCTGTCATGCAGCCGGAACGCTCCATCGGCCCAAAACTCTATCTCGACCGGCGTCAATCTGTAGCCGCCCCAAAAATCAGGTCGCGGCGGGTTGGGACCAAGCCTTGCCGTTACCTTGGCAACTTCTGCCATCAGCGAAGCCCGGCTCTCCAGCGGCTGCGACTGGCGCGACGCCCAGGCCCCCAATCTGCTTTTGAGCGAGCGTGAAGCATAATACTCATCCGCCTGAGGCCCGTCTTCACGGCTAATTGTACCACGAACGCGAATCTGACGCCGCAATGATTTCCAATGCATCACAAATGCCGCTTTTCCGGCAGTCTCAAGCTCTTCCGCCTTGGCGCTGAGATAGTTGGTATAGAACACAAAGGCGCCAGCCTCGATCTCTTTCAGCAACACCATACGAACATTGGGCAAGCCATCATTGTCTACGGTTGCAAGTGCAATCGCATTCGGATCATTCGGCTCTGTTTTCTCGGCCTCTACCAGCCACCGACCCGCAATCTCAAACGGATCAGAGCCAGCGAAAATGCCGTTACGCTCGTTCATTTCCATCCCCTGGAAACAATTGTTTCCGACAGTAAGGCGAGAACCCGCTGTGGGCAAGGGCGGATGGCCTTGATGCAGGGCAATCAATGGCATAAACCAACCGAACATAATCGCGACGAGAGGCGGAGAACCGAAGATGTCAAATCAGTTGATGGCCGGAAAACGCGGCCTCATCATGGGACTGGCCAATGACAAATCAATCGCATGGGGCATTGCCCGCGCCTTGTCCGATGCCGGGGCCGAGCTGGCTTTTTCTTATCAGGGCGATGCCCTGAAAAAACGCGTCGATCCGTTGGCTGCGCAACTGGGCAGCGAAATCGTACTGCCTTGTGATGTGAGCGACGAAGAGTCCATCGACGGACTGTTCGCCGCGCTGGAACAGAAATGGGGCAAGCTGGATTTCGTCGTCCATGCCATCGGCTTTTCCGACAAGAATGAGTTGCGCGGCCGCTATGTCGATACCAGCCGCGCCAACTTTAACCTGACCATGGATGTGTCAGTCTATTCGTTCACCGCCGTGATGCAGCGCGCGGAAAAGATGATGGGTGAAGGCGGCAGTGCCATCACCCTGACCTACTACGGTGCTGAACAGGTGATGCCGCACTATAATGTCATGGGTGTTGCAAAAGCGGCGCTTGAGGCATCGGTCAAATATCTGGCAGAGGATTTGGGCAAGGACGGCATCCGCGTCAATGCGATCTCAGCGGGTCCGATCAAGACGTTGGCCGCCAGCGGCATCGGCGATTTCCGCTATATCATGAAGTGGAACGAATATAATTCACCGCTGCGCCGCAACGTGACCATTGATGACGTCGGCAAATCCGCTCTCTATCTCCTGTCCGACCTCAGCAGCGGCGTGACCGGAGAGAACCTGCATGTGGATTCGGGCTATCACATCGTCGGCATGAAGGCCGTCGATGCACCAGACGTTGAAAAGGGTTAAACCATGAGCGCCAAGGACCGCCTGCCCCATGAAAAAGGCTTTCACATCAGCTGGGATCAAATTCATCGCGACTCACGTGCGCTGGCCTGGCGGTTGGACGGGCAAGGCCCCGACGACGGAGCCTGGCGGGCAGTCGTAGCCATTACCCGCGGCGGCATGGCACCCGCGATGATTGTCAGCCGGGAACTGGACATTCGCACCGTCGATACAGTCAGTGTTAAATCCTACCATCATCAGGCACAGGGCGAGGCCGAGGTACTTAAGGCCCCCAATGCCGACCTGATGGGCGACGGCACCGGCGTTCTGATCATCGACGATCTGGTCGACAGCGGCAAAACGCTGGAACTGGTGCGCGACATGTACCCCAACGCCCATTTCGCCACCGTCTACGCCAAACCCAAAGGCCGCCCTATGGTCGATACGTTCATCACCGAGGTCTCTCAGGACACCTGGATATTCTTCCCCTGGGACATGGCCCTGCAATATGTCGAACCCTATCGCGGCACCGACTGATCCTTCTTCTGTTCAAAAATACCTCGGAGCGCGAGGCAGAGCCTCGCAAAATACCGCATGAGCCACACACGCACCGCCGCCACCTTCCCCCCTCCGGTGATGGAGGCGCGGCGCTGGCTTGACGGTGTCAGTTTCCCGACCGACAGGCCTCTGATCAATGTCAGCCAAGCCGCGCCGGTCGATCCGCCGCCACTTGCCCTGCGGCAGGCAATGGCCGAGTTCGCTGTGAACGAAGACAGCGCGCATCTGTATGGCCCGGTTCTGGGCAACGACGATCTGCGAACCGGGTTGGCCGCGCAGATAGGGCACCATTATGGCTCACATATCTCGACGGATCAGATTGCGATTACGTCTGGCTGCAATCAGGCGTTTTCGGCAGCGATCTCGGCGATCACCGACGAGGGAGACGAAGTTATCCTGCCGACGCCATGGTATTTCAATCACAAGATGTGGCAGGACATGGCTGGTGTCAAAGCCGTTGACTTGCCGACCGGAGACGATTTGTTGCCGGATCCCGAAAAAGCCCGTGCCTTGATGACCGACAGAACCCGTGCGATTGCGCTTGTGACACCGAACAATCCCGGCGGCGTCGAATACTCTGCCGAACTGGTCCGGGCCTTTTACGATCTGGCGCGACAAACCGGCATTCGCCTGCTGGTGGATGAGACCTATCGCGATTTCGACAGTCGCAACGGCCCACCGCATGACTTGTTCCAGCAACAGGACTGGGACAAAACTCTGATCCATCTCTACTCCTTTTCCAAAGCCTACCGCCTGACCGGGCACCGCGTCGGCGCAATGGCGACCGGTTCTGATTTACTAGCGGAAATCGAAAAATTCCTCGACACGGTTGCAATCTGCCCAGGTCAAATCGGGCAATTCGCCGCCCTTTGGGGTATGCAAAACCTGACCCAATGGCTCGCGGACGAGCGGAACGAAATTCTGGATCGCCGCGCGGCGATCACCGAAGGGATGCCTCGGCTCGAAGCAAAAGGCTGGCGGTTGCTGGGACTGGGCGCATATTTCGCCTATCTGGAACATCCGTTTGACATGGGATCGGACGAACTTGCACAGAAACTGGTGCCTGAGGCCGGTATCCTGTTGCTGCCGGGGACCATGTTCATGCCAGATCATGATCCAGCCGGCAAGCGGCAGGTCCGCATCGCTTTCGCCAATCTGGACCGGGCTGGCATCGCGCAGCTTTTTGACCGTTTGCAGGCGCTGCCCTTCTGACCTTGCCCCCCGGCTGCCCGCATCGTATTCAGGGCCGCAACCAACAGGGCAACACCCGCCACCACCAAACAAGAGGGCACCATGGCCGCAGGCATGAAAAACCTATCAAAGACCTTTGTCTGGATACTCATGGGCCTTTTGATGCTGGGCCTCGCCGGGTTCGGTGCGACCAGCCTGACAGGCACGGTGCGCAGCGTCGCGCAAGTCGGGAACGAAAGCGTGTCTGTCGATGAGTACGTACGCGAACTGCAACGTGAAATTCGAGCGGTAGAAGCACAGACCGGACAACCCCTGCAAATGTCACAGGCGCAAGCGCTTGGGCTGGATCAGCAGGCTCTATCGCGTCTGGTTGCTCTGGCCGCCTTGGATAACGAGGTCGGGCAGTTGGGGATTTCCATCGGCGACGAAAACCTGCAGCAAGAGATTGTGCAGATCCCGGCCTTTCAGGGCGTTGACGGTACATTCGACCGCGAAGCCTATCGCTTTCAACTGGATCAGGTGGGTATGAACGATTCTGAATTTGAATCGGACCTGCGCAAGGAATCCGCCCGCACCATCGTTCAGGGTGCTGTCATGGGCGGCGTTGAAATGCCCGCCGCTTTGACCGACGCGCTGGCAAATTATGTACTGGCGCGCCGCAGCTTCACCGTTGCGACGCTGTCGTCAGACGCGCTGACAATTTCCGTCCCAGATCCCACCGACGCACAGATTCAGACCTATTACGATGAAAACGCAGACGTTTTCACCCTGCCCCGCACCAAGCAGCTGACCTATGCAATCCTGTCACCCGAGATGTTGCTGGATACAGTCGAAGTTGACGAGGACGCGCTACGCCGCCGCTATGACGAACGGTCCGCACAGTATCAACAACCCGAGCGCCGTCTGGTCGAACGACTGGTGTTCTCTGACGAAACCGCCGCCACCGAAGCGCTGGCGCAGCTGGAAGTTGGCGGCACGACCTTCGAACAACTGGTCCGGGATCGCGAACTTGAGCTGAGCGATGTCGATCTGGGCGATGTCACCCGCGACGATCTGGGCGATGCCGCCGACGGAGTATTTGCTGCCCAGCTGGACGAGGTCGTCGGCCCGCTCCCTTCGAATTTCGGCCCTGCCCTGTTTCGCATCAACGGGTCGCTGGCAGAAAATGTCGTGACCTTCGAAGACGCCGAGCCCGAGCTGCGTGAAGAGCTTGCCGCAGATCGCGCCCGCCGCCTGATCGAGGCGCAGGCCGAAGATATCAATGACTTGCTGGCAGGCGGTGCCACGCTGGAAGAGCTTGTTGGCGAAACAGATATGGAACTCGGTACCATCGACTGGACGCAGCAAAGCGATCAGGGTGTCGCCGCCTATGACGGTTTCCGAAGCGTGGCCGAATCCGTGCAGGAGGGCGATTTCCCCGAAGTTGCTTTCCTCGAAGACGGCTCGATCTTTGCCCTGCGTCTGAACGAAGAACTGCCACCAAGACCTGAACCTCTGGACAGCGCCCGCGACCGTGTCGCTGAAGCGTGGAAACAGGCAGAAACCGGAAAGGCGCTTGAGGCGCAGGCGGGATCGGTCCTGACACAGCTGGCAACAGACGGGGATTTCACGGCCACGGGCCTGCCGTTCCGCGTTGAAAATGCCCTGACCCGTACCGCGTTTCTGGATGACGTACCGGCGGATTTCATGACGCAGGTATTCGAGATGGAACCCGAAGAGATGCGCGTCATTGCTGGCGAAGGCACCGCCCTGATCGTTCGACTGGACGAAGTTCTGCCCCCTGCCGAGACGGATGAGCAGCGCCAGATGCACGACGCGTTGGCGGCGCAAATGAATCAGGCGCTGGCCCAGAACATCTTTGACGTCTATGTGCGCGACGCACGGACCCGCGCCCGCCCGACCGTGGATCAGCAGGCCCTGCAAGCCGTTCAGGCGCACTACTAAAAGAGACCCTTATGGCCCTGACACCCGATTTCGACAGTTTCGCGCGCGCCTATGATGCGGGTGAAAATCAGGTCGTCTACACCCGGCTCGCCGCAGATCTGGACACGCCGGTTTCGCTGATGCTCAAGCTGACCGGCGCACAACAGGACGCCTTCATGCTGGAATCCGTCACCGGCGGCGAGGTGCGCGGGCGCTATTCGATCATCGGCATGAAGCCCGATCTGATCTGGCGATGCCATGCTGAGACATCGGCCATCAATCGCTCGGCTCGGTTCGACGGCGAGGCGTTTGTGCCGCAAGACGGTAATCCGATGGATAATCTGCGCCATTTGCTTGCCGAGTCGCGCATCGATCTGCCCAACGACCTGCCGCAGGCAGCAGCCGGGCTGTTCGGGTATCTGGGCTATGACATGGTTCGGCTGGTCGAGTATCTGCCGGATGTGAACCCCGATCCCCTGGGTCTGCCTGATGCGATCATGCTGCGCCCGTCGGTCATCGCGGTTCTCGATGGCGTCAAGGGCGACGTGACTGTGGTCTCGCCTGCCTGGGTCAGCGAAGGTCAGTCAGCCAAAGCCGCCTATGCGCAGGCAGCCGAACGCGTGATGGACGCGGTGCGCGATCTGGAACGTGCCATGCCCGCCGAAACCCGCGATCTGGGTGAGGCGCATGAAATTGCGCCTCCGGTCTCGAATTTCACCAAATCCGGTTATATGGAAGCGGTTGAAAAGGCCAAGGAATATATCCGCGCTGGCGACATCTTTCAGGTCGTGCCCGCGCAACGCTGGACGCAGGATTTTCCGCAACCTCCGTTTGCCCTTTATCGCTCGCTGCGGCGCACCAACCCGTCGCCGTTTATGTTCTACTTCAACTTCGGTGGCTTTCAGGTCGTCGGGGCCAGCCCCGAGATTCTGGTTCGCGTCTTCGGAAACGAGGTCACGATTCGCCCAATCGCGGGTACTCGCCCACGCGGGGCCACACCCGAAGAGGACAAGGCGAACGAGGTCGATCTGCTGGCCGACAAAAAGGAACTGGCCGAGCATCTGATGCTGCTGGATTTGGGGCGCAACGATACGGGCCGCGTGTCCAAGATCGGCACCGTGCGCCCGACCGAAGAGTTCATCATCGAACGCTATAGTCACGTCATGCACATCGTCTCGAATGTCGTTGGCGAACTGGCCGGGGACAAGGACGCTCTGGACGCCTTCTTTGCCGGGATGCCTGCCGGAACTGTCTCGGGCGCACCCAAGGTCCGGGCGATGGAAATCATCGATGAGCTGGAACCCGAAAAGCGCGGTGTTTACGGCGGTGGCGTCGGGTATTTCAGCGCGGGCGGCGACATGGATATGTGCATCGCCCTGCGCACGGCGATTGTGAAGGACAGCAAGCTCTACATTCAGGCCGGGGGTGGTGTGGTCTATGACAGCGACCCCGAGGCCGAATATATGGAAACCGTTCACAAATCGAACGCTATCCGGCGTGCAGCAGCAGATGCGGCGCGGTTCACCGGGAATGGGAACCGATAAGAAGACCGCGCGGACCCGCCGCCCTGTTTACTAGTATTCCAGCGCGCTGCCGTCCTTCTGAATCTCGCTCATCATGACCGCCGAGATCGGGGCCATCGCCACGCGGCTGCCCCGATCCTCAAGCCCCCACAGCAGCAGGGCCGAAATCGTTTCCGGGCGCAGGCGTCCCATCATCACTACCGCGCCTTCCTGACCGGCGCGAAAAGCCGCCTGATCCAGAAAACGGCGCATGACCGTGGCATCCTGCCTTGCGCCGTCGAAATCCCGGAAAACCACACCCGACGGTACGCCATTGCGGGCTGCCAGTTTCTGCACCGTGTTAAGGCCGCTGTCCTGCGTCACCAGACCGCGACCGGTATCACCGGCAATTGCGGCAACCTGATCAGCCAGTTTACGGTTTCCCTGAATACCGGTTCCGACGCCTTCGAGAATCCCGACTGCCTCGTGCAATGTCTCTAGCCAGACTGACAGCGACACCTCTGCATCCTGTGCGCTGGCCGCCTGATGCATATCCACCAGCGCCAGCACTTCGAACCCGGCCTCGCGGTGTCGGGCCATTTTTTCGGCGGCCTGCGGGTCGGTCGGGCTGACGGCAAAGCTGATCGGATAGGGGAAATCGGCCAATGCCTCGGCCCCGAACGCACCTTCGTCGTCAATGAGGATGATTGACATCAATGGCTTGTCATCCGGGTTGTCGAACTCGGCTGCATAATCCTGAATCGGTTTCCCCGATCCGGTCGACTGCGTATCGACCTCTTCGGCAGGTGGATTGTTGCGTTCAGTCAACGGAACAACTCGCTTGCCTACCAGGGTTCCAGACGACGATGACTGATCAGACGGGGCTTCGGGTACCGAGAAGATACGCGGCTGGTTGCGCGGTAACGTGTCCTCATCCCCTTCAACCGCGATGGGGTTGTCCTGGATCGAGACCTCTTCCTCGATCTCAGGCGCTTGTGGTTCCGGTTGCAGGCCCGCAATCCGGGGGGCTTCCGTCTCCGTGTCATCCGGCACTGGCGCGGCCTGCGGTGCGGGCTCTGGAACCTCATCCGCCTGCGGTTCGGGGGCTTCAGCAACTTGCGGCGCGGGCTCTGGCGTCTCGGGCGGCTTCGGTGTCGGCGGCTGGACGGTCTCTGCGGTCAGATCGGGTTCTACCTCCTGCTGAGGAACCACAGCCACAGACGCCGGATCAGATTGCGCAGCGGGCGCATCGGCCTCGACTGTCACCGAAGGCGATTCTGGCGCGGCTGGAGCCTCAACAACCGACGGGGCAGATCCGGTATCAGGAAGCGTCCCGGGCCTTTCTTCAACCTCATCAAGACCAGCCTGCACCGCGGCCTGAGGCTCGGTCGGTTCCTGCGCCGGACGTGCAACAAGATCCGCGTCTTTGCCGATCACGTTTAAATCATCTGCATCGGTCGGCGATGGGTTATCCAGAGATTCGGGCGCGGTCGACGCGACCTCGGGCTTAGTTGACAGCGGCGTGTTCAGCGACACCACCGCCCCAATGGCCAGGACTGAGACTGCCCCGGCAACCATTCCACCGTAAAATCCGCCCATCGAAAACTGCCTCTCGCGTTGTTTCCTGCCTCATTCGCCCCTACGCCGTCTGCTGCGGCGCTCACTTGCGCGCGGCAACGGACCCCGAGTCCTCTTGACGCTGCCGCACAAGCCTGAGCATGTATGTCGCGACATTATACCGTGGCTTAAGGCTGCATCGCCAGTCTGAAATGCCCAAGCGAAGATAAGTGCCCAAATGCTGCTGCTGATCGACAACTATGACTCGTTTACCTACAACCTCGTGCATTATTTGGGCGAGCTAGGGGCCGAAATGGTCGTGCGCCGAAATGATGCGCTGGACGTGCAAGAAGCGATGGCGATGAACCCCGCCGGTATCCTGCTCAGTCCCGGCCCATGCGACCCGGATCAGGCGGGTATCTGCCTTGCCCTGACCGAGGCTGCTGCTGAAACCCGGACCCCCCTGATGGGCGTTTGTCTGGGCCATCAGACCATCGGTCAGAGCTTTGGCGGCAAGGTCGTGCGCTGTCATGAAATCGTGCATGGAAAAATGGGCACCATGAAGCACACGGGAAAGGGCGTTTTCGCTGGACTGCCCTCTCCTTTCGAGGCGACGCGTTACCATTCCTTGGTGGTTGATCGCGACACCCTGCCCGATTGCCTCGAAATCACCGCAGAGCTTGAGGATGGCACGATCATGGGCCTGCAACATCGCGAGTTGCCCATTCACGGCGTGCAATTCCACCCTGAATCCATCGCGTCCGAGCATGGTCACGCGCTGCTCAAAAACTTCCTGAACGAGATGAAAGTCCCTGCATGAGTGACGCGCTGAAACCTTTGATCGGAGCTGCAGCTGACCGGCCGCTCACCCGCGCCGAGGCTGAACAGGCCTTTGGCATCCTGTTTGACGGTGCCGCGACACCCAGCCAGATCGGTGGCCTGCTGATGGCGATGCGGACACGTGGTGAAACCGTGGACGAATACGCCGCAGCGGCGGCTGTGATGCGTGCCAAGTGCAATGCAGTCAAGGCACCGGAGGGTGCGATTGATATCGTTGGAACCGGTGGCGATGGCAAGGGAACGCTGAACATCTCAACGGCGACCGCCTTTGTGGTGGCGGGTGCAGGTGTCACCGTCGCCAAGCATGGCAACCGTAACCTCAGCTCCAAATCTGGTGCTGCCGACGCGCTGGGACAATTGGGCATCAACGTGATGGTTGGCTCGGAAGTTGTTGAAAAAGCGCTGAAAGAAGCAGGTATCGGCTTCATGATGGCCCCAATGCACCATCCTGCGATCGCCCATGTAATGCCCTCGCGGCAAGAGCTGGGCACCCGCACGATTTTCAATATTCTTGGTCCATTGACGAACCCTGCCGGGGTCAAACGTCAGTTGACCGGGGCCTTCAGCCGCGATCTGATCCGTCCGATGGCCGAGACGCTGGGCTTGCTGGGTGCAGAACACGCTTGGCTCGTCCATGGCTCTGACGGAACGGATGAACTGACGATTACCGGCGTCAGTTGGGTTGCGTCGGTGGAGGATGGCGCAGTCAAAGAGATCGAGTTGCATCCCGAAGACGCCGGTTTGCCCGTACATCCGTTCGAAGAGATTCTTGGCGGCACACCTGAAGAAAACGCCGTGGCTTTCCGCGCCCTGCTGGATGGTGCGCCCTCGGCGTATCGCGATGCGGTTCTGCTGAATTCCTCGGCGGCGCTGGTCGTCGCCGATGCCGTGTCCGACCTGCGCGAAGGTGTCGCCATGGCCGCCGAAAGCATCGACAGCGGCAAAGCCAAAGACAAGATCGCCGCACTGGCGCGCATTACACAGGAAGCCGCATGACCGAGACCGTTCTGGACAGGATCAAAGCCTACAAACTGGAAGAAATTGCAGCAGATAAGGCCCAGAAGTCCTTGGAAACGCTGGAAGCCGAGGCCAATAGCGCATCCGAGCCACGCGGGTTCGCAAAAGCCCTGCAAGACGCCTCGCGCAGTGGCTACGGCCTGATTGCCGAGGTGAAAAAGGCCAGCCCCTCTAAGGGTCTCATCCGCGCCGATTTTGACCCACCTGCTTTGGCCAAAGCCTATGAAGACGGAGGCGCGGCCTGTCTATCGGTTCTGACGGACACGCCCAGTTTTCAGGGCGCGAAGGAGTACCTTACCGCAGCACGTGAGGCGACCAGCCTGCCCGCCCTGCGCAAGGATTTCATGTATGATCCCTATCAGGTCGTCGAGGCGCGCGCCTTGGGTGCAGATTGTATTCTGATCATCATGGCATCAGTCAGCGACACGCAGGCGGCCGAGCTGGAACAGACCGCATTTGACTGGGGCATGGACGTTCTGATCGAAATACATGACGAGGCGGAGTTGCGCCGGGCAACCGACCTCAAAAGCTCTCTGATCGGGATAAACAACCGCAATCTCAAGACGTTCGAGACGACTCTGGACACCACACGGTATCTTTCCAAACTGGTGCCGGCAGATCGGACTATCGTTTGCGAAAGCGGGCTGAGCACGCCTGCGGATCTTGCGGACATCGCGCGATATGGCGCACGGTCATTCCTGATTGGCGAAAGCCTGATGCGGCAGGATGACGTCACTGCCGCGACACACACACTGCTTGCCAACCCTCTGGTCCCCGGAGTCATGTGATGCCCCTGACCCATTTCGACGCACAAGGTCAGGCACATATGGTGGATGTGTCTGACAAAGCGGTTACTGATCGGGTTGCTGTTGCGGCTGGCTACATCAAGATGGCTGCGGAAACATTTGAAATAATTTCAGAAGGTCGAGCCAAAAAGGGTGACGTTCTTGGCGTCGCGCGTCTTGCAGGGATCATGGGGGCGAAGAAAACCCCGGATCTGATCCCGCTCTGCCACCCTTTGCCTGTTACTCGCGTCGCTGTGGAGTTGACTCTGGATCCCGACTTGCCCGGTGTTCAGATCGAAGCGACCGTTAAGACAACCGGTCAAACCGGGGTCGAAATGGAAGCACTTACGGCCGTGTCGACCGCTGCGCTAACGGTCTATGACATGGCCAAGGCCGTCGATAAGTCGATGGAGATCGGCGGGATCCGAGTTCTTCTGAAAGACGGCGGAAAATCAGGTCGTTACGAAGCAGAATGATTACGGTCGAGGACGCACGCTCACTTCTGTTCGATCTTGTGGATCGACTGCCAGCCGAAACAGTGGCTCTGGCTGATGCCGCTGGTCGCGTTCTGGCACAGGATGTCTGTGCAACCCGGGATCAGCCCCCTTTTGCAGCCTCTTCAATGGATGGTTACGCGGTCAATTCGACCGAGGTCGAATTGCACGCGATGTTCAAACTCATCGGTGAGTCGGCAGCCGGTAATCGCTTTGACGGCACAGTCGGACCCGGACAGGCAGTTCGGATTTTCACCGGTGCGCCGGTACCGGAAGGCGCGGATTTCGTGGTCATTCAGGAAGACACAGATCGACGCGGGGCCCTGATTACCATAACCGACGAACCCGGTTCAAAACCCAACATCCGGCCTGCCGGGGTTGATTTCAAGTCCGGTACACAAATCACTGCGCCCCGTCGCCTGCGGGCGGAAGATGTGGCGCTGATGGCGGCGATGAACATCCCCGAAGTACCTGTCACACGCAAACCAGTGGTGGCGCTGATTTCGACCGGTGATGAATTGGTGATGCCCGGGGAAGCTCCGGGACCAGATCAGATCATCGCGTCAAATACCTTTGGTCTCAAAGCGTTACTGGAAGATGTTGGCGCGCATGTTCGGCTGTTGCCCATCGCGCGCGATTCGGTGTCGTCACTCGAAATGGCATTCAATCTCGCGAAAGGTGCAGATCTGGTCGTGACCATCGGCGGTGCATCTGTCGGAGATTACGATCTGGTCGCGGATGTCTCGCAGGGCCTCGGGATGGAACGATCTTTTTATAAGATTCGGATGCGACCGGGCAAACCGTTAATGGCCGGGCACATCGACGGAGCAGCCATGGTTGGCCTTCCTGGAAACCCGGTCAGCGCCATGGTGTGTGGCTACTTGTTTCTGGCCCCCATGGTCCGGCGGATGTTGGGGGTTGAACAGGTTCTTTCCCCCTTGCGAACCGCGCGCTTGGCGGAACCGATCAGTCAGAACGGCCCGCGCGAGCACTACATGAGGGCGATCGTGGACGAAACCGGAATCCAAGCCTGCCCGGATCAGGACAGTTCCTTGCTCAGCGTTCTGGCGCAAGCGAACGCGTTGCTGGTGCGGGCACCACATGATCCGCCTCGATCCGCAGGAGACCAGGTTTCCTACCTACCAATCTAGGCAATCGGCAAATCCGTTGACACAAAACGTGAACATGCGTAGAACAAAAGAAAACGCATGAGCGACGAGGTGCGAGCGATGCTGACCAAGAAGCAGTTGGATTTGCTGGAATTCATCCATAAACGCGTGCAAGCGGACGGTGTTCCCCCCAGTTTCGACGAAATGAAGGCCGCGTTGGACCTGAGATCCAAATCCGGCATTCACAGATTGATCACCGCGCTGGAAGAACGCGGCTTTATCCGCCGCCTTGCCCACCGCGCGCGCGCCATCGAAATCGTCAAACTGCCCGAAAGCCTTGGCGGCGAACCCACCGCCGGTTTTCATCCGCGCGTGATCGATGGCGATAGACCGTCCGGCCCGCGCCCAGCGAATTTTGAACCCGTTACAGTGGACGCGATGGAATTGCCGGTCATGGGTCGCATCGCTGCCGGTGTGCCGATCGAAGCCATCAGCCATGTGTCCCATCGTGTGGCCGTGCCTGGGTCGATGGTGTCCGGCAATGGCGAACACTATGCGCTTGAGGTGCGTGGCGATTCGATGATCGACGCGGGCATCAATGACGGTGATGTGGTGGTTATCCGCGAAACCTCTGCCGCGGACAACGGCGACATCGTGGTAGCGTTGGTCGAGGATCAGGAAGCCACTCTGAAACGGTTTTTCCGCCGTGGACAGGCCATTGCGCTTGAAGCGGCAAACCCGGCCTATGAGACCCGCGTTCTGCCTGAGGACAAAGTCAAAGTGCAGGGCCGGTTGGTTGGTCTGATCCGCAGCTATTGATCTTGCGGGACCGGCGACCACAGGCGCTGACCCGATACGTCTGCGCTGCTCACGAGTTGCCCTCTTTTAAAGGCCAGACTGCCGGTTATCATCAGCTTATCCGCATCGTACAATTCGCAATCTCCGATCAGGTTTAGCGGAACGGCTGAGATCACGATCTGGTCTTTACTGCATTCATCAAAACTGCGCGCTGCCCTTTTGCCAGTGATATGGATCATCTCTTTTCCAGCGATCAAGTACCGCTTTATAGGATTAGCGTCAGCTGGCCATCGGTTTGCGGCAAAGGCTTGATCATTGCCGTCCCCATCATTCTCGAGCCAGACCGAGGCGACAAAACTGCTACCCTTGCTTTTGCTCAGGGCACGACCTTCGTCGGTCATGATTCCGATAAGGCCACCGGTATCGGCCACCAAAACCTCGGGGCGATGTCCCTGCCCCCAAGATGACGTGACGCAAGCGGCAGCGGCTAAGCCCAACCATCGGGCGCGCCCCTGCCAAAGGACCAGCCACAGCATACACAATGCCAGAACGGGCAGGACATAACCCGGCGGGCTAACGACATAGCCCTGAGCGCCATCCAGACCGGACACCCAATCGGACACGGCCAGAATCCAGCGCAGCCCGACACCCATGACCATCAGAGCCAACCAGTCCAAGCCAATCGGGGCAAGAAACGCCGCGACAACGGCAGCCGGTACAACGATCATTCCCATAACCGGCACAGACACCAAGTTTGCCATCAACCCATAGTGCGACATGGTGTTGAAATGCGCCGCCCCGATAGGAGCAGTGGCCAGACCGGCGATGGCCGAGGACAGAATCAAACCCGTCACCGGCTTCAACCATTTTGGACCGGGCATCTGGCCCATATCTCTAAGCCCGCCGAACGTGGCAACCAACGCGGTTGTGGCGGCAAATGACATCTGAAAGCCGGGGCTGAGTAGGGATTCAGGGCGCAGAACCAGAACGATCAGCGCCGCCAATGCCACAGCCCGTAGCGAGATTGCCCTTCGGTCCAACAACACCGCCCCCAGCATAACCGAAACCATGACAAAAGCGCGCTCGGTCGCCACATTCCCGCCTGACAGGGCCAGATAAATCGTTGCAGCACCAAGCGCGCACACAGCCGCCAGTTTACGGACCGGCAGACGCAGTGCGATAGACGGTAGCGCTGACAATCCGATCCGACAGGTGACAAAGACGAACCCGGTCAGCAGCCCCATATGCAGACCCGAGATCGCCAGCAAATGCGCCAGATTGGACGCTCGCAACGCCTCCAGAGCGTCCTGCCGCATACCACTTCGATCTCCGGTCGTTACTGCTGCTGCAAATCCCCCGATAGCACCCGGAAGGACCGTACGCACATGTCGGGAAATCGCCATGCGCCATCCGGTAACCCGCACACCCTCCATCCCCTGAACAGCCGGGACCGCCGTCAAAATCGGTACGCGGGTGTACCCAACCGCGCCCAATTGTTGGAACCAAGCGTGGCGGCGAAAGTCGAAGCCCCCCGGTTCGACTGGTCCTTGCGGCGGGGACAAATGTCCGGTTGTCATGATCCTTTGCCCCGGTTTCAGACTGACGCCGCTTCCATGCAGAGAAAGCCGAACGCGCCGGGGTCTTTGCTCGGGCGGTATTCCGTCCAGCCTGACCTGATCTAACGTAACCCGCAACGCATCCGAGGCAGAGCGATCAAGCGCGACGACCCGCCCCTCAATCGGGCCGTAGTAACGCCATTTCAGGACCGGCTCGGCCACCATATGCGCCCGCGCGCCAGCCAGCAGAACACCACCTGCGATCAGTGCCAGACAGGTTGCAAGCGGTGCCCAGGCCATGGGCAGCTTAAGGGCGCAAAGTGCCGCGATGACCATCCCCGCAGTCATCGCGGCATAGTGCCCGGGGGCAGGTTCGAACCTGAGGCCGAAATACAACCCGATCCCGGTCGCCAGACAAACGGGCGCCCAGACGAACAGATGCCCGCGCTGACGTAGTAACGCGGCCTCGACCCGTGCCAGAACACGCATGGTTGCTCCCGCCCTTCGGGCTCGTTAGACAGGCGCTAACACTATGCCCGCTGCGGTTACCAAAAGGTTAATCAACACAATGTCCGATCAGGTCGTCACCCGTTTCGCCCCCTCTCCGACCGGTTTTCTGCATATCGGTGGCGCGCGTACAGCGCTGTTCAACTGGCTTTACGCGCGCGGTCGTGGTGGCAAGTTTCTGTTGCGGATCGAAGACACCGACCGCGAACGCTCGACCCCCGAAGCGACGGCAGCAATTCTGCAAGGCATGAGCTGGCTGGGGCTGGATCACGACGGCGAGGTGGTCAGCCAGTTCGAAGGCGCGGACCGACATGCTGAGGTTGCGCATCAGCTGCTGGCCGAAGGCAAAGCCTACAAATGCTTTTCGACGCAAGAGGAGATTGCCGCATACCGCGAACAGGCCCGCGCCGAAGCCAGATCAACCCTGTTCCGCAGCCCATGGCGCGACGCCGATCCCTCGACCTACCCCGACGCGCCCTATGCGATCCGCATCAAGGCCCCGCAGGACGGCACGACGGTGATCCGCGATCAGGTGCAGGGCGATGTGACCATTCGCAATGATCAACTTGACGATATGATCCTGCTGCGTTCCGACGGAACGCCGGTTTACATGCTGGCCGTGGTTGTAGACGACCATGATATGGGCGTGACCCATGTAATCCGAGGCGACGACCACCTGAACAACGCAGCGCGTCAGATGATGATCTACGAGGCGATGGGCTGGCCGGTTCCGGTCTGGGCTCATATCCCACTGATCCACGGGCCGGATGGCAAGAAGCTGTCCAAACGTCACGGTGCACTGGGCGCGCAGGAATATCAGGCCATGGGATATCCAGCGGCCGGAATGCGCAACTATCTGGCGCGTTTGGGCTGGAGCCATGGCGACGATGAGTTCTTTACTGACGAACAAGCCAAAGAATGGTTTGATCTGGACGGAATCGGCAAAAGCCCCGCACGGTTCGATCTGAAGAAGCTCGAGAATCTCTGTGGGCAGCATATCGCCATCTCGGACGACGCTGCGCTGCGGCAAGAACTCGAAGCTTATCTTGCAGCAGCAGAACTTCCCCCACTGACGCAAACACAATCCGGTGATCTGGAACGTGCGATGTATTGCCTCAAGGATCGCGCGCGGACATTCCCGGAACTTGTTGATAAAGCGCACTTTGCCCTGACAGAACGCCCGATAGAGCCGGATGAGAAAGCTGCAAAAGCCCTGACAACTGTATCCGACGGTATACTGGAAGAATTGACGCCGCAGCTGCAAAATGTTAGCTGGTCCCGTGATGCACTGGAGGAGGCCCTCAATTCGTTTGCAGAAGCGAAAGGGGTTAAGTTCGGCAAATTGGCTGCCCCCCTGCGGGCCGCCCTTGCAGGTCGGGCAGTTACACCTTCGGTTTTTGATATGATGCTCGTGCTTGGGCAGGAGGAAACCCTGGCGCGGCTTACTGATGCAGTAAAGTAAACCTGATCTTCATGATCGGGTAACACTGCTCAGATACCACCCGGACTGCGCGCCGCCGCGCAGCCGTTGCCCGCAAGTTCGGACAGCGATCCGGTCGTGCATGAATGAGGAAGGGATGAAATGACCGACAACACCAAAACAGCCACGCTGACCGTCCACGGTAAAGACTATGATCTTCCGATCCACTCTCCGACCGCCGGACCTGATGTTGTCGATATTCGCAAATTGTACAGTCAGGCGGGCGTTTTCACTTACGATCCGGGCTTTACCTCGACCGCAAGCTGCGACAGCACGATCACCTATATCGATGGCGACAAAGGTGAACTGCTGCATCGCGGCTATCCGATCGATCAGTTGGCGGAAAAGTCCCACTTTCTAGAGGTCTGCTATCTGCTGCTGTACGGAGAGCTGCCGGTTGCCAAGGATCTGGAACATTTCGAAACCACCATCACCCGCCACACGATGCTGCATGAACAGATGCAATATTTCTATCGCGGGTTCCGCCGCGATGCGCATCCGATGGCAATCATGGTGGGCGTTGTAGGCGCTATGTCGGCCTTCTATCACGACTCGACCGATATCACCGATCCTCGCCAGCGCGAGATCGCCTCACACCGACTGATCGCGAAGATGCCGACGATTGCTGCCTGGGCGTATAAGTACCATACCGGTCAACCGTTTGTGTATCCTCGCAACGATCTGGACTATGCTTCGAACTTCCTACGCATGTGCTTCAGCGTTCCTGCCGAGGACTATGAGGTCAACCCGATCCTGAGCCGCGCGATGGATCGTATCCTGACCCTGCACGCCGACCATGAACAGAACGCTTCGACCTCAACGGTGCGTCTGGCCTCTTCGTCGGGCGCGAA
This sequence comes from Ruegeria sp. E1, assembly GCF_056534225.1. Taxonomy (NCBI): domain Bacteria; kingdom Pseudomonadati; phylum Pseudomonadota; class Alphaproteobacteria; order Rhodobacterales; family Roseobacteraceae; genus Ruegeria; species Ruegeria sp. E1. The sequence continues at coordinate 367,421 of NZ_JBQFPE010000001.1, read as the reverse complement.
CCCGTTTGCCTGCATTGCCGCCGGTATTGCTTGTCTTTGGGGCCCGGCGCATGGCGGAGCAAACCAGGCCTGTCTGGAAATGCTGGAAGAAATCGGGACCGTCGATCGTATCCCCGAATATATCGCCCGCGCCAAGGACAAGAGCGATCCGTTCCGCCTGATGGGCTTTGGCCACCGAGTCTACAAGAACTTTGACCCGCGCGCCAGGGTCATGAAGCAGTCGGCGGATGAGGTGCTGGATCTGCTGGGGATTGAGGACAATCCCAAGCTGCAGGTCGCAAAAGTTCTGGAAAAGCAAGCACTGGAAGATCCGTATTTCGCCGAGAAAAAGCTGTTCCCGAACGTGGATTTCTACTCGGGCATCATTCTCGAGGCGATGGGCTTCCCGACGTCGATGTTCACGCCGATCTTTGCGCTGTCACGGACCGTTGGCTGGGTCAGCCAGTGGAAAGAGATGATTGCCGATCCGCAGAACAAGATCGGTCGCCCGCGCCAGTTGTATCTGGGCGAGACGCGCCGCGACTATGTGGATATCGAAAACCGCTGATAATCCGAAACGTACAAGACGTAATTTACAGCCCCCGGAGCAATCCGGGGTCTTTTTTTGACCTTCGGTGTTACCGAATTGTTGTCAGCCTTGTGTAAAATCACAAACGGCCGCTCCGATGACTTTCCCGTAGAGATCACCGTGAATATGTTGCCCGCATAACTCTTAAGCCGTGTTGCGATGACATTTCGACCCCTCGTACTGGCCCTTCTGGCCGTTGTAGTCTGCTCTCCGGCCTATGCTCAGGGCATCATTGAAGATGCGTTCAAAAGGCTGCAGCGTGAAAATGCAGCCGGATCGCTGGCCGTGATGGGTCTTGCTGGAATACCCGACGATTCAGCCAGCGCCATTTCACTGCAATCGGATACCAGTAATCGTGATTATGACTTCAAATCAGCCCAGCTTGGTGGTGGATTTCGGCTTGCAGAAGGGGTTCCGATCTATCTGGAAGGATACATCGGCTATGCGCGCTACGACCCTGTCCTGACCTTTTCGGGAACAGGAAATACCACCCGGCTACCGCTGAAATGGACCAGTGTTGTTGCAACTGGCGGCGTTGGATACCAGTTCGATCTTGGCGAGCGTTGGAAGCTGACCCCGATGGCGCATATCTCGGTTGGACGTACGCAATCAGACGCCTCGATCGCGACCCAGGTCGCGGCCAATCTTTTGGGCATCGAGCGTGATTTTGTCGAAAGCGGCGGGCTTTGGGCTGGTGGCGCGGGCGGATCGCTGACACTTGATTATGCCCGCCCGCTTTCGAATGATCGCGAGTTTGAGGCAAGCTTTCGCTATACCCATATCGAATATTGGCCAATCGGCGATGACGAAGATCTGCTGGTCCAATCCACAGCCGCCAATGCAGTTCTATGGACGCGGTATCGGTTTCCAACAGGTAAGCGCATGTTTGGCCGCCCCGTCCGCTGGGTCGGAGACCTGTCTTATTCCTATCTGATCGGCGACCAGTCCATCGTGTTAGGCACAAATTGGCTCGCCCGCGTTGGCGGCGGGATCGAGGTTGATCTGTCCGATACCTGGGTGCCCTGGGTAACGACGACGCGCATCATGATACGTTACTACGGCAGCGATACCGTCAACGGATTTACTGCGGGAATTGGTATAAGCTTTTGACTTCGGCCTTAGAACAGGCTCATCTGATCGCCCGGTTGCAGCGGCACGCGGAACAGATCGCACCGCAGTGGCGCCGATTTGATCTGCAGGCCCAACCGCTTGCAGGCCGCGGAAAACCTCTGCGCTATGATCGCCGCATACTCTCCCTCTCCTCGCATCCGGTGCCCCCAACGCGGGTCGTAATCCTTGCCGCCGTGCATTTCGCGAAGCCGGGACATGATCTTGCCAGCGCGGCCCGGCAGGTGTTCGGCAAGCCAGCTTTGCCAAAGCTCTGACACCTCACGCGGAAGACGCAACATGATCCAGCTTGCGGCATCTGCACCAGCCTGCTGTCCGGCCTCAAGCAGGTGTTCGAGTTCGTGATCCGTCAGACCGGGAACAACCGGAGAAGTCATGACCCGCACCGGAATCCCCGCTGCCGTCAGCCGCTCGATCACACGCAATCGCCGCTTTGGCGCGGGTGCGCGCGGCTCCATGCATCGCGACAAATCGGCATCAAGCGTGGTGAGCGAAACGCCAACACGCACCAGCCCTTGTTTGGCCATTGGTGCGAGAATATCGATGTCGCGTTCAATCAACGCGCCTTTGGTAACAATACCTACCGGATGTTGGAAATCGCGCAGAACTTCAAGGCAACGCCTTGTAATCTTACGGGTATTTTCTATGGGCTGATAAGGATCGGTATTGGTCCCGATCGCCATCGCAGCCACCTTATACGTTCGCCTTGACAGTTCGCGCCGCAAAACCTGAGCCGCATTGGGTCGTGCCACCAGACGGGTTTCGAAATCCAACCCCGGCGACAATCCCAGATAAGCGTGCGTTGGACGCGCAAAGCAATAAACACAGCCATGCTCGCAGCCGCGATAGGGGTTGATGGACCGGTCGAACGGCAGATCCGGCGACTTGTTGTAGGTAATCAGACTGCGTGCCGTTTCATCCCGAACGTCGGTGCGCAAAGGTGGAAGATCTTCTTCGATTTCCCAGCCGTCATCAGTCGCAACAGTTGCAAACCTCTCAAAACGACCCGCGTTATTCGAGCTTACGCCGCGACCTTTTGGCTTTGAATGACTGATCATTTGTTCGCTTTTTGTTCTTTTCTAAGAACGTAGATGCCTCGCAGACAATTTGCAAGGCTGGTGGTAATTTGATCGACCCGCGATCCGGTTGGCGCGCCCTCGTAGACATTTGGGGGAAAAGTGAATTCCACACAGGAAACATTGCAAAAAATTTCCGATGACCGGGCTCACAAACTGTAAAGAGGTCGGTCCCGGAGCAACCGAGGTCGCAATCGTCAAAGTAGACCTGCGACGAAATGGCCAAAACGGAAAAAATCGCCATTATAGGTCACAGACCTAACAGCACAGGGAATCGCCCCATGTCAGACGAAGAAGATATCGTCCTGTCCGAACTCAACGACGAAGAGCTTGTCGAACAAATGTTCGACGACCTTTACGACGGTCTGAAAGAAGAGATCGAAGAAGGTGTGAACATCCTGCTGGAACGCGGATGGACACCATACGACATCCTGACCAAGGCGCTTGTGGGCGGTATGACCATCGTTGGCCATGACTTCCGCGACGGCATTCTGTTCGTACCCGAAGTTCTTCTGGCGGCAAACGCGATGAAGGGCGGCATGGCAATCCTCAAGCCTCTGCTGGCCGAAACCGGCGCACCGCGCGTCGGCAAGATGGTGATCGGCACCGTCAAGGGCGACATCCACGACATCGGCAAGAACCTTGTCTCGATGATGATGGAAGGCGCAGGTTTCGAGGTTGTCGATATCGGCATCAATAATCCGGTCGAAAACTACCTTGAGGCACTGGAAACCGAAGCACCGGATATTCTGGGCATGTCGGCCCTGCTGACCACAACGATGCCTTACATGAAGGTCGTAATCGACACGATGGTCGAACAGGGCCTGCGCGACGACTACATCGTTCTTGTTGGCGGTGCGCCCCTGAACGAGGAATTCGGCAAAGCCATCGGTGCCGACGGATATTGCCGCGACGCTGCTGTGGCCGTGGAAATGGCCAAGGACTTTGTATCGCGCAAGCACAATCAACTGGCTGGCTGAAGAACGCTTCACAATAGATAGACAAGGCCGCCCGTTTCGGGCGGCCTTTTTTGTTTGAAGAATTTTAGCCAAACGCGATTTGTAGACAGGCCGTTCTCATGCTAGAAAGCCCAAAATTTACGAGTTACCCGAGGTTTACGTGCCCACCACATTCACAGCAATCTTTCTTGGCAATCTCGCCGATATCGACACTGTCGAAGGAAACAACACCGCAGAAAACGCCTCGGCCCTTGTCGGGCTGACATTCGGCGGGCCAGGCGACGCCCTGCTCGCCGATGCCGTCACCTGGAGCCCGGTAGGGAATCCAGGTGGGGTCTACAATATGAATAACGCCGGGAATGATCGGTTCTCGATCGATGGCGGCCCCCCGCAATCTTTTGACGGCACTTCGATTTACAACGCGACCATCACCTATATCGATGGAACGACTGCCACAATCACCGCCGTGATTGCGCAGGATGTCAACGGCAACACCTATCTGATGCCGGAATTCTCGCCCAATGCGGATCAGGACGCGCTGGAAGCCGGGCCAATCCAGTCGATTTCCCTCGACAGCCTCAACGGAAACACCTTTTCGGGCCTGACGGCTAACCGTGAAGACTGGGAACTTGTTCCGTGCTTCACCCGCGGCACCCTGATCGCGACCGGGCGTGGCAAGGTTGCGGTTGAAGATCTGCGTCAGGGCGATCGGGTCGAAACCCTTGATCACGGGATGCAACCCATCCGCTGGATTGGAAACCGAACCGTTGACGCGCAAGACGCGTTTGCGCCGGTCCTGTTTAAAGCGGGCGCCATCGGCAATGACCGCGATCTGCTGGTCTCGCAACAGCACCGAATGCTGATCAACAACTGGCGGGTCGAATTGAACACGGGCCACGCCGAAGCACTTGCCCCCGCCCGCCAATTGGTAAACGGTCGCGACATCGTGCTGCAACCCGGCGGTCAGGTGACGTACTATCATCTGATGTTCGATCAGCACGAACTCGTTTGGGCCGAAGGCTGCCTGAGCGAGAGCTTTCATCCCGGCATACTGGGCTGGAACAGCTTCGAAGATGCAACCCGGCAAGAGATCCTGTCGCTTTTCCCTGAACTGGCGCGGTATGGCCTTACCGCCTATGGCCCATCGGCAAGGCCGTCGCTTTTGGCGCATGAGACTTTGGCGTCGGTCGCCTGACAAAGGATGTCGGAACCGGGCTTGCCTTGATCCGGGGATGGTTCTTTGATGGGACCATGGCCACAGGATTGGACGGATGCCGCAGAACGAATTACCAGATGATGCCAGCCTGACTACGACAGGTTACACTGAACCTGGTCGCGCCGGGGGTATCTTGTTGCTGGCATGTGGCGCGTTGGCACGCGAGATACTGGACCTGAAAAAACGTAATGGCTGGGATCATATGGCGCTGACCTGCCTGCCTGCGATCTTCCATGTATACCCTGAAAAGATAACTCAAGCAGTCGAAGACGCGGTTGCGAAACATCGCGATCAATACGACCAAATCTATGTTGTCTACGCCGATTGCGGGACCGGAGGGCTACTGCAACAGGCGTGCGAACGTCTGGGGGTTGAAATGGTCAAGGGCCCGCATTGCTATTCCTTCTTCGAAGGCAATGACCGGTTTGCCCAACATCAAGACGATGAGACAACCGCCTTTTATCTAACCGACTTTCTGGCCCGCCAGTTCGATGCGTTCGTCTGGAAGCCTCTTGGCCTAGACCGTCACCCTGAGCTGCGGGACATGTATTTCGGCAACTACACCAAGCTGGTGTATCAAGCCCAGACCGACGATCCTGAACTGACTCGTCGTGCGATGGATTGTGCGGATAAGATGGGTCTGACTTTCGAACGTCGGATGACCGGCTATGGTGATCTGGAAACCACACTGGCCGATTGGGCCAAGCGTGGTTGATTCACACCATCAGACGCTTGCCAGTGCGACCTCGCGAATACGCTCGATCATGGCGCGCAGCCCGTTCGAGCGCTGCGCCGACAGGTGATCGTGCAGGCCAAGCCGCGCCAGTTCCGCCCCGGCATCCACTTTGCCGACCTCGGCCACCGGTAGTCCATTGTACAACGTCCGCAATACTGCAATCAGCCCGCGCACAATCAGCGCGTCGCTGTCGCCGTCGAACGTGAAAGTGCCGCCTTCGATCGTAGGGTGTAGCCAGACCTGACTTGCACATCCATTGACCTTGGTGGCGGGCACTTTGAACGCCTCATCCAGCGGCTCCATCGCCTTGCCTTGTTCAATCACATGGCGATACCGGTCTTCCCAGTCCTCAAGGAACTCGAAATCCTCGACAATCTCTTCAAAGGCGGGTGTAGCCATGATTGAGTTATCCTTGCGTTACGCGATCACAATTGTGACCTATGCCCAGCTTAACCGGCTGTCCAGTCCCTGCCGTGGCTTTTCAAGCTATGGATTTTGCGTTAACCCGATGCAAGTCAAGTCGTGCAAAGTGTTGGGTCCATGTACAAAACCGTCTCTGTTCTTCTGGTGTCCACTCTGGCCCTGTCCGCCTGCAGCAGTTGGAGAGATTCTCGTGCTAACCCGTCAAACTGGTTTGGTAGCAGCACCTCGACCGATGCGCCGGTTTCAACAACTGATGCCGATGCTCTGATTCCCGATCAAGGGAATGGCAAAGGCCTGTTTTCACGACCAGACCCGGAAGATACCAGCATTCCGATCACCGTTATTGATGAGCTTCGGATAAACGCCACGCCAACAGGCGCAATTGTTTACGCCGCCGGAACAGCCAATCGTCAGGGCGCGTTCAACGCCCAACTGACCCGCGTCAAAAGCGAAGAGAACGCCAAAAATGGCGTGTTGGAATACACCTTTCGCGTGAATTATCCGCCATATGCAACAGCGCAAGGCACGCCCCGGTCCCGCATGGTCTCGGACGCGATCACCCTAAGCCGCAAAGATCTGGAAGGTGTCCGCCTGGTTCGTGTGGTCGGTCAGCAGAACGCCTTGGAATCGCGTCGCCGCTAAGCCGCCGTTACAGGGAAACGACCCGAACCGTCTGACCTTTGGCCGCCAAAGCGATCTTGCCTTCGCAAAGCTTCAAAGCGTCCTCGCCAAATACCTCAAACCGCCAGCCTGACATTGCGGGCAATTCACGTTCACCAGCGGCGATCTGATCCAGATCCGCGCTGGTGGCGATCAGTTTGGCCGCCACGCCCGAGCTTTCGGTTTTGGATTTCAGCAAGACCCGCAGCAAATCAGCTAGCGCCGGATTGACCTTGAGCTTGTCGCGGCTGTTGTCCACCTTAGGCAATTTGTCCGCAGGGCAATTTACACCGCGTTTTACAGCGGCCAGAATTCCATCCGCAATCGGTCCTTTGCGTGCCTCGCGTAGCAACAGGCGCGATCCGCCAAGATCAGACGGCGATTTGGGCTTGGTCGAGGCCATCTCGATCAACGCATCGTCCTTGAACACGCGATTACGAGGAACATTGTTTTCCTGCGCATATCCTTCGCGGAACTGTGCCAACTCGCGCACCACCGCAAGAAACTTGGCCGAATTCGTGCGGGTTTTGACGCGACGCCACGCGTCCTCGGGTTGGATATCATAGGTTGCAGGTTGCGTGAGAATACGCAGCTCTTCCGCAACCCAGTGGCTGCGTCGGGTCTTTTCCAGCTCGGCAGCGAGGTGTTCGTAAATTTTCCGCAGATGGGTAACGTCCGCCAGCGCATAGGTCTTTTGCGCATCGCTCAGAGGGCGGCGAGACCAGTCGGTAAAGCGCGAGGACTTATCGACCCCTTCTTTGCAGATTTTGCGCACCAGAGTCTCGTAACCGACCTGCTCGCCAAAGCCGCAGACCATGGCCGCAACCTGAGTATCAAACAGCGGTGTCGGGAAAACGCCCGCCTCGACCCAAAAAATCTCGAGATCCTGGCGCGCGGCGTGGAAAACCTTGACGATGCCCTCATTGCGAAACAGCTCATAAAGCGGTTCCAGTGACATCCCGTCTGCTAGCGGGTCAACAAGTACAGCGCTGTCTTCTTCGTCCGAGGGATAGGCAAGCTGAACCAGACAGAGCTTGGAATAATACGTCCGCTCGCGCAGAAATTCGGTATCAAGGGTAACGTAAGGATGTTTCGAGGCGGCCGAACAAAAATCGGCCAGCTCTTGCGTGGTTGTCAGGGTTCTCATGCGTGGTGCTGTTCTTGCTCTTGTTTATTGGTACTGCCCGTCTTTTGTCCTCGTTCCGAGCGTTGCACGCGACCATAGGCCGAATAACGATGCCGTGTAAATCACCCGTAAATTGTTAAGGCAACAGAACCGGCGTCTTGTCCCCAGCAGCAAATCGTTTCAGCACTGCGGGATAGAGTTGGTGCTCACAGACCAGAACCCTCGCCGCAAGCGTCTCGGGCGTATCTGGATCTTCAACCTTTACCCGTGCTTGTCCCAATATCGGACCATCATCCAGCGCCGCAGTCACCTCATGCACCGTGCAACCGTGTTCAGCATCCCCGGCCTCAATCGCGCGCGCGTGAGTATGCAGCCCCTTGTATTTCGGCAACAGAGACGGATGGATATTCAACATCCTGCCCTGAAACTCTGACACGAAATCGGCGGTCAGAACCCGCATGAAGCCAGCCAGACAGACAATATCAGGCTTGGCCTGCAACAAGGGTTTCAGCAGTTCAGCTTCAAACGCTGCGCGGTCGCCGTTGAAGGGGCGGTGATCTATTACTGCTGTTGGTATGCCGCGATCTACTGCTTTGCGCAGTCCACCGGCCTGTGCGTCGTTGGACAATACCAGACAAGGCCGAGCGGGATGATCTCCGGTCATGCTGTCCGCCAGCGCGACCATGTTCGACCCGCCGCCCGAAACCAGAATGGCGACGCGTTTATGGCTCACAGCAGTTTACCCGAGTAGGTAATACCTGCCTGCGCCGTCACCGCACCTATACGAGCTACGTTTTCGCCAGTGTCCGATAGCAACGCAGCCAGATCGTCAGCGCGATCCGCTGCGCAGACGACAATCAAACCAACCCCGCAGTTGAAGGTCTTGAGCATCTCTCCCTCGGCGATGCCACCCGTTGCCGCCATCCACGAAAAGACGGGCGGCAATTCCCATGCGTTCAGGTCAATCTGGGCACCCAGGGTCTCGGGAAGGACGCGTGGCAGGTTTTCGGTCAGACCGCCACCCGTGATATGGGCCAGCGCGTGTACGCCCCCTGCCCTGATCGCAGCCAGCGCCGGTTTCACATAAAGGCGAGTCGGCGTCAGCAGAGCTTCACCCAACGACCCACCCCCGAACGGCGAGTCGGCATCCCAGCCAAGCCCCGACATCTCGACCAGCTTACGTACCAGCGAATAGCCATTCGAATGTACTCCGTTCGATGCCAGGCCCAGCAGCACATCGCCTTCCTGAACGCCATCGGGCAAAGTCGCGCCACGCTCCATCGCCCCGACCGAGAACCCGGCCAGGTCGAAATCGCCCTCCGGATACATACCAGGCATCTCGGCGGTCTCGCCGCCGATCAGTGCACAGCCCGATTGCGCACAACCTTCGGCGATGCCTTCGATGATCCGCGCGGCGGTGCCTGTGTCCAGCTTGCCGGTGGCGAAGTAGTCAAGAAAGAACAGCGGCTCGGCACCCTGACAAATCAGGTCATTGACGCACATCGCAACAAGATCGATGCCGACGCCGTCAACAACGCCCGTGTCAATCGCGATCCTAAGCTTGGTGCCAACACCATCCGTTGCACCAACTAGGATAGGGTCCGTGTACCCCGCAGCCTTGAGATCGAAAAGAGCACCAAACCCACCCAGACCGCTCATCACGCCGGGGCGGTTGGTTCGTTTGGCCGCAGGCTTGATGCGGTCGACCAGAGCGTTACCTGCATCGATGTCCACGCCTGCATCGGCATAGGTGATTCCGTTCTTGCCCGCTGTCATGGCCATTCCCTCACTGGTGCTTTCCCGCGCGGGTTAGTCGATTGTGCGGCTTGTTGCAACGGTCAGGCTTGACGCGGGCCAAGATCATGGTACGCAGGGCCCTCAGGCGGGCCTGTAGCTCAATTGGTTAGAGCAGAGCGCTCATAACGCTTTGGTTGCGGGTTCAAGTCCTGCCGGGCCTACCAAAACCGCCAATTTCCCTGACCTGCATCCACGACATTTCAGAATGAGTGGTCGGTATAAAGCAATGGCGTTAGTTTGTGGAACAATACCTCTGCGTTGCGTTCCTGCGACAATGCAAAGGACGTCGCGCCCGAACACACTCAGGCAAGGAAGTTGAGGGAGGGGTCAGTCAAACCCCCTCGTCCGACCCCTCCCACACCGCCGTTCACTCTCTAGCATTTGCGAGATGGCGATGTTCTGTATTTACTTTTGAAATCAGCGACTTTGCCAACAAGGTCAACATGAGGCAGTGACGCTGCCTTAGACCAATCCCTTTCTTTGAAAATCAAATAAATCTTTAAAATAGTCGAAACTCGAATACTTAGATCATCAGCGATTCTGCAGTTGCAGGCAGTGAATTCGTTCACACACCGCGAAATGAATTTGTTAGCGGAAGCCACAGCAACTGAATTCGGAGTATGTGTCACGCCCGTTTGACCGCTTAGATCATCCAAAGCCCCGCAAGAAAACGTAGATGAACGAAGTTTCATCTCCCCATGATTCAAACCTCATTTTCACCAGCCATCTATGCATTACCGGCTTACGGAGGATACGTGGATGGCAAACACAGACAACATGATCGATGGCGGTATTGTCTCGCGCCTGTTCGCCTCTGCAGAAGACAGAAAAGCAAGGCGGGAAAAAAGAGCGGCTGAGAAACGAAAGCAGCGAGAGGCGGATCTGAAGATTGCTCGGGACCTGCAAGAGACCGGGTACTACAACGAACACATGCCGGATTCGTTCTTTTATCGGCATTATTATTTCTAATGCCAGGCTAACGGCCCACGATGATGTCGGCGCACAGCCCGCCAAGGCTTTCGCTTTTGCCCAGCCGTAGAGTGCCACCATGCGCCCGCGCGATATCTGCAACGATCGCCAGGCCCAACCCGACGCCACTGCCCTGATTCTGATTGCGGGCAGGATCAAGCCGGGTAAAGGGTTTTACGGCCTCGGTCCGTTGATCGGCGGGTATGCCGGGCCCGTCATCTTCCACGCGGATACGCAGGGATTTCGGCGTCAGTTTCAGGCTAACCTCTGCGCGTGTGCCATATCGCACGGCGTTTCCGATCAGATTTTCTACCGCACGCCGCATCGCAGTTGGACGCAGTGACGCCGTCCCCTGCCCTTCGACCGAAGTCAGGTTCACATCATGGCCCGCACGCAAAGCGTCGTCCGTGATCTGACGCAGCCAGGGTTCCGGCTCGATTGTTTCCGGCGCGCCTTCGGCAGTGCCGCGCGAGAAATCGAGAAATGCGTCCAGCAATGACTGCATCTCATTGACGTCTTTCAGCAGCGGTTCGGCGTCGTCCTCAGGCAACAACGACAGTCCCAGCTTGAGCCGCGTCAGGGGCGTGCGCAGGTCATGACTGACACCCGACAGCATCAGCGTGCGCTGCTCCATCTGCCGCTCAAGCCGGGTACGCATATCAACAAATGCGCTTCCCGCAGCGCGAACCTCGATCGCCCCACTGGGGGAATAAGGCACCACGCGCCCCCGGCCAAACGCCTGCGCGGCGGCGGCCAGACGCGTGATTGGCCGTAATTGGTTGCGCATGTACAAAAAGGAGATAGAGGTCATGAGAACCGCAAAAAACACCATCGTCACAATCAACTGATGGGGCGCGACCGGAGAGAGACGGCGACGTTCAAAAGCCATCTCAAGCGTGCCCAGATCTGTTGAAAGATATAGGCGCACCGGCTGCCCACGCGGCAGTGCAATGGCGACAAAGTCCGGCAAAAGACTGCGCAGTTCGGAGACCACCTGCGGGGCAATGAAATCGTACCAACGACGGCGACCAACTTCAGGCTCTTCGCTAATCCCAAGGAATCGCGCGGATATCTGCAACCCGCTCAGATCTTGTCGTGCTGCTGCAAGAGCTTGTTGCTGAGTTTCCGACCCTGCCATGGCATCGGTGATCAGATTAACCTCGCGTACGGCATTTCTGGTCATTTGCGCCGTCACATCCTCTAGATGTTTTTGCATGAAGGCGATTGAGACAACCAACAATACGACAACAACCGGCAAGACCAGAATCAAAGCAGCCCGTGCGTACAGGCTGCGCGGCATATAGGGTTTGAGCCATCGCGAATACATGGGCTAAACCTAGCGGGCCGACTGGGTAAGAGAAAGAGGTCAGAATGCAGGCACCCGACGATTTCAATCCCCGCCCCGGTCAGGCCGTCACGCTCTCGGCTGGCCTCCGCCGGGTTCTTGCGCCGAACCCGTCTCCGATGACCTATCGAGGTACCAATACCTATCTGGTCGGAGAAGGCGACATCGCCGTAATCGATCCCGGACCGCTAAATGATGCGCACCTGACGGCGATTCTGGGTGCCTTGGATATGGGCCAGCGCATAAGCCATATTCTGGTTACGCACACCCATCTGGATCATTCCCCGCTGGCAGCGCCGCTGTCGCAAAAAACCGGCGCTCCGATCCTCGCCTTTGGTGGGCCGGATGCCGGTCGCAGTGAGGTGATGACCCGATTGGCGCTTGATGGCCTGTCAGGGGGAGGCGAAGGCATCGACAAAGAATTCCGCCCTGACACAGAACTGTCGGACGGAGAGTTGATCCATGGCGATGACTGGACTCTGGAGGTAATCCATACTCCGGGTCATCTTGGCAATCACGTCGCCCTCGCTTGGGGCGATATCTGCTTTACGGCCGATCACGTAATGGGCTGGGCCAGTTCGCTTGTGTCCCCACCTGACGGCGATCTGACAGACTTCATGGCGGCCTGCCACAAGTTGCGCGGGCGGGACTGGTCGGTGTTCCACTCGGGCCATGGCGCACCCATCACCGATCCTGACGCGCGCCTGGAATGGTTGATCAAGCACCGCAATGGACGCGAGGCGCAGATCCTTGCGGCGCTGGAAGATCGCGCGGCAACCGTCAAAGACCTGACCCGACGCGTCTATACCGACACTCCTGATGCGTTGCTGCCTGCGGCTGAGCGCAATGTGTTTGCACATCTGATTGATCTGACCAATCGGTCCCTCGTGAGTGCCGATCCCAAGCTGTCAGTCACCGCGAAATTCCGAAGGCTCGCTTAACGATCAAATTTTTTTCGCACGATGCGCTTCCCCTCTGGACGACCAGAATCCGGGTTGTTATACGCGCCCTCAGTTCCGGCGTAGCTCAGCGGTAGAGCAGTTGACTGTTAATCAATTGGTCGTAGGTTCGATCCCTACCGCCGGAGCCAAAATTTCCCGTGCACAACGACAAATAGGCACTTCGCGGGCCATAGAACACGGACAAGTTTTTTCGTCGAAAAAACTCTTTCCCCCTCTGGACGCGGTGAAACCGGATTGCTATACGGCGCGAACCGTTCCGGCGTAGCTCAGCGGTAGAGCAGTTGACTGTTAATCAATTGGTCGTAGGTTCGATCCCTACCGCCGGAGCCATTCTTCCAAACTCACTCGGTCAGAGCATCCTTGAAATCCGCACGCAGGTTGCGCTTTAGGACCTTGCCAGTGGCGTTTAGCGGCAGGGCCTCTACAAAGACAACCTTATCCGGCACCTGCCACTTCGCGATCTTGTCGTCGAAATACTCCAGCAGTTCCTGTTCGCTGGGCTCCTGCCCTTCGGCCTTGACCGCAACTAACAGCGGTCTTTCGTCCCATTTTGGATGCGGCACGCCAACCACAGCGGCGGTTGCCAGTTTTGGATGCGCCACTGCGATGTTTTCCAGTTCAACCGAACTGATCCATTCGCCCCCCGATTTGATGATGTCTTTGGACCGATCGCGGATCGTCATATACCCGTCCGGGTCCAGCGTCGCCACGTCGCCCGTGGCGAACCAGCCGTTGTCCAGCAGTGCCTGATCCTGCATCTCGAAATAGCTGTCCAGAACCCAGTGCCCTCGCACCATCAGATCGCCCTGAGTTTCACCGTCATGCGGCAAATCATTGCCGTCATCATCGACGATTTTCAACTCAACGCCGAAAGGCGGTCGCCCTTGGCTTTCGCGCAGTTTGTGCTGCTCTTCCGCAGGCAAGCTGAGATGTTTCGCCAGCGGATAATTGGTAGTACCCAGCGGGCTCATCTCACTCATACCCCAGGCGTGGACGGTATCGACGCCGTAGTCTTCGCGGAAAGTTTCAATCATCGAAGGCGGGCAAGCGGCCCCGCCGATAACCGTGCGGTTCAGACTTGTCAGCGGCGAACCGGACGCGGCGGCATGGGCCAACAGCCCTTGCCAGATGGTGGGAACCCCCATCGCCAGCGTCACGCCATAGGTGTCGATAAGATTAACCAGCGCCTGACCGCTCAGATCGGGACCGGGCAAAACCATCCGCGATCCGGACATCGCGCTGGCATAGGGCGAACCCCATGCATTGACGTGGAACATCGGAACAACAGGCATCACGACGTCCATTGCCGAGTATCCGATCACATCGCGCGTATTCGAGGCGAAACTATGCAACAGGGTCGAGCGATGGGAATACAACACGCCCTTGGGATTGCCCGTCGTACCAGACGTGTAGCAGAGGCTTGAGGCCGTGTTTTCATCAAATACGGGCCAATCGAATCCCGTATCTCCGGTTTCGATCAATTCGTCATAGAACTGAACGCCGGGTAGTTGCGATAAAACCTCGTCATCGCGCGCGCCCATAAGAACAAAGTGCTGAACTGTCGTCAGATGCTCACGCAGAGCTGTGACCAGCGGCAGAAAGGTGGCGTCAAAGAACAGAACACGATCCTGCGCGTGGTTGAAGATGTATGTCAGTTGTTCGGGAAACAGACGCGGGTTGATTGTATGACACACGAACCCGGCGCCAGAGACCCCGAAATAGATTTCCAAATGCCGTCTGTTGTTCCAGGCAAGTGTCGCAACGCGATCCTGTGGTGCCAGCCCCAACTTTGTCAGCGCAGACCCAAGCCGCCGGGCATTTCCTGCGACACCACCCCAGTTGGTTGGGGTCACGCTGCCATCTGATTCCACCGAATAAATCTCGGTTTGACCGTGATACCGCTCGGCATGATCAATCAGTGACGAAATCAGCAGCGGCTGCGTCATCATCTGTCCCAGCATGGACATCCTCCCATTGTTGGCATCGCACCATTCTGGTCCACACACCCGGGCTAATTTGGGCACATGACACAGCGCGCTTCATTGGCAGTAAGCCTGCCAATGTTTTAATTGTCTGACAATAAAAGAATGTGGATTGTGATCAAATGCCTAGCGAAAGGCGTGTTCTCTATTCACGATGGCGCAAGGCAAATTCGACCAGAGCTGCGGTCGATCCATCTTTGCCCACGGTGCCTACCTCACCATCCACAACAGGGCCCAGCGAGGTTGCCAGATCCTTACCCAATTCCACACCCCATTGGTCGAACGAATTGATCCCCAACAGGACACCTTCGACAAACACGCGATGTTCGTATAGCGCAATGATCTGCCCCAACACGAAAGGAGTGAGCTTGGGATAGATCAAGGTCGTCGACGGACGATTGCCGGAAAAAACCCGGTGCCGCGCCTGACGCTCTAACTCGTCACCCTGCAATCCTTTTTCGGCCATGCGCGCGCGTGCTTCGTCCAGAGATCTGCCCCGCATTAACGCTTCGGACTGAGCCAGACAATTGGCCAGCAACAATCGATGGTGGTGCGCCAGCTCTGGTTCGTGCCCGTCAGCGGCGACCATGAATTCACATGGGATCGTATCGGTTCCCTGATGGATCAACTGATAGAACGCGTGCTGCCCATTGGTGCCGGGCTCTCCCCAGACGACGGGGCCTGACGGCACGGTGAGGGAACTGCCATCCATTGCCACGGATTTTCCGTTTGATTCCATTTCAAGCTGCTGAAAGTAGGCCGGCAGGCGTAGCAAACGTTGATCGTAAGGCAATACTGCCCTGCTGGAGTGATCCAGAACCTGCCGATGCCAAATGCCAACCAGCGCCAGCATCACCGGCATATTTTCTACCCAGTCCGCCGAGCGAAAGTGCAGGTCCATCGCCTGCCCGCCGCGCAGAAAGGCGTCAAAGGCGTTTGATCCGACCGCGATCATGACAGGCAAGCCAACTGGCCCCCAGACCGAGTAGCGCCCTCCGACCCAATCGGCAAAGCCAAAAACACGCTCGGACGGGATGCCAAAGCTTTCGGTTTTGTCCAACGCGCTGGACACTGCCGCGAATTGCCGTGACGGATCGCCGCCGCCGTCCACCATCCAGGCGCGTGCGGTGCGCGCGTTTGTCATGGTCTCGATGGTCGTAAAGGTTTTAGAGGCAACAACGATCAGCGTCCGTTTCGGATCAAGCTGCCGCAACGTATCCGCGATATGGGCACCATCCACGTTCGAGACATAGTGCACCCTTGGCCCATCGTGATAAGGGGCAAGGGCATGGGTCGCCATGACCGGCCCCAGATCAGAACCACCAATGCCGATATTTACGACATCTGTAAAACTGCCCCCGACCCCCTGAACCGCACCACCGCGCACCTCTTCTGCAAAGACACGCATTCGCTGTAGTGTCTCAAGCACACCGGGCATCACGTCCTGCCCGTCAACTTCGACCGCGCCGCCGTCAAGATTGCGCAATGCCGTGTGCAAAACAGCTCGATCTTCGGTTTCATTGATCTTTTGGCCCGCAAACATCGCGCCACGACGTTCGGATAATCCTGCTTCGTCGCAAAGTCGGATCAGCGCTGTACGGATTTCGGCATCGATGGCCGTTTTTGAATAGTCAAACACCATATCGCCGGTCGATGCCGAAAACATTTGCGCACGTTTGGGATCGGCGTCGAACAGGCTCAGAATTCGACGATCGGCGTGGGTCTCAGCAAGGGCTTTCAATGCGTCCAATTGCATAGTCATCACTCCGCCCAATGGACTGTCATGCCGCTGAGAACGGCTGAGATTGGTGCCTCTTCCGGCGGCAGCGTCATGGCGCGCTCCAGCGCGTCGCGTTTGGCAGCACCAAAGATGATTAGATGCTTGGACAGAGCGCCCTCTAGCACCGGCGCTGTGAGTGTAATCCTTGGCTCTGGCTGCACTTCGGTCCGTGCTACGGCCAGTGTACGGGCATTGCTGTCCAGCGCAGCCTTCAACCCTGCCATACCCGGGAACAACGAAGCAGTGTGCATATCTTCGCCCATACCCAGCACCAAAACGGACAGCGGCAGAACCGGCGTAATTAGCGTTTCGATTTCAGCAAGCGCATCCTCGGGGTCGCGGCCAGCTACGTACAACGGAACATACTCAGCAACGGAGGCCCGATTGGTCAGCAACCGCGCCCGGATCAGCTTTTCGTTCGAGCGGTCGTCGTCGCTGGCCACGCAGCGTTCATCGGTGGGCAGTACGCGGACACGGTCCCATTCCAGATCCGCTGCACATAAGCCATCAAAAACGGGACCGGGTGTTGTCCCACCCGGAACGGCCAAAGCGATCTTGTCATGATGCAACAAGGCGGATTCGATATCCCCGGCCAACGCATTTGCAACGTCGATGGCCAACATGTCCCGATCGGCATATTCCTGAATTATCATGGCTTTATTCCCTGCCAGTGGCGACCATCCCGTTTCATCAGCAGCTCGGCGTCGCCCGGCCCTGTGCTGCCGCTGTCATAAGGTTTGGGCACATCGCCCCGCGCCCGCCATCCGGCGATGATCGGATCGGTCCAGGCCCACGCCGCCTCGACCTCGTCCCCGCGCATGAAAAGGGTCTGGTTGCCCCGGATCACGTCCATGATCAGCCGCTCATACGCTCCGGGTGGATCCTGATTTTCCGGCCCCAGCGCTTCGGCAAAACTCATGTCCAGCGGTACATCCACCAGTCGCATCCCACCTTGCCCCGGTTCCTTGATCGTGACCTTCAGTGTTATGCCCTCGTTCGGCTGCAGCCGGATTGACAGCACGTTGGCATGACGACCCGCCTCTTCACCAAAGATCGAGTGCGGCGCATCCTTGAACATCACGTTGATGACCGAGGACCGAGCCACCAACCGCTTGCCGGTACGCAGATAAAACGGCGTGCCCGCCCACCGCCAGTTGCTGACATGCGCCCGCAAGGCAACATAGCTTTCCGTAATCGAGCGCGGATTGCCGACCACATCGCGATACCCCGGCCCATCCGGCCCTGCCGAAAACTGCCCCCGCACGATATGATGCGGCTCAACCGGGTCCAGTGCGCGGATGACTTTCAGCTTTTCGTCCCGTACCGCGTCAGGATCGAACTTCGCAGGTGGTTCCATCGCGATCAGGCACAAAAGCTGCATCAGGTGATTCTGCACCATGTCGCGCATGGCCCCGGCGTGCTCGTAATAGGCCTCACGCCCGTTGATCCCGACGGTTTCAGCCACTGTGATCTGGATGTGATCTACATACTGACTGTTCCAAAGCGGCTCGAACAACATGTTGCCGAACCGAACGGCCATCAGGTTCTGAACCGTCTCCTTGCCCAGATAATGGTCGATCCGGTAAATCTGGCTTTCGTCAAAATGTGCTGCCAGCGTCGCATTCAGGGCCTTGGCACTCCCCAGATCGTGTCCAAACGGCTTTTCCACAACGATCCTAGTGTTCGCGTTTGCCAAGTCGTGCACCTGAATTCGTTCAGCAAGGGGGCCGAACAATTCTGGCCCGACCGAGAAATAGAACGCCCGAACGCGGTCGTCGCAGACCATATCGGCCAGACTGCCCCAACCTGCGTTGGAATGGGCATCCAGCGGAACATAGTCGAGCCGCCGCAGAAACTCGGTCAAGGACGCATCATCGCTTTTTGAAACCGAATCCTGCAAAGCCTGCAGCACAAGATCGCGATATTCGTCACTGTTCAATTCGCTACGCGCCACACCGATGATCCGGGCACCCTCGGGCCACTGTCCGGCGCAAAAACGACGATACAGGGCCGGCAGGATCTTGCGCCGAGCCAGATCGCCGGTTCCGCCAAATATGACCAGATCAAATGGGTCGACTGGAATGACACGAGAAACCATGCTTCGTCCTTACCCTGCCCCTTTCGGCATGTCCAATGTTAGCGCAATCAAAGACAGAGAATTCACGTCATCAAAACTCTGTCAGCACGGTCGTATCCTGCTTCCCCCTTGCGCAGCAAAAGGTTAGATCAGTCGGATCGCTGCACAAAACCGGATACGGGAATGAAAGACAACGCCCCTCAGGTCGCCAATATCGGCAAGTTTCAAAACAAATTGGTGACAACCGATGGTCAGACCCGGGCAACGGTCGCCCTGACCCATCCGGAAACGCTTTGGTTCAACACCGGAACCTTGTGCAACATCGAATGCGTGAACTGTTATATCGATAGCAGCCCCACCAATGATGCTTTGATTTACATCACAGCGGCCGAGGTCGAAGACTATCTGGATCAGATCGAAGACCGCAACTGGCCCATTCGCGAGATTGGCTTTACCGGTGGCGAACCCTTCATGAATCCCGAGATGATCGAGATGACCCGCGCTGCGCTGGCGCGTGGGTACGAAGTTCTGATCCTCACTAACGCGATGCTGCCGATGATGCGGCGCAAGATGCGCGAAGGGTTGCTGGACCTACAGCGCGACCATGGCGGCAAGCTGACCCTGCGAGTCTCGGTCGATCACTACCGCCCCGAACTGCATGATGAAGAGCGCGGCAAAGGCAGCTTTGCCAAGACCCTCATCGGGATGGAGTGGCTGCGCGACAACGGGTTCAACATGGCCATCGCCGGACGCACCGTCTGGGGCGATACCGACGCCGAAAGCCGTGCAGGATATGCGGCGTTCTTTGCCGAGCATGGATTTGCGATCGACGCGCACAACCCGGCGCAAACCGTTCTGTTCCCTGAAATGGATGAAACTGTCGAGGTTCCGGAAATCACCACGGCTTGCTGGGGCATTCTGGACAAATCTCCAGACGCGGTGATGTGTGCAAGCGCGCGCATGGTGGTCAAACGCAAAGGCGCAGACCAGCCGGCGGTTCTAGCCTGTACTTTGCTCCCTTACGCACCCGAGTTCGAGATGGGCACAACCCTGGCCGAAGCCGAGGCCGACGTACACCTGAACCATCCCCATTGCGCCAAGTTCTGCGTTCTGGGCGGCGCGAGCTGTTCGGGCTGATGCCCCGCTTAAAATACTAACGGTTCCCTTCAAAACCTGCTATTCAAGACTTTTTCACCTTACCCACTGGGTGAAATCAGTGGCGTTTTAAGGAGTTTCGTTTTGGATCATAGCGTATTTTTCAACCGCATCCGCCATTCTCTGTACGGGGGAAGACTGTCGCAAAGCGCGGTGGACAATATCAACGTCATTCTCGGGTTCTGGGACAACGCGCACCCCGATAACCCGCGCAATCAACTTGCCTACATCCTCGCGACGGTTCTGACAGAAGTCGGTCGCGATATGAATCCGGTGCGTGAGACGTTTGCGAACTCAGACGCTCAGGCCCGCGCCCGGCTCAGCCACAAACCCTATGCCCAATCCGTTCCGCCGCATGGTCACGCCTATTATGGCAGGGGCTATGTGCAACTGACCTGGCGCAGCAATTATCAGACGCAGGAAAACAAACTGGGCGTTCCGCTTGTACGCGAACCTGATCTTGCTTTGAATGCGGATATTGCCATTCAGGTTCTGGTTGGCGGCATGATGGCAGGCGATTTCAACCGCGACGGCCATGGGTTGCCGCATTATGTCAACGAACAGGATCAGGACTTTTTTCAGGCCCGGCGCACCGTCAACATCCTGGACCGCGCATTCGAGATTGCGGGCTATGCCACGCGCTTTCTGAATGCAATCGAAGCTGCCGATCTGGCTGAACGCTCAACGCTGGTCGCCACAAGCGCGGGCAACGAGGCCAACGATGGGTCGGATTCACTGATGCTGCCCTCGTCCGAGCATATGGATGCGCAACAATCGCTTTTGGATAACAGCCAGGGTTAGTTCACCCGAAACTCGCCCACCATGTTCCGCCACTCGCCCGGAGCGATCATCTTTCGATGCGTGAACCGGACCGAATGCAGCGGCCCTTCGATCTCTCTTTGCCAGAAATCTATAAAATCGAACAATTTCGGGTGATCCGGTGCAAGATCGTAATCCTGCCAAATGAACGTGTTCAATACATGAATGTAATCGGGCATGTGATAGAAAAATTCTGCCGTTGTCAGCCCGTACCCCTTGAGCATTAACTCTGTTTCGCTTTGCTCCATGCAGACCTCCACTTTTCTTGCAAGGTCTCTGTATGGTAACACGAAAACCTCCTAATCCTTAGTTAACAATATGTTACTCTGATGTTACGGGGGTTTTTCATGCGCATATACGTTGCTTGCTTGCACCTTATATGCTGGGTCTGATAAGGTGCATCCACAAGATATAGACCCAGAACAAGACACGGGCAGTTTACGTGAGCGATACGCCAGAAATCCCTGAAAACATGGATGAAACCCCGCCCGAGCGCCCCGTTTATGACGGCCCGACGGTCTCAATCGAATCCGAGATGCGCACGTCCTATCTGGACTATGCGATGTCAGTCATCGTCAGCCGCGCGATCCCCGATCTGCGTGACGGGCTGAAGCCGGTGCACCGGCGGATTCTGTACGCCATGCACGAAACCGGGAACACCCACGACAAGGCGTACCGCAAGTCGGCACGCCCGGTCGGCGATGTGATGGGTAAGTACCACCCGCATGGCGACAGTGCGATCTACGACGCGCTGGTGCGGATGGCGCAGGATTTCTCGATGTCGCTGCCGTTGCTGGACGGTCAGGGCAACTTTGGTTCGATGGACGGCGATAACCCGGCAGCCATGCGTTACACCGAAGTTCGGATGGACAAACCCGCCGCGTCCCTGCTGGCCGATATCGAAAAAGAGACGGTTGATTTTCAGGACAACTACGATGGCAAGGACCGGGAGCCGACGGTCTTGCCCGCGCGGTTTCCGAACATGCTGGTCAATGGAGCCGGCGGTATTGCCGTGGGTATGGCGACCAACATTCCGCCGCACAACCTGGGTGAGGTCGTTGACGCTACACTGGCATTGATCGACGACCCTGACCTGACCTCCGAGCAACTGATCGAATACGTCCCCGGCCCTGACTTCCCGACCGGCGGTGTGATGCTGGGCCGTTCCGGTGCGCGCAAAGCGTATCTGGAGGGTCGCGGCAGCGTCATCATTCGCGCCAAAACACGCACCGAAGAAATCCGCAAGGATCGTTACGCCATTGTCGTGGATGAGATTCCCTATCAGGTGAACAAGGCCGCGATGATCGAAAAGATCGCCGAGGCTGTGCGTGAAAAGCGCATCGAAGGCGTCGCCCATGTGCAGGACGAATCCGACCGGAACGGCGTGCGCGTGGTGGTCGAGCTGAAACGCGATGCGACGCCCGAAGTGGTGCTGAACCAGCTTTACCGCTTTTCGCCGATGCAGACCTCGTTCGGCTGCAACATGCTGGCCCTGAACGGCGGTCGGCCCGAGCAGTTGACTCTGCGCCGGTTCCTGACGTCCTTCATCGACTTCCGCGAGGACGTGGTCGCTCGTCGTACCGCCTATGACCTGCGCAAAGCCCGCGAGCGCAGCCACATCCTGTGTGGTCTGGCCGTGGCCGTGTCGAACGTCGACGAAGTGGTTGCCACCATCCGCTCGTCAGCAGATGCCGCCGAGGCGAGAGAAAAGCTGATGACCCGCCGCTGGCCCGCCTCTGAAATCGAGGGCTATCTGCGCCTGATCGACGATCCTCTGTCCAAGATGAACGACGATGGCACCTATAACCTGACCGAGGTTCAGGCCCGCGCCATCCTTGACTTGCGCCTGCAGCGCCTGACCCAACTGGGCGTCAAAGAGGTCACTGACGAGCTTGAAGAACTGGCCGCCAAGATCAAGGAATATCTGGATATTCTGTCCTCGCGCGAGCGCATCATGTCGATCATCGGCGATGAACTGCGCAGCGTACGCGAGCAATTCGCCGTCGACCGCCGCACCGAGATCGTCGACTGGTCCGGTGACATGGAAGACGAAGACCTGATCGAGCGTGAGGACATGGTCGTGACCGTCACCTCGGGCGGCTATATCAAGCGCACGCCGCTGGCCGATTTCCGGGCGCAAAAGCGCGGCGGCAAGGGCCTTTCGGGGATGCAGACCAAGGAAGAGGATGTGGTTACCAACCTCTTCGTCGCCAACACCCATACGCAGTTGCTGTTCTTTACGACCGAAGGGATGGTCTACAAGCTCAAGACCTGGCGCCTGCCGCAGTCCAGCCGCACCGGCAAGGGCAAAGCGATCGTCAATATCCTGCCGATCCCGACCGGGGTGTCCATCGCGGCGATCATGCCGGTCGATGTACCGGACGAAGAATGGGAAAACTTGCAAATCGTCTTTGCCACTAGCGCGGGCGACGTGCGACGCAACCGCTTGTCGGACTTCACCAATGTCCGCCGCAACGGCAAGATTGCGATGAAACTGCCCGAGGGTGTTGAACTGGTAAATGCCCGCATCTGTTCCGAGGATGAAGACGTGATGCTGGTCACCAGTTCGGGCCGCGCGATCCGCTTCCGCACCACTGATGTACGCGTTTTCAACTCGCGCGAATCCACCGGCGTGCGCGGCATCAAGCTGACCAATGGCGACCGTGTGGTTTCAATGTCAGTAATCCGCCATTTCGAGGCCGCCTCGGATGAGCGTGCCGCCTATCTCAAGATGCGCCGCGCCGTAGCTGGGATTGCCGACGATGGCGAGACGGACGAGGACGAAGCAACCCCCGGTACCATCACGCAGGAGCGCTATGCCGAAATGTCGGCGGCGGAGAACCTGATCCTGACCATCACAACCGGCGGGGCGGGCAAGCTGAGCTCAAGCCACGACTACCCCGTTCGCGGACGCGGTGGCATGGGCGTCGCAGCCATGGACAAGGCCATGCGCGGAGGAGAGCTTGTAGCCTCGTTCCCGGTTGAGATCGATGACCAGATCATGTTGGCGACATCCAAAGGGCAATCGATCCGGGTGCCGGTGGACGGCATCTCGTTCCGGTCCCGCAGCGCGGGTGGCGTCAAGGTGTTCAACACCGGCCAGGGCGAAGAAGTCGTTAGTGTCGCTTGGATTGCAGACCAAGGCGAGGAAGACGAAGAATAGTCTTTTCTGCCTGACCAAGAAAAACCCTCGCCGGCACGCTCGGCGAGGGTTTTTTGTTTTCAATAACTTAAGTCAGGTAGTTATTGAAAAACGCGATCGTGCGCTTCCACGCCAGAGTGGCCGCAGTCTCATCATACCGAGGTGTCGTATCGTTGTGGAACCCATGGTTCACGTCCGGGTAGAAATGCACGGTGAACTTCTTCTGATTGGCCCCCAACGCCTGGGAATAGGCAGGCCAACCGGCGTTGATACGCTCATCCAGCCCGGCATAGTGGATCATCAACGGTGCCTCAATTGACGGCACATCTTCGGCCGCAGGCTGGCGCCCGTAGAACGGCACCGAGGCCGCAAGGTCGGGGTAAGCCACCGCCAACGCGTTGCATACCCCTCCGCCATAGCAGAACCCGACGGCACCGATCTTGCCGGTTGAAAGGTCGTGATCGCGCAAAAACTCATAGGCCGCGAAGAAATCCGCCATAAGCTTTTCGCGATCCATCGAGCGCTGCATCTCGCGCCCTTCCTCGTCGGTGCCGGGATAGCCGCCCAGAGGCGACAGGCCATCCGGACCAAAGGCGAGAAACCCGGCTTTTGCCGCCCTACGTACAACATCTTCTATATAGGGGTTCAGCCCTCGGTTCTCGTGCACGACCAAGACGGCAGGCAGCTTACCGGTCGCATTGGCAGGCATCGCCATCAAACCGCTTGTTTCGGCATGTCCATCCGGGCTGTCGAACTGGACCACCATGGTTTCGATGTCCGGATCATCCGGCGCGACCTGCTGCGCCCAGGCATAGTTGGGCTGTAGCTGATCCAGGATCATCGCGCCGGTCACTCCGGCAGCAGTGTATTTCCCTGCCTTCGAGATGAATTCACGCTTGGACATCGTGCCGTGCACATATCCATCAAAAATTTCGAGGATTCGGGGATCAAAATCACTGGCTTTTTTGCGGGCATTTCCGGTCATCTTCGCCTCCCAAGCATATGTTTAGGTACGACGATGCTAACCCGGCGCGACCAATCCGAGAACTCACAAATTATAAAGCGCGCCGAACTTGCCTTCCAGATAATCCAAAAGCGGTTCCGGCCCGGGCTCGACCCCGCTGGCGCGTTGGATGATGTCACGCGGGGCGTAAAGCCCGCCATATTGCTGCACATTCTCGCGCAGCCAGCCGGTTGCGCCCGAGGTGTCTCCGGCTGCCAGTTGCGTGTCCAGATTCGGCACCGCCGCCCGCAGGGCCTGATTCAGACACCCGGCATAGACATTGCCCAGCGAGTAGGTCGGGAAATAGCCAAACAGGCCGACCGACCAGTGCACGTCCTGCAAGCAGCCGTTGGACGGCTGGTCGACCGCATAGCCGAAATCAGCGTGGAACCTGTCGTTCCAGGCGGCCTCCAGATCACCCACCTGCAAGTCGCCTGACATCAGGGCGCGTTCCAGATCGAAGCGCAGCATGATGTGCAGGTTGTACTGAATCTCGTCCGCCTCGGTTCGGATGTACCCGTTGTGGACACGGTTCACCGTCGCATAGAACGCATCTGGATCATCGACCCCAAAATCACCAAAAACCTCTTTCATCTGGCCAAAAAGCCACCCTGTGAAAGCGCGTGAGCGGCCAAGTTGGTTCTCGTAAATCCGGCTTTGGCTTTCATGCACGCCCATCGACACGCCCCGCCCCAACGGTGTCAGGGCATAGGCCGGATCAATGCCTTGCTCATAGGCGGCATGTCCGACCTCGTGGATTGTCGAATAGAAACAGTTGAACGGATCCACCTCGCTTGTGCGGGTTGTGATGCGCACATCCGAGCCGCTGCCAGAGCTGAACGGATGAACCGCTTTGTCGACGCGCCCCCGGTTCAGGTCATAGCCAAAGGCCACGGCCAGTTTCTGCGACAGACGCATCTGCTCCATCTCATTGAAACTGCCGCTCAGGGCCTGCGGCTCGGGCCGATCCAGCACTGCAGCGCGCAAGGCAACAATGCGCGGGCGCATCTGGTCAAAGATCGCGGCGATCTGGGCACCGGTCGTATAGGGTTCGTAATCCTCGACCAGCGCATCGTAGATGTCACCACCCTGCGCCAGCGCCACGCCCTCTTCCTGCCTTAGCGAGACGACCTCTTCCAGCACCGGCAGAAACGCCGCGACATCCTCATCAGCGCGGGCCTGTGCCCACGTCCCCTGCGCCGCAGACGTAACGCGCGCTATGGCTGTTGCCAGATCGGCAGGTACTTTGACCGCACGATCATAGGCCCTGCGGATTTCCCGCAATTGCGCGTGCCCCGCCTCATCCTCGGCACGGGCCTGATCCAGCCACTCGGCAACGCGGGGATCTGAACGGCGTGCGTGCAAGACAGCCTCGATGGCAGCCATTTCTTCGGCCCGCTGAGGGGCAGCACCGCGGGGCATGACGGTTTCCTGATCCCAACCCAGCCGCCCGGCAATTTGACCAAGCGCCGAGGTTTCGCGCTGGAAAGTCATCAGATCGTTAAATGCAGTCATCGGGTCATGCTCCACGAAGCGAGGTTGCGATTGGATAGGCGGTCAGGAAGCGGGCGCGCAGGATCAGGGTCCAGACGATGACGGCCATGAATTGGTGGAAAATGGCGATCTGCCAAGGGGCTGCATAAACGACCGTCAGTATCCCGATCACCACTTGAAGGGACAATGCCGCAAAGGCTGCGTTGAAGGCAAACCGTGTTTGTGGATGCGCACTTGCGCTGCCGCGCCGCCAGACAACGATGGCAAAGATGAACAATAGATAACCTGCACAGCGGTGGATGAACTGCACCAGACCGGGACTTTCAAAGAAGTTTCGCCACATCGGTTCCAGCATTGTTGCGTCGGGTGGCAAAAGTTGCCCACCGATCAGCGGCCAGTCGGTATAGGATCGACCTGCGTCGATCCCGGCGACAAGCGCGCCAAGGAGTATTTGTAAAAAGGTGAAATGCAGCAGGCCGGTCGAGAGTGAGAACAGTTTCGCCTCTTTCGCGCGGCGGGCCTGCATCAGGTCGCGTTCCGTGCGGCCCAGTTCAAAGATGTACCACGCAAGGAACCCTAGGATCACAAAGGCCAGACCCAGATGCACTGCAAGGCGATAGCTGGCAACGGCCGTCATACCTTCGCCCTGCGTGACGCCCGAGGCGACCATCCACCAGCCAACCGCGCCCTGAATGCCGCCCAGCAGGCCTGGGATTAGCAGTTTGCCGGTCCAGCCGGTGGGGATTTTGCGCAGTGCGAAGAACCCAACGAATCCAACCGCCCAAACCAGACCGATGACGCGACCCAGTTGGCGGTGGCCCCATTCCCACCAGTAGATCGTTTTGAAGTCATCCAACTCCATCCACTGGTTCTGGATGCGCCACTGGTCGATCTCTTTGTATTTGTCGAATTCAGCTTGCCAGTCGACCTCAGACATGGGCGGGATGGCCCCCGTGATCGGGCGCCATTCGGTGATCGACAGGCCGCTGTCGGTCAGGCGGGTCAGCCCACCCACGGCGATCATTACCACGACCAAAGCAAACAGGATCATCAGCCAGACACGAATTGCGCCGCGCGCACCGCCGCGACCACGGTCAATCATGCCGGGTTGGACCGCTTCTTGTTTCTGGTCGCCCGAGACTTCTTCGAAGATGCTGCGCTTGCCGCTCATGCTGGCCTCATATCCTTGATTTCGTCGCAAGCTAGGGCCAAGGCGCGCCGAGGTCCAGCCTCAGCCCTTTTCCTTCCAGCGGACCATCTGACGCATGATCCCGTGCAACATCTGAACATCCGCCCGGGTCATCTGCATCCGCGACCACAGGTTGCGCAGATTGGTCTTCATGCCATCGGCCTTTTCAGGGGGATAAAAGAAACCGGCCTGGTCCAGCCGGTCCTCATAATGTTCGACCAGCTTTTCGACCTCGATGCCCGTCGCCCAGTCACCCTTGCCCAGATCGGTTGCCTCATGCACCACGTTGCCTGTTTGGCGCATCCACTCATAAGCGGTCAGCAAAACACATTGCCCAAGGTTCAGCGAGGCGTATTCCGGATTCACCGGGACCGAGATAATCGCGTTGGCCTTGGCGATATCTTCATTCTCAAGCCCTGCGCGTTCGGGTCCAAAGAGAACCGCCACCTTTTCACCCGCAGCTACTTTTTCCGCCGCAATCTGCATCGCCCGTTCGGGACTGAAAACCGGCTTGGTCAACCCCCTCTGCCGAGCGGTCGTGGCGAACACATAGGTCCGATCCCCCAGCGCTCCTGCAAGATCATCGTACAACTGCGCCTCATCCAGCAGCCGCCCTGCCCCGCTGGACATCGCCACGGCTTTGGGATTGGGCCAACCATCCCGAGGCGCCACGATCCGCATCCGGTCCAGCCCGAAATTCCACATGGCCCGCGCGGCGGCGCCGATGTTTTCGCCCATTTGCGGGCGCACAAGCACGAAAGAAGGCTGGGATCGATCGCTAGGCATGGCTTACTCCGAAAAACTTCGCCTGCTCTAATCCTCGCGTCCGCATAGGGCAAGTCGCCCCTGCTTCTTCTGCTCCCAAATACCTTTGCCGAAGGCAATAAAGTTTGCTTCCCCGCCGCAATCCGCTAAACCGCGCCAAAGACCAAAAGCCGAAGGATGCGCCAATGGACACCCCCGAGCAGCCGCAGATCTACCTGATCACCCCGCCCACTATCACGCTGAGCACATTCCCGGACCAACTCGGTCGTGTGCTGGACGGGGCCGAGATCGCCTGTATCCGGCTTGCGCTGGCTGGCAATGACGAAGACACCATCGCCCGCGCCGCAGATGCCTGCCGCGAGGTTGCCCATGCGCGGGACGTGGCGCTAGTGATTTCGAACCATGTGCTTCTGGCGCAGCGGTTGGGTCTGGACGGTGTTCATCTGGATGACGCGGCGCGTTCGGTGCGTGCGGCGCGCAAAGAACTTGGGACCGATGCCATCGTCGGCAGCTTTTGCGGTACCTCCAGTCATGACGGAATGACGGCAGGTGAGGCCGGTGTCGATTATGTGGCCTTTGGCCCGGTCGGCAACGCAGCCCTTGGGGATGGAACCACGGCTGAACGGGATCTGTTTCAATGGTGGTCCGAAATGATCGAAGTACCGGTTGTGGCCGAAGGCGGCCTGACACCCGACCTGATCCGTGACCTGTCGCCCAGCACAGATTTCTTCGGCATCGGGGATGAGATCTGGTCCAAAGATGATCCATTGGCCGAATTGAACACGCTGATTGCAGCAATGACCTGACGCTGGCGCCACACAGCCCCATTCCGCTTGCACGCAAGCCGGGGCTGCGGCATGACACTCATCATGAGTCAAAATAGCGAAATCCTCTGTATCGGCTCCGTTCTGTGGGACGTGATTGGCCGGTCCGCCAGCGTTATGCGGCGGGGCTCGGACGTACCGGGACGCATCACGCGCCTACCCGGTGGCGTCGCCATGAACATCGCCATGACACTGGCGCGGTTCGGCATGACACCAACATTGCTGACCGCGATTGGCCAAGACCCCGAGGGCGACGAACTGGTCCAGTCCTGCACGCGCCTGGGAATGGTCACGGATCACATCTATCGCTCACAAGACCTTCCGACCGACCGTTACATGGCTGTCGAAGGCGCCAACGGGTTGATTGCCGCCATTGCCGACGCCCACTCGCTTGAGGCTGCGGGGGCTAAGATCCTGCGCCCGCTGATGCAAGGGCCACTGGGGTACGAGAACGCGCCGTTCGAAGGCCCGATCGCGCTGGACGGCAACCTGACACTGACGCTGCTGGAAGAGATCGCCCAAAGCCCTGCCTTTGCCAAAGCTGACCTGCGCGTGGCTCCGGCCTCACCCGGCAAGGCGGAGCGATTGCTTCCCTTCCTCAAACACGCCCGCGCGACGCTCTATGTGAACCTCGAAGAGGCCGGGCTGCTGTGTCAGCGCGAGTTCACTGATTCCGAAAGCGCCGCCAAGGGTCTGCTGGACCGTGGCGCCCTGCGGGTTCTTGTCACCGACGGCGGCAACTCGGCTACGGTGGGTGACGCAAACGATATCCTTACCCAAACGCCCCCTTCTGTCCTGGTCACACGCGTGACCGGCGCTGGGGATACCTTCATGGCCGCTCATATCGCCGCCGAGGCGAATGGTGCCGATAATGACACGGCTCTCAGTCGCGCGCTGAATGCTGCCGCAACCTATGTCTCCGGAGAAACCCCACTGTGATCACCATCCACTATTCCGCCGAGGTGCGCGCCGCGAAAGAGGCCGGTCAGCCAATCGTGGCGCTGGAAAGCACCATCATCACCCACGGAATGCCCTACCCGCAGAACATCGAAGTTGCGGCACAGGTCGAACAAGACATCCGCGACGCGGGTGCCACTCCGGCCACGATCGCGGTTGTCGACGGGGTTTTGAATGTCGGCCTTGAAGCAGACCAACTGAAGGCGCTGGGTCAGGCGCAGGGCGTCGCCAAACTGTCGCGTGCGGATATGGCCGCCTGCCTTTCCACTGGCGGAACCGGAGCCACCACCGTCGCCGCGACAATGATCGCTGCGCATTACGCCGGGATCGACGTTTTTGCCACCGGGGGCATCGGCGGGGTGCATCAGGGGGCCGAAACCTCGTTCGACATCTCGGCAGACTTGCATGAACTTGCTCAGACCCCTGTGACGGTGGTCGCAGCCGGGGCCAAAGCCATCCTCGATCTGGCCAAAACGCTCGAAGTGTTGGAAACACTGGGCGTTCCTGTCATCGCCCATGGTCAGGATGAATTCCCCGCCTTCTGGTCCGCCAAATCCCCCTACGCCGCGCCCCTTCGCATGGACAGTGCGGCCCAGATCGCCAAAGCCCACGCCACCCGCCGCGCCCTTGGCCTGCCGGGTGGTCAGCTTGTTGCGAACCCGATCCCGGTCGAGGATCAGATACCGGCCGAGGAACTGGCCCCGATCATCACCGCCGCACAGGCCGATGCGGACACACACCGCATCACAGGCAAAGGCGTTACCCCCTATCTGCTGCAACGAATTTTCGAGCAGACCGAGGGCCGCTCGTTGGTTGCCAATATCGCGCTGGTCAGGAACAACGCCCGCCTTGCCGCCCGAATTTCCAAAGCCCTGACCGAAAGTACCGCGTAACCTTGCCCTATTGTACCAAACGCCCGGACTGATTAACTAATTCGGCAAACCACTCGGGACCGCAATGAATACGCCATTTGACGAAGGACCACATCGCCGACCGGGCCTGTTTTCCCGGCTTCGCGCATCGTTTCTGACGGGCATCGTCGTCATTGCGCCGGTTTGGCTGACCATCTGGCTGATCTGGTCGGTTGTCGGCTGGATCGACAGTGCGGTGCTGCCGTTGATCCCCCAGCGGTTCCAGCCTTCGGAGTATGTTGGCATCAACCTGCGCGGCGTTGGCGTCGTTTTCTTCCTGATCTTCACAATCCTTGTCGGCTGGGTTGCCAAAGGCATTCTGGGCCGGTCCCTGATCCATTTCGCCGAAAGCCTGGTGGACCGGATGCCCGTGGTTCGGTCGGTCTATTCCGGGATCAAGCAAATCTCGGAAACCGTCTTTGCCCAATCCGAACGTTCATTCGAAAAAGCCTGCCTGATCCAGTACCCGCGCCGGGGCATCTGGGCCATCGGTTTCGTCTCGACCACCGCAAGGGGCGAAGTCAGCGCCCGCGCCGAAACAAGCGGCGAATTGCTGAGCATTTTCGTACCCACAACGCCCAACCCTACATCCGGCTTCCTGCTGTTCTTCCCGGCCGAGGATGTCATCCTTCTGGACATGACGATCGAAGAGGCCGCCAAGCTGGTGATCTCAGCAGGGCTGGTTTACCCGAACGAGAAAGATCCGACCGAGCCGCCGGAAGATACCCCCGAATAGTCAGCCGAACATGGCGGGCAGATCCACGGTGCTACGCGCACCCAAATCGGCCTTGTGGTCGCGCAGAAACTGATGCGCCGCGGCCTGCCCTGCCTGTTTCAGCCGATGCAGAATCACCGGGTTTGGCACAGTTTTCGTCGCCGCCGACAAATCATTCATCAACGCATCGTCAGCAATCATATGAACCAGCACCCGGTTCATCTCACCAGCTTTCAACTTCCCCTCACTCAGCAGACGCTGCACGAAATTGATCGCCCGCAACTCGCGAAACAGGGATGAGTTAAAACTGATCTCGTTAATCCGGTTCTGAATCTGCTGCGGAGTCTTGGGCACCTCGTCCCGTTCCAGCGGATTGATGTTCACAATCACCACGTCATCCGGAAGCTCGCCGTCGAACAGCGGATACAACGCCGGGTTTCCAGTATACCCGCCATCCCAATAGGCCTCGGTCCGGCCCGTTTTAGGATCATAGATTTCAACCGCCTGAAACAGGTTCGGCAAACAGGCCGAGGCCAGAATGGCATCCGTGGAAATCTCGTGTCCGGTAAACACCCTGATCTTGCCGCTGCGCACACAGGTCGCGCAGACGAACAGGCCCGGGCCTTCATCGGCGCAAATCTCATCGAAATTGAACCGGTCCACAACCGACTCCAGCGGATTGCGATAAAACGGACCATAGGCATAGGGCGAAATCAGCCGCGACCACGCATCTGCGAACGAAAACGGTGCTGAATATTCAATCGCCTGTGCAATCTGCGCGGGCTCCAGCCCCCGCATCCAATGGGCAATCCGCATGTCGCCAACCGCGCCCATGCGTTTCCATAAGCCATCCAGCGTATCACGCGCGCCCTGCCGGCCAGCACGCACCATCCCGGACTTGAACGCCGCCCCGTTCAGCGCCCCGGCCGAGGTGCCGGTGATCGCAGCAACCTCGATATCTTCTTCCTCAAGCAGCCGGTCCAGCACGCCCCAGGTAAAGGCCCCATGCGCCCCGCCGCCCTGCAAAGCCAGATTGATCCTTTTCACCACCCCAGATCCTTCTTCTGTTCAAAAATACCTCGGGGGTGTGGGGGCAGCGCCCCCACGATAAGCTACAGCGCCGTCCACCCGCCATCGACTGAAATCGTCGTCCCTGTAATCTGCGCCGCCGCATCGGAACACAAAAACACCGTCGTCCCACCCAACTGCTCGACCGTCGCAAATTCCTTGGACGGCTGGCGCTCAAGCAGAACGTTCTTCACCACATCCTCGCGGCTCATGTTGTATTCTTTCATCGTGTTGGGGATCTGAGCGTCAACCAACGGCGTCAGCACATAGCCCGGACAGATCGCGTTGCAGGTGATCGGCTCTTGCGCGGTTTCCAGCGCCACAGTCTTGGTCATCCCAACGACACCATGTTTCGCCGTCACATACGCCGCCTTGTAAGGCGACGCGGTTAGCCCATGCGCCGAGGCGATATTCACCACCCGCCCCCATCCGGCCTTTCGCATCATCGGCAAGGCGGCAGCCATCGTGTGATAGGCCGAGTTCATGTTGATCGCGATGATCGCATCCCATTTCTCGACCGGAAATTGATCGATGGGTGAAACGTGCTGGATGCCAGCATTGTTCACCAGAATATCGCAAGCACCTGCCTGTTCGATCAACGCGCGACACTCATCCCCTTTTGACATATCCGCCTTGATGTATCGCGCATTGGTCCCCGTCTCTTTTGCGATGTCGGCAGCAAGCGCGTGATCCTCATCGCGATCCGTGAACGAGTTCAGAACCACATCCGCCCCAGCTTTGGCCAACTCACGTGCGACACCCAAACCAATGCCCGAATTTGACCCAGTGATGATTGCGGTTTTTCCTGACAGGCTCATGCGACCTCTCCTTGCAAGTCAGATTTTCGCACAGTCTGCCATGCTGCACCTGCAAAGAAAACGGGGAAAGATCGTCGCGCTTAGCCACCTGAAGCAGGGGCTGACCAAGCCAAAAAAAACGCCCGCACGAAGCGGGCGTTAAGTTATTGAGGCAGGTTTCATACAGGCAAGAAACCTATCGAGCAGTGCATCCTTTATAAGCAATTCCGCGCCGTCATCCAAGCTAAAAGTTTGATAATATGAAAAATCATGGCTACGATGAAACCCAAGAAAATAAGGCCAGAGCAGGATTGTTTCCAAAATGAGCCACAATAGTCTTCGCCCCGCACGACCTCTGATCGCGGGAATCGCCTCGGTTTTTCTGGCCACATCTGCACTGGCAGAATCGGCCCATGGCATAGCTATGTACGGAGACCCGGCCTTACCACCGGATTTTGTGTCTCTGCCCTATGCCAACCCGGATGCGCCCAAAGGTGGCAAGGTGGTCTTTGGCAATACCGGCGGTTACGACAGCCTGAACCCCTTTGTGCAAAAAGGAACCGTTCCCTGGCAGCTCAGATTTTGGACACACGAGGGGCTGATGGGGCGGTCCTGGGACGAACCTTTCACTCTTTACGGGTTGTTAGCCGAATCAATTGAGACGGCGCCGGACCGATCCTGGGTCGAATTTACGCTGCGCGAAGACGCCCGATTCTCGGACGGCAGCCCGGTAACGGTCGATGACGTGATCTGGTCGTATGAGACATTGGGAACCGAAGGCCATATTCGCTATCGCGGGCTCTGGGGTAAGATCGACAGCATCGAGCAGACCGGACCACGCAGCGTACGTATCACCTTTAACGAAGAAGATCGCGAACTGGCCCTGATTGCTGGCCTTCGCCCGATCCTGAAAAAGGCGCAGTGGGACGGCAAGGATTTCGCCAACGCCCCGCTACAGGACATCCCCATTGGAACGGGGCCATATGTGATCGACGATTATGAAGCCGGTCGCTATGTGAACCTACGCCGCAACCCCGACTATTGGGGGGCCGACATTCCTTTTCGGCGCGGTACGATGAACCTTGATGACATGCGCATCGAGTTCTATGGCGACGGCACCGTTCTGTTCGAGGCATTCAAAGCCGGAGAGCTGTCAGCGGTCCGCGAGTTCAACGCCGACAAATGGGAAACCCAGTACGGATTTCCCGCCGTCCAGCGTGGCGACGTCGTAAAAACCGAGATACCGCATGGCAAGCCATCGGGCATGACTGGTTTCGTGATGAACACCCGTAAAGCGCCCTTTGATGACTGGCGCGTGCGCGAGGCTCTTATCCTGGCCTTCAACTTCGAGTTCATCAACGACACCATTACTGGTGGTGCACAGCCCCGGATCACATCCTATTTCTCGGGCTCGGACCTCGCGATGCAACCCGGCCCTGCCACCGGGCGCGTAAAAGAGCTTCTGGACGCGTATTCCGACGAACTGCTGCCCGGTACGATCGAAGGCTATACGCTGCCCCAAGGTGATGGCTCTGCCCGCAACCGGGCAAATATACGCGCGGCAACCAAGCTGCTTGCCGAGGCCGGCTGGACTATTCAGGATGGTGTACTGCGGAACAAAAATGGTGATCCGTTCAAAATCTCTGTCCTGCTGCAACAGGGTGACACCGACAACCAGACGGCCGTGGAAATCTACGCCCGCGCGCTCGAGCGTCTTGGCATCGAGGTTACGACCGAAACGGTCGATAGCGCCCAATATGCAGGCCGCACGTCCGAGCAGGATTTCGACATGACAACCTTTCGCCGCGCGCTGTCCCTGTCTCCGGGCAATGAACAGCGGCTGTATTGGGGCAGTGAGAATGCCGATTCACCGGGTACGCGGAACCTGATGGGGGTAAGCTCTCCCGCTGTCGATGGGCTGATCGATGCAATGCTGACCTCCGAAGACCCCGAGGATTTCGTCGCAGCCACCCGTGCATTGGATCGGGTTCTGACCGCCGGTCGCTATGTCATTCCGATCTGGAGCTTTGATGTCGGGCGCATAGCCCACGCCAAAGAACTGAAATTCCCTGATATTTTGCCGATCTATGGCGACGGGCCGGAATATATGCCGCAGATTTGGTGGTACGAAGATTGACGCCCACTTAATATTTCCATATTTCTCGAAATATGGAAATACTGATTCACGACAGACTCGGCGCGCTGGCGCATCCCAAACGCTTGGACCTGTTTCAGCTGTTGATGCGGCGCTATCCGGATTCAGTGCCAGCAGGCGAAATCGCAGCGGCACTGTCGTTAAAGCCGAATACGGCCTCTGCCTATCTGAACGCGTTGAAATCTGCAGAGCTGATATCGCAGACGCGCAATGGCACCTCGCTTCACTACAGCGCGAACCTGCCTGCCGTACGCGGGTTATTTGACGAATTGCTGGGAAACTGCTGCCAGAACCGACCTGATCTGTGCCTGCAAGCCGACACAGATCCCCTGGTGACAACGCCCAACCGGGTTCTGAACGTGTTGTTCATCTGCACTGGAAATTCCGCCCGGTCGATCATGGCCGAGGCGATCCTGAACGCGGAAGGCGCTGGAAGGTTCCGTGCCTATTCCGCCGGAACTGCACCATCCGAGGGCCCCAACTCGAAGGTATTAGACCTGCTGGGTCAGAAAGGTCATGATCTGGAATATCTGCGCTCGAAATCGGTGGATGAGTTTGCCTCATCGGATGCCCCGAAAATGGATTTTGTTTTCACCGTTTGCGACCACGCCGCTAACGAAACTTGCCCCACATGGCCCGGCCAACCGCTAAGCGCCCATTGGGGGCTGGCTGATCCAGCCAAGGCGCAAGGAACAGCGGCGCAAAAGACGCTGGCGTTTCAACAAGCCTACGGTCTGCTGCGAAACAGGATCGCAGCCTTTGTCAGCCTGCCTTTTGAAACGCTCGACCGCATCTCACTGCAACACAAGGTGGATGACATCGGTCGCATGACCGAGTGATCCTCGACCATTCCAAGGACAAACCCGCATGAACATTCTGGTCCTGTGCACCGGTAACTCTGCCCGGTCGATATTGCTGGAATCGATCTTTAACCACAGCGGCAATGGTCGCCTGCGCGCCTATTCCGCCGGATCGCGCCCAACCGGCAAAGTGCATCCGCAATCGCTGGTGCTGCTGGTCAGTAAAGGCCACGACGTTTCCAACGCCCGCTCAAAAAGCTGGGATGAGTTCGCCAAAGACGACGCACCCGAAATGGACATAGTTATCACCGTTTGCGGGTCCGCAGCGGGCGAAACCTGTCCCATCTGGCCCGGTGCCCCGATCCGTGCGCATTGGGGCGTCGAAGACCCCGCCGCTGCGGCAGAACCCGACTGGGACAACGCCTTTCGCACTGCCTATGACATTCTGAACCGCCGCGCGGCGGCCCTGCTGGACCTTCCCGTCGAAACCATGGATCGCGCCGAACTGTCCGCCCAACTCAAACGCATCGGAGCCCTGCAATGACAGCCCGCCAGTATTTTGCCGAATTCCTCGGCACCGCATTCCTCCTGATCGGCGTGGTAGGATCGGGTATCATGGCCCAGTCCCTGTCCGGCGGAAACATCGCGCTTGCCCTGTTGGCCAACGCCATTGCGACGGGATGTATGCTCTACGCCATTATCACCACACTGGGTCCGGTTTCCGGCGCGCATTTCAACCCCGCCGTAACGCTGGCTTTTGCCCTGCGCGGAGAACATCTCTGGCGGGCCGTGGCGCCCTATATGCTGGTACAGGTTGCCGGTGGCATCGCGGGGGTCTGGGCCAGCCATTTCATGTTCGACCTGCCGATTCTGCAGACCTCCGAAACGCTGCACCGAACCGGCCCGCATCAGTGGTTTTCGGAAATCATCGCGACGCTGGGCCTGCTGTTCGTGATTTTCGGCGGAATTCGGCACAAACCGGATACGGTACCAGCCCTTGTGGGTCTCTATATCACCGGCGCGTACTGGTACACATCATCCACAAGTTTTGCGAATCCGGCAGTGACAATCGCAAGAGGATTCACCGATACCTTTGCGGGCATATACCCGGCACATATTCCGATGTTCATCGTCATGCAGATAATTGCTGTATTTATCGGTCATGTTTTGCTGAACTGGTTGTTCAAACCCGACGAGCAACCAATCGATTCTCGTTGAGCTTTCGACCACTGGCCTTCCCGCTGCGGCCAATCCGCAGCGGATTTCTGCCGATATCCCTATCTGATCCGCCTGCGACATTTTGTCATGTCCGCAGCAGCAGCGTTGCATACGTACCCTAAATGCGGGGGAGAGCAATCCTGAAACTGGGACAAGGGAAGGCTCGACATATGTTGAACTGGGTTGATCTAACGCAAGATTGGGGCGCCTCTT
Source organism: Ruegeria sp. E1 (assembly GCF_056534225.1). Lineage (NCBI taxonomy): Bacteria > Pseudomonadati > Pseudomonadota > Alphaproteobacteria > Rhodobacterales > Roseobacteraceae > Ruegeria > Ruegeria sp. E1. The sequence continues at coordinate 329,392 of NZ_JBQFPE010000001.1, read as the reverse complement.
TCGCGCGCGCGAAACGCCGTTTTCCGAATTTGCGCGACGGTGATATGGCGCGCCTGCGACAGGATCGCAAGCAGTTCGAAGCCTACCTTGCCGAACGCCACCACCTGACGGTGAACGAGGCGCGCGAAGAGCTTGAGGATTTCCTGTATACAGAAGGTCTGAACCGGGAAGTGAACCAGCCGTTAGGCAAGTGACGTCACCCACAGGATCGTCGCATCCTCGTCGCTGACGGACACAACGTTGTGACCCATGCTGCCATCGTAATAGGCGCTGTCGCCCCGGCGCATCTCAACCGCCTCATAGAACTCGGTATAAAGCCGCACGACCCCGGTCAGGACATACAGAAATTCTTCGCCATCATGGCGCACCCAGCCATCGAACTCTTCCATCGACCGGGCGCGGACCCGGGCGCGATAGGGCAGCATTTGTTTGTTGGTCAGCGTCTCGGCCAACAGTTCATGTTCGTAAGTGGCGGTTGCATGGGCAGTGCCCTCGCCCATCTTGGTTACGGCCATCCGGCCCAGCACCTGATCGCGCTGCGGTTGGGTAAACAGTTGTGGAACCGATATCTCAAGCCCGATCGCCAGCTTCTTGAGCGCATCATAGGTCGGGGACATCTGCCCGTTTTCGATCTTGCTGAGAGTAGACCGCGCAAGCCCGGCCTGATTTGCAGCCTGTTCCAGCGTCCAGTTGCGGGCCTTGCGTAATTCGCGAACGCGCGCGCCAAGGTCCAGCGGCTCGACATGCGCAGGCTCGCCGCTGTCGCGGGCAATACGGATCAGGGATTTCGGATCGCTTGTGGTCATGGATCACTCTATACGGACAGCGGCCCGCGCTTGCAACGCGCCCGGCGCCGCGATAGCCAGACGCCATGCTATCCGTTTTTGATCAGGGCCCACCGCCACCCTGCCCCGTTCCGTTCAACATGGCCGCGCATGTCCTGCGCAATGCCGAGTCGTCGCCCGACAAGACCGCCCTTTCGGTTTTCAGCAATAGCAGTGTGCAGGACTGGACATATGGAGCCCTGAAATCTGCCGTTCTGGGCACCGCGCAAGGGCTTTTGCGATCCGGGTTGCAGCCCGGCGATCTGGTTCTGATGCGACTTGGAAACAGCGTCGAATTTCCTATCGCCTATCTGGCTGCCATCGCGGTCGGGATCGTACCTGTACCCACCTCGTCGCAATTGACCGAACCCGAGACGGCGCGAATTATCGACGATCTGTCCCCTGCAGCCATTCTGCGCGATCCGCAAATTCCCTGCGCCCCTCATCCCCGCCAGATCGCTCTGGACGACCTGATCGCGATGCGGGATTTGCCGCCAGCAGAATTCGCCATGGGGGATCCGAACCGGCTGGGCTATGTGGTCTACACATCCGGCACCTCTGGCAAACCTCGTGCCGTCGCCCACGCGCACCGCGCGATCTGGGCCCGTCAGATGATGGTGGATGGCTGGTACGGGCTGCGCCCCGACGACAAGCTATGTCATGCGGGTGCGTTCAACTGGACCTATACGCTGGGCACCGGGCTGATGGATCCGTGGGCGATTGGAGCCACCGCGCTGATCCCCGAACCCGGAACGGATCTGGTCGATCTGCCGCTCTTGCTGCAAAAACACCGCGCAACGATCTTTGCTGCCGCCCCCGGCGTGTTCCGCAAGATCCTGCAACGGCCAAACCTTCCCAAGCTGCCCGACCTGCGCCACGGGCTCTGCGCTGGTGAGAAATTGTCGCGACATCTTCATGAGCGATGGACTGAAACGACCGGCACCGAACTCTATGAGGCGTTCGGCATGTCCGAATGTTCGACGTTCATCTCCTCAAGCCCGACGCACCCGTCCCGTGGAGAAGCACTGGGCCAGCCGCAACCGGGTCGAAGAGTTGCGATCATCGGCGCAGAGGGACCGGTGCCGCAGGGTCAAGAGGGAACCATCGCCGTTCACCGCGACGATCCAGGCCTGATGTTGTCCTACCTGAACGCCCCGGACGAGGCTCAGGCCCGGTTTCAGGGAGACTGGTTTCTGACCGGCGATCAGGGCGCAATGGCTGTGGACGGACAGATCACCTATCTGGGCCGCGATGACGACATGATGAATGCAGGCGGCTATCGCGTGTCCCCAGTCGAAGTTGAATCCGTTCTGGCGCGCTATCCCGGAATTACTCAGGTCGGGGTTGCTGCGGTTGAGGTCAAACAGGATTCGTCTGTGATTGTCGCGTTCTATACCGGGCCGGAAAAACTGGACGAACGCGCCTTGCAGACCTATGTGTCCACCAATCTGGCGCGCTATAAACAACCGCGCGCCTTTGTTCACCTGCCCGAGCTGCCTGTTGGTGGTAACGGCAAACTTCTGCGCCGTGCCCTGCCGGCCTATTTCAAGGCATCGTCCCAATGACCCAGACCGTCAAGCTAGATATCATGTCCGACCCGATCTGCCCGTGGTGCTACATCGGTAAGACGCACCTGGATAAGGCTTTGGCAGATATCCCGAACCACCCGTTCGTGATTGAATGGCACCCCTTTCAGCTGAACCCCGACATGCCGGATGCAGGTATGGATCGTCGCGAATATCTTGAACGGAAATTCGGTGGCAAGGAAGGTGCTGTGCGCGCCTATGCCCCGGTAGTTGAACATGCCGAAAACGCCGGTCTCAAGATCGATTTCGAGGGTATGAAACGCACCCCGAATACGCTGGATGCGCATCGATTGATCCACTGGGCAGGCATTGAAGGCAAACAGAACGCTGTGGTCGATGCCCTGTTCAATGCCTACTTTGTCGAGGCTCGTGATATCGGAGATCATGAAGTTCTGGCCGACATCGCAGATGGCGCAGGGATGGATGCCGCAGTCGTTCAGAAATTGCTGAAATCTGACGCGGATCGCGAAGATATCAGTCAGCGCGACAGCCATTCGCGGCAGATGGGAGTAAGCTCGGTTCCGACCTTTATTGTTGCGAACCAGCATGCGGTTCCCGGCGCACAACCGCCTGAATTATGGGCAAAAGTAATCGGCGAAATCATGTCTCAGATTGAGGCTTCTCCTGCAGAATAGCACATAGGTCTGTGCGTTTTCCAACCTAGCTCCAACCCGCGCGCCATGATAGCGCAGATGGGAAGGAGTGTCTTATGACCAACCGCATGTCCAAGGCCGAATTCATCGCACTGATCGCAATGATGTTCGCCACAATCGCCTTTTCCATCGACGCGATGCTGCCCGCCCTGCCCGAGATCGGCGCGCAGCTTAGCCCCGATGACGTGAACAAGGCGCAATTGATCCTGACGTCTTTTGTTCTGGGCATGGGGATTGGTACGTTTTTCACAGGCCCGATTTCGGACGCGGTCGGGCGTAAACCTGTGATCTACGGGGGGCTGGCACTTTATATGTTCGCGGCTACCGTCGCATGGGCCAGTTCTTCGCTGGAGCTGGTTCTGGCGGCGCGCATCCTTCAGGGGATCGGCGCAGCTGGTCCGCGCGTTGTTGCCATGGCCATTATCCGCGATCTGTATGCAGGCCGGGAAATGGCGCGGATCATTTCAATTGCGATGATGATATTTACCCTGGTTCCCGCCTTTGCGCCTTTGATGGGCGCAGGGGTGATCGCGCTTGTTGGATGGCGCGCCATCTTTGTCTGTTTCGTCCTGTTTGCATTGGTCATCATCATCTGGATGACCATCCGGCTGCCCGAGTCCCTGCCTGCAGAAAACCGCCGACCATTCCGCCTGCCTCTGATGATCGCAGCGGTTCAGGAAATGCTGACCCATCCAACGGTTCGACTGTCCATCATGGTTCAGACCCTCTGCATGGGGCTGTTGTTCACCATGCTGACAATGGTGCAACCGGTCTATGATGTGATCCATGGCCGCGCCGAAAGCTTTCCGTTCTGGTTCGGATTTGTCGCTTTCGTCTCTGGCTCGGCAAGCCTGCTGAACGCGGCGATGGTGGTTCGCATCGGGATGCGTCGCATCGTGACCTGGGCGCTGGGTGGTCAGATATTGATCACCTCGGTCGTCATTCTGTTGAACATGACCAACCTCTCAGCGGAAACATCCTTTGCGCTGTTTGTTTTCTGGCAAACGACCGTGTTCTTCATGGCCGGTGTAACAATGGGCAACCTGAACGCAATCGCCATGGAGCCAATGGGACATATCGCGGGCATGGCAGCGTCAGTGATCGGCTCCATCGCAACTGTCCTTGCCGCAGCGATTGCGGCTCCGGTCGGGTTGCTATTCGATGGATCGATCACGCCGCTGACCGTCGGCATCCTCACGATGTGCGTGATTGGCTTTGGTCTGATGCTGCACATGGGCCGGATCGAAAACAGACTGCCTGCCTGATCTGTGCACCTGCCTCGAAACGCGCTATCCTGCCTGAGACTTCAGGGGGGAATGTTTCGATGAGCTATGACTATGATCTGGGGACATATAGCTGCCGCGTCACGACATCTTCGGAGCAGGCACAACTCTGGTTTAACCGGGGGCTGATCTGGACTTACGGGTACAACCATGACGAGGCTGTCGCCTGTTTCCAACGCGCCGCCGAACATGACCCGGACTGCGCCATGGCCCATTGGGGCGTGGCCTATGCGGCTGGGCCAAATTACAACCTACCGTGGGATCTACGCGATGAGCAGGGGCAGACCAAGGCGTTGGCCGTGGCCTATGACGCGACGCAACGGGCAATCGCTCTTGCGGATCGCTGCACCCCGGTCGAACAGGCCCTGATCCGCGCCTTGCCCGCGCGTTACCCACAACGTGATCCGGCGGCAGACATGCACCGTTGGGATTACGCCTATGCCGATGCGATGCGCGCGGCATTTGCCGAACAGCCCGACGATTTGGATCTGCGCACGATCTATGTTGAATCTCTGCTGAACCTGACCCCATGGCAAATGTGGGATCTGAAAAGCGGCCAACCCGCGGATGGTGCCGCGACGCTTGAAGCACAAGAGGCATTGGAATTCGCCATGGCGAACGACCCGGCAGCGATGGAGCATCCGGGCCTGCTGCACCTCTATGTGCACCTGATGGAGATGTCGCCGACGCCTGAGAAGGCGCTGAAAGCCGCGGATGTCCTGCGCAGTTTGGTGCCCGATGCGGGCCATCTGGTGCACATGCCCACCCATATCGACGTGCTGTGCGGACACTATCACAACGTCGTCTACTGGAACGAAAAAGCCTCAGTCGCGGATCTGAAGTATTACGAGCGTGAAGGCGCATTCAACATCTACACGGGCTATCGTCAGCACAACTATCACTTCGCCATCTACGGCGCGCTGTTTCTGGGTCAGATCGAACCCGCCTTACGTGCCAATCAGGGACTGTGGGACACCACGCCCGAGGATATGCTGCGCATCGAAAGCCCGCCGATGGCCGACTATTTCGAAAGCTACATGTCCATGGGGCCCCATATCCTGATCCGCTTCGGCCGGTGGGAAGAGGCGAAAGCGTTGGAACTGCCCGAAGACCCCGATCTCTATCGGACGCTGACGGCCACCACACACTACGCCCGTGCGGTTGCACACGCCGCGACAGGGCAAGTGGTTGAGGCAGAGGCCGAAGAACAGTTGTTTCTTGCCGCCAAAACCTGTGTTCCCGAAACCCGCAGGTTGCACAATAACCGTGTCATCGATCTGCTTGAAATCGCGTCTGAAATGCTGCGCGGTGAGATCGAATACCGAAAAGGCAATTTCGAGATCGCTTTCGCGCATCTGCGCCGCTCGGTCGAGTTGGATGATACGCTGCCATACGATGAACCGTGGGGTTGGATGCAGCCCACGCGGCACGCGCTTGGGGCGTTGCTGTTCGAACAGGGGCATGTGACCGAGGCCGAGGCCGTCTATCGCGAAGACCTTGGCCTAGGCGGAACCCTCAGCCGCGCCTCAATTCACCCTGACAACGTCTGGAGCCTCAAGGGCCTGCATGACTGCTTGAAATCACGCGGCGAAGATGTTGAAATCGTACAAATAAAGCAGCGACTTGACCTTGCCCTTGCCCGCGCGGATCGGGCCGTGGCCGCATCTTGTTTCTGCGCGCAGGCCTCAATGCAGGCCGCTGAATGAGGCTCATCCCTGTTCTGGCAATCGTGCTGCTCTGCAGCCCCGTTCTGGCCGATCGGCAGACGTTCCCTCCTGTGGATGAGGCCGATCGCGACCCTTCGCTGATAACCTTCCGCGACGCGCTGCTTGCAAGCGTCGCTGCGCGTGACGTTGACGCGGTGGTCGCTTCGACCTGCCCGGATGTCTATCTCAGCCATGGCGGCGAAGGTGGACCGGAGGAGCTTCGCACCAATCTGGCCGACAACGCCGAAGACTATTGGTCCGCGCTGCAGACCACCCTGTCCCAACCCGGTTATTTTGACGATCAGGGCGAATTCTGGATGCCGCATCAGTGGCAGATCACCCTGCCCGCCGATCTGGACCCAACGATTGCCTATTTTGTGACCGGCGAAAACGTGACGCTTCGGCAAGGCGCATCATCCGACGCGCCGATCCTCGCGCTGATCAGCCACGAAGTCGTGCTGATCCCGCAGTTTCAAGAAGGCGTCGACTATCAGCGCATCCTGCTGACCGATGGAACTCCGGGCTTTATGCATCGCGATTTCCTATGGCCCATGACCGGCTATCGCGCCGCATTGGTAAAATCCGAAACCGGCACTTGGCAGCTTTGCACCTTTGTGACCGGCGATTAGGTTTTGGTCTTTTTCTTCTGAGCGACGACCTTTTCGGCCAGATCCCGGGCGATGGCAAAAGCGCCCTTGATCTTGTCGCTGTCCTTCTTCCAATCACGCCGCACCACAATCTTGTTGTCCTTGACCTTCGCCAGCCCGCGCTGGTTCTGGATGAACTCAACCAAACCCTCGGGCGAGGCGAACTTGTCATTATGAAACTGGATAGTCGCCCCTTTTGGCCCGCCGTCCAGCTTGGCAATGCCTGCCCGTTTGCACAATGCCTTGATCCGCACGACCAGCATCAGGGTGTTGACCTCTTTCGGCAGGGTCCCAAAACGATCGATCAGTTCGGCAGCGAACCCTTCGAGTTCCACCTTGGTCGAGAGAGAGGACAGGCGACGATAAAGCCCCAGCCGCACATCCAGATCGGGCACATAATCCTCGGGGATCAATACCGGCACACCCAGATTGATCTGCGGGGCCCATTGGTCATCGGCATCCGACAGCCCCTCCATCTCACCGGCTTTGATCTTGGCAATCGCCTCTTCCAGCATCGATTGGTAAAGTTCGTAGCCGACATCGCGCATCTGGCCCGACTGTTCCTCACCCAGCAGGTTGCCAGCGCCGCGAATGTCCAGATCCTGCGAAGCCAGCGTAAACCCGGCGCCCAGCGTATCCAGCGAGCCCAGAACGCGCAGGCGTTTCTCGGCCGTCGCGGTCAGGCGCGCACGCGGTTTCGTGGTCAAATATGCGTAGGCGCGGGTCTTCGAGCGCCCGACCCGTCCGCGAATTTGGTACAACTGGGCAAGACCGAACATATCCGCCCGATGTATGACCATCGTGTTTGCTGTCGGAATATCCAACCCGCTTTCCACAATCGTGGTCGCTAACAGCACGTCGTACTTGCCGTCGTAGAAGGCGTTCATCCGGTCATCTAGTTCACCTGCCGCCATCTGCCCATGCGCGACCACATAAGTCAGCTCCGGCAGTTGCTCTTTCAGGAACTCCTCAATCTCTGGCAAATCTGAGATGCGCGGGACCACATAGAAGCTTTGACCGCCGCGATAGTGTTCACGCAGCAACGCCTCACGGATCGTCACCGCGTCGAACTCGCTGACATAGGTTCGGATCGCCAGACGGTCGATGGGCGGCGTGCCGATGATCGACAGATCGCGCACGCCGGTCAGCGATAGTTGCAAAGTGCGCGGGATCGGCGTGGCGGTCAGGGTCAGGACGTGCACGTCCGAGCGCAGCTGTTTCAGGCGTTCCTTGTGACCCACGCCAAAATGCTGTTCTTCGTCGATGATCAGCAGACCCAGATTCTGAAACCGTATCCCCTTAGCCAGCAGTGCATGAGTTCCGATCACGATATCGACCGTGCCCCGCGCCAGCCCATCGCGGGTTTGCTGTGCCTCTTTGGCCGAAACGAACCGCGACAATTGCCGGACCTCCAGCGGAAAGCCCCGGAAGCGCTCTTTGAACGAGGCTGCGTGCTGGCGCGCCAGCAGCGTGGTCGGTGCAATCACCGCAACCTGAACGCCAGACATCGCAGCGACAAAGGCCGCGCGCATGGCAACCTCGGTCTTGCCAAAGCCCACATCGCCGCAGATCAGGCGGTCCATCGGGGCGCCGGAATGCATATCCTCCATGACTTCCGAAATCGCGCGCAGCTGGTCGTCTGTCTCCTGATAAGGGAAGCGCGCGCTGAACTCCTCCCACGCGTGGGGCGGTGGGTCCATGACCGGAGCCTTCCGCAATGCGCGCTCGGCGGCGATGCGGATCAGCTTGTCCGCCATCTCCCGGATGCGTTCTTTCAGTTTGGCCTTCTTTGACTGCCATGCACCGCCACCTAAACGATCCAGCACCCCTTCGTCATGACCGTATTTCGACAGCAGTTCGATGTTTTCGACCGGCAGGTACAGCTTGGCCTGTTCCGCATACTCCAGCAACAGACATTCATGCGCGGCCCCGGCGGCGGTGACGACCTCCATCCCCTGATAGCGCCCAATGCCGTGGTCCACATGCACCACCAAGTCACCGGGGGACAGAGATTGAGCTTCGGTCAGGAAGTTTTCAGCCTTGCGGCGTTTCTTGGGTTGGCGGATCAGGCGGTCGCCCAACACATCCTGTTCGGAAATCACCGTCAGATCAGGGGTTTCGAACCCATGCTCCAGCGCCCAAACGGCCAGATGCAAGCCCCGTTTTCCAACGCGGGTGCCGTCGGCGACGGGGATCGCCTCGGCCAGACCTTCGTCCTCGATCAGCCCGGTCAAACGTTCCCGCGCGCCTTCGGAATAGGACGCGATCAGCACGGGACCCTTAGTCATCTTGTCGGTGATATGCGCAGCCAAAGCACCAAACAGGCTGATGCTTTCCTGCTGACGTTCGGGTGCAAAATTCCGCCCGATCCGCCCACCGGCGTCGATCACGCCCGGCCCGCTAGCCTGCGGCAAAGGGCTGAACTGCAGCACCCGACGATCGCCCACCGCCTCTTCCCATGCGGTGTCATCCATGTACAGTAATCCGGGCGGGGTCGGCTTATAGACCGTATCCATACGCGACCGGTTTTCCAGCGCCAGCTTTCGCGTCTCAAATTGATCGGCAATCGTGTCCCACCGCGCAAGCCGCGCAGGTGTCACCTGATCATCCACGGTAATCGTCGCACCCGGCAAATAGTCGAACAGGGTTTCCAGTTTTTCATGGAAAAACGGCAGCCAGTGTTCGATCCCCTGATGTTTGCGGCCCGCGCTGACAGCCTCGTACAGCGGATCATCGGTGCCCGCTGCGCCAAATTCGATACGATAATTCTGGCGGAACCGGGTGATAGCCGCCTCGTCCAGAATAACCTCGGAGACCGGGGCCAGTTCCACGACATCAAGCTTTTCAGTGGTGCGCTGTGAAACCGGATCGAACCGACGCGCACCGTCCAGCACGTCTCCGAACAGGTCCAGACGTACGGGGCCGGAATCGCCCGGAGGGAAAACATCGATGATACCACCGCGAATGGCATAATCGCCGGGCTCCATCACCGTGGGGCTTTGGATAAAGCCCATGCGGACAAGGAAATTCCGCAGCGCCTCTTCATCGATGCGGTGGTCCACGCGCGCGGTAAACGCAGCCTCGCGCAGCACATCACGCGCGGGTACGCGTTGGGTTGCTGCGTTCAGCGTGGTCAGCAGAACATATCGATCCGGCATCTGGTGCACCAGCGCCGCCAGTGTCGCCACCCGCGCCGCTGAAATATCAGCATTGGGCGACACCCTGTCGTAGGGCAGACAATCCCAGCCGGGAAAGACAAAGACCGGCATATCGGGGGCAAAAAAGGCCAGCGCGGCGCGCATCGCCTCAAGCCGTTTGTCATCACGTGCGACATGGCAAACAGGCCCGGATAGGGCGACCTCGGACAGCACAAGCTGCGCGTCAAACCCTTCGGGGGCGCCGCCTACCGCTACGTGGTTCGGAGCCTTCATCGCCTTGCCTTTCCGATTTTACCAACCCAGAACGCCGATGGAAAAGTTCTGATACATGCCCCAAAGCGAAGTGACCAGTATCGAAAACATCCCGATGATCTGCGTGTAAATCCGGCACCGCGTCAGGGTTTTCGAGACAAGCTCCAGCGTTGCTTCATGCCGGCGCAACTTGCGAGCTGCCGTAATGTTGATCCCGGTCACAAAGCACAGCGGGAAAAGCAGCAGGAATACCGCCTGCGCAAATTCAACCCCATAGTAAAAGCCCAAAACCGCTAGACCGGTAAAGAAGAAGCACCCTAACGCAAGAATCACGATCCCCGAAACATCCATGACGTACAGCAGCCGGTTCACGTTGATGCGCGTAATGTCCAGAAGATCGCGTTCGTTCTGGCCACCTGTTCGACGGGCACGGACCACAAGGTCATACGGCACGCCCAGCGACCAGTGACTGACCGAAGACCAAAGAACGGCTAGCGCGATCCAGAACCAGAGATTCGAAAAGCTACGCATGTCGATGAGTTCGAAAATCGAAGAGTAAATGTCCAAGCGTCAGCCCTTTATTCATCGTCCTTGGGGGCTAACCTTGCACCGACGCGCCCATTGTTACCCTTGAGACCACGGCGAATTCATGCCACCCAATGCGCAATTGTTCAAGGAGAGCGCGCCATGAAACCGACTATTGCCCCCTATCCTTTGACCCGGTTCCGCCGTGCGCGGCAATCAAACGCGATCCGGGGGCTGGTTCGTGAAAACACGCTGACCACGGATGATCTGATCTGGCCAGTATTTGTACGCGAAGGTGAAGGCGTGGAAGAGCCCGTGCCTTCGATGCCCGGCGTCGTGCGCCGATCCGTCGATCTGATCGCGAAAGCCGCGGTTGAGGCTCAAGCGCTTGGAATTCCCGCAATCTGCATCTTTCCATATACCGATACGTCACTGAAAACCGAGGATTGTGCCGAAGCCTGGAGCCCGGACAACCTGTCGAACCGCGCTATTCGGGCGATCAAAGCCGCCGCGCCCGATATCGCCGTCATGACCGACGTGGCACTGGACCCCTATAACATCAACGGGCATGACGGCTATGTCGTCGATGGCGAGATCGTGAATGACCAAACGGTCGAGGCACTGGTAAAAATGACGCTGGCACAGGCCGAGGCAGGCGCAGACATCATCGGACCATCCGACATGATGGACGGTCGTATCGGCGCGATGCGCCAGGCGCTTGAAGCCGCAGGGCATCAGAACGTCATGATCCTCAGCTATGCCGCAAAATACGCAAGCGCTTTTTATGGCCCGTTTCGCGATGCCGTGGGGGCATCCGGTGCTTTGACCGGGGACAAGAAGACCTATCAGATGGATCCGGCCAACTCGGACGAAGCTTTGCGCCTGATCGAACGCGATCTGACCGAAGGGGCTGATATGGTTATGATCAAGCCCGGTATGCCCTATCTGGACATCTGCCGACGGGTCAAAGACACGTTTGGCGCACCGACCTATGCCTATCAGGTCTCGGGCGAATACGCGATGATACAGGCCGCAGCCCAGAACGGATGGATCGACGGCGAAAAGGTGATGCTGGAAAGCCTGATGGCATTCAAACGTGCAGGATGCGACGGCGTCCTGACCTATTTCGCACCCCAAGTGGCGTTAGCCCTGCAAGGATAGCCTTCGACTGTCACGCGAATTTTCGCCGATTCATTTGGCACATCACGCCCCAGTCAGCTTTCCCGTGACATAGCGGCCTATTCGGCGTATTCTTGCACATAAGATCGGGAACACCCGACAAATCAGGCAGTTATACAGAGAAAAAACATGAGCAGTTCCAATTCTCCCCGACTAAATCGTCGTGGCTTTGCGCTTGGCATGGCCGGTCTGACGCTAACCGCCGCATGTGGCAACGGTGTCGGCAATTCCAACGCAGCAACGATTGATGCGCGCGTTGATGCAACGCTGAACGAGATGTACGCCAAGTATCCAAACACGGCCGAGATAGCCAACAAGGCCAACGGCATGTTGGTCATGCCGTTGATCACCGAGGCCGGGTTCATCTTTGGCGGTGCCTACGGTCAGGGTGCGTTGCGCATTCAGGGCGCGACGGTCGATTATTACTCGGCCATTTCCGGCAGCGCAGGCCTTCAGATTGGCGCACAACAATACGCGCATGTGCTGTTTTTCATGACCGAAGAAGCGTTGAACGATTTCCGTCGCTCCAGCGGTTGGACCGCAGGCGCTGATATTGGATATGTTGTCGATTCAACCGGTGAATCGATCTCGACCGACACAACCCAGTTGCGCAAACCCGTGCTTGCCGCCGTCTTCGGACAGGCAGGGCTGAAGTTTGGTGCAACAGTCGAAGGCACCAAATACACCCGCATCATCCCCTGATTTCGGATACCACGCCCCCCACTGACGAACCCCGCCGCCTTCTGCGGTGGGGTTCATTGTTTTCGCGCATTCGGACAGTTTACCGTGGCTATCCTCTTCCGGTTCGGACGGCGTTCCATTAGTCTCAGCCGCAACCGATAAGTGCTGGAATTGTGGGGCAGGAATGGGTCTGGTTTTTCGCTGGCTTGTACGAATTGCGACGGGTCTGATCCTGCTGGCCTTAGCAGCGGTCGGGCTAGTTTATTTTCTGGCAAGCCAGTCCCTGCCCGACTACGATCAGACGGTCGAGGTAAACGGGCTGAGCGCCCCTGTCGAAATCGTGCGCGATACCGCGAATGTGCCACATATTCTGGCGCAAAATGATCCCGACGTGTTCTTTGGTCTTGGATATGCTCACGCTCAGGACCGGCTTTGGCAGATGACTATTTTGCGCCGAACCGCGCAGGGCCGGTTGTCGGAAATCTTTGGTCAGCGCACGGTCCATATCGACAAACTGCTGCGCCGGTTCGATCTCTATGGCCTCGCCCACCGCTCGGTCGAGGTACAGGATGACTATACCAAAGCCGCGCTGCGGGCCTATTCGGCGGGTGTCAACGCCCGACTGGACGAAATCAATGAAAAGGCTCTGGGCCGTGGTGCCCCCGAGATGTTTCTGTTCGACGTTCCGGTCCCCCCGTGGCAGCCCGGCGACAGCCTTGCGGTGATCAAGCTGATGGGCCTGCAATTGTCCGGCCATCTGGCAGATGAAGTGCTGCGCGCCCGGACCTCGCTGATGCTGGATGATCCCGCGCGACTGGTGGATATCCTGCCCGATGTACCCGGACCCGGCATCGCAGCCCTGCCGGAGTATGCAGCCCTGTTTCCAAACCTGCCGCGCTATGCCACCGGCACGGCCATTCCCGACATCCCCCTTTCGCCCTTCCCCGAACGCGGGTTGGCAGGCGCATCAAACGCCTGGTCCGCCGCGCCGTCGCGATCCGCCAGTGGTGGAACGCTTTTGGCCAACGACCCACATCTGGGCTTCACCGCACCCGGCGTCTGGTATCTGGCCCGGCTTGAGCTGGCCAAGGGTGGTGTGATCGGGGCGACAATACCGGGCATTCCCGCCGTGATGACAGGGCGCAGCGATCGGCTGGGCTGGGGTCTGACATCGTCATATCTGGATGATCAGGACGTTCATATGGAACAACTGAACCCAGACAACCCCGAGGAATACCTTACGCCGAATGGGTACAAACGCTTTCAGAGCCGCCCTTCGATTATCGAAATCAAAGACGAATCGCCGATCACACTGACCCTGCTCTGGACAGATAACGGCCCGGTTCTGCCGGGAACGCATTACGATCTGGAAACAATTACACCGCCCGGCCATGTCGCGTCCCTGTCCTGGAGCGCACTTAGCCCTCGGGATACCTCGTTGACAGCGTCGATGGCACTGATGAACGCGGACACCGTGCGGCAGGCCATCACGGTGGCCGAAGATTTTATTGCGCCCTCACAAAACCTGTCGCTGGTCGACAAGGACACAATTGGGATGAAGCTGATCGGCGCGATGCCACAGCGTGATCTGAACAACCAAAGCCGCGGACGTATTCCCACCCCCGGCTGGCTGGCCCGAAACCAGTGGCAAGGCCGCTTGCCCTACGCCGATAATCCCGAATTTGTGGCTCCTATCGGAGGGGTTCTGGGCAACACCAACAACAAGATGATCGACCGCCCCTTCCCGCTGCATGTGTCCTACGAATGGGGTGACACGCAACGCGTGCATCGCTGGGAACGATTGATGCAATCGCGCGAGGTTCACACCCGCGACAGCTTTATCGAGGCGCAGCTGGATACAGTCAGCTTTACGGCCCGATCACTGTTGCCTCTGGTCGGAGCCGACCTGTGGTTTACCGGCGAATCCGCGCCCGAAGGGACACCTGAACGACAACGACAGATCGCGCTGGATTTGCTGGCAAACTGGAACGGCGAGATGAACGAACACCTGCCCGAGCCATTGATCTATGCGGCATGGCTACGGGCATTGCAGATCCGCCTGATCTCGGATGAGCTTGGCCCATTGGCCGCCGAGTTCAAACATGTCGAACCCTTGTTCATCGAACGTGTTTACCGCGACATCGACGGTGCCTCGGTCTGGTGCGACGTACACCAAAGCGCCCCGGTCGAGACCTGTACCGACATGGCGCGCCTGGCGCTGGACGATGCGATCATCTGGATTTCCGAACGCTATGGGACCGCACTGGAATCGCTGCGTTGGGGCGACGCGCATCAGGCGACCCACGATCACCCCGCTCTGGGCCGGGTGCCCCTGCTGCGGTACTTCGTAAACATCCGCCAATCGACCAGCGGCGGGGACAACACTTTGTTGCGTGGACGGACCTCGGGCACCGGATCGGATCCGTTTCAGAACGTGCATGGTGCAGGCTATCGGGGCGTCTATGACTTTGCCGATCCCGACAGCTCTGTCTTTATCACCGCAACCGGTCAATCCGGGCACTTCCTCTCGCGCTACTATGACGATCAGGCGCAGCTTTGGCGCCGCGGAGAGTACATCCCGATGTCGCTGGATATTGGCTTGGCCCGTGCAGCAGCGGTCGGCATTACGACATTGAATCCGCGCTGATCCAATCGGCAATTCCTCGCCCCTTTTTCTGCGCTACGTGGACGAGCGCGCGCCGCTTGGCATAATGTGCGCGCAATAAGCGTAAGGGGGTATTCAAATGGCCAGCGTCCGCGACGTATTGAACAATCTGGCGCGCGACTATGCCATTGCCTGGAGCTCGGGTGATCCCGATGCGGTGGCCGCGTTCTTTGCTACCGATGGGCAGATTTCGATCAACAGAGGCGAGCCTGCCGCAGGGCGAGACGCTATCGCTCAAGTTGCACGAAATATGTTCAAAGATTTTCCCGATCTCGAATTGAGATGCGACATGATGCGATGGGCGGGCCCTCATACTATCTTTGTATGGACCCTGGAAGGTGAGCACGCCGAAACCGGCAATCGCGTCGTCACCCGAGGCTGGGAAGAATGGGAACTGGACGCGGATCATAAGATTCAGTCGTCGCAGAACTGGTTCGATGTCGAAGACCATCAGCGACAGACCAATGGTTCGTGACTGTTACAGCCCTGCGAACTGCGCCGCCTGTTTGTCGGTCCAAAGAACGGTGATCTGAAACCCGTCTTCGTCCTGTTCTTCGGATCGCACGACATCCTGACGAAACAACCAGGCGCGTTTGTCACCCTCGGCAAAACTCAGATGCAGTTTTGTCTCGTGCCGTGCGCCTTGCAGTTTCGTAGCAATTTCCGCCAGCAAAGGACCAACACCTTCGCCCGTCACCGCCGAGATGGCAAATATCGCCGGATCACGGTCTGCACGGGCCATCGTTGCCTCGCGATCATCAGAGCCTAGCAGGTCAATCTTGTTCCAGACCTCAAGCCTGGGGCGATCCTCATCCACACCCAGTGAGGCAAGGATGGTTTCGACATCCTGTGCCTGCGCCTCGGTTTCTTCATGGCTGATATCGCGTACATGCACGATCAGGTCTGCGCCCAGAACTTCTTCGAGGGTTGCCCGGAACGCGGCAACCAATTCAGTTGGCAGGTTCGAGATGAAACCCACCGTGTCCGACAGGATCACCTCGGGGCCATCAGGCAGTTCCACCCGTCGCATGGTCGGATCCAAAGTGGCAAACAGCATGTCCTTGGCCATGACTTCGGCCCCGGTCAGGCTGTTGAACAGCGTTGATTTACCGGCGTTGGTGTAGCCCACAAGCGCAACAATCGGATACGGCACCTTGGCCCGCGCCGCGCGATGCAAGGTGCGGGTCTTGACCACCTTTTGCAACTGACGCCGCAGACGCACCAGTTGTTCGTCAATGGCACGACGGTCGGCTTCGATCTGAGTTTCACCGGGACCGCCGACAAAACCCAAGCCGCCCCGCTGGCGTTCAAGGTGGGTCCAGGCGCGAACAAGCCGCGTGCGCTGATAGCTGAGCGCGGCCATCTCGACCTGCAGCACACCTTCGCGCGTGCGGGCACGATCGCTGAAAATCTCCAAAATCAATCCGGTCCGGTCGAGGATCTTGACCTTCCACGCTTTCTCAAGATTGCGCTGTTGGACCGGAGTTACGGGGCCATCGATCAGGACCAGCTCAATCTCATTCTCATGAAACCGTTCGCCCAGTTCATCGATCTTGCCGCTGCCGAACAATAGTCCCGCTTGCGCGCGCGGTAGGCGCACGACCTCGGACCCGGCTACGTCGAGATCGGGCAAAGCAGCGGCCAGAGCAACCGCCTCGGCCAGCGCCGGTTCGGGGACACGGCGCTGTTCATCTGATTTGATTTCGGGATGCAGCACCCAAGCCCGGGTGCGCGTCCGTTCATGTTCCATCAAGAGGCGTCTTCGCCCTCATACAGGTTGATCGATTGCGACGGCATGATGGTAGAAATCGCGTGCTTGTAGACAAGCTGCGACTGTCCGTCGCGGCGCAACAATACGCAAAAGTTATCAAACCAAGTGATAACACCTTGCAATTTCACGCCGTTGATCAGGAAAATCGTGACCGGGACTTTTGCTTTCCGTACATTGTTCAGGAACGCGTCCTGAAGATTTTGTCTGTCCGAAGCCATATTTTTATAATCTCGCCATTGTTCTTGCTACGCGCTGCGGACCAACGCGCTCCCTCCGGCAGAGTATGGAGGGGAGCGCACAGATATTCCAGACGAAAAATTAAGCAATAGCGCCAAGTTGCCGTGATCCGGTCAATCACGCCACAGTGAAGGGGTAATCAACGCGATAATCGCCAGCGTTTCCAGACGACCAATCACCATCGCTGCGCAAAGCGTAAGTTTCGCGCCATCTGACAGGTCAATCAACCGGATCGGCGTATCTGTGGCGAGTTCGATCAAAGGCCCAGTGGTGCTAAGAGCGGCAACGCTGAGCACCATGGCATGTTCAAACCCGACCCCCATCGCGGCCAGCAGAACATCGAACAAAGCCAAAGTCAGCGCAAACAGCATGAAAAAGATCCAGGCGATGAAAGCACCATCGCTTTGAATACGCCGATTGCCGCCGCCTTCGCCACTGACGGATGAGGGATAGATCAGCCGGTCAATCTCGCGCTTACCGTTGAGATACAGCGCAAATACCCGCAATAGTTTGACGCCGCCCGCGGTAGTTGCGACTCCGCCTCCCAGCAGCGCCAGCCCCATCAGGATCAGTCCGGGTGTGCCCAACCCTGACAATTGTTGCGCATCGTTCCAATTGGCACTTTCAAATCCGGCGGTGGTCAAGAATGACATCACCGTAAACAGCATTCCCCAAATCACATGCAAAGCCTGCCCAATGGTGATCTGCAGCCCAAGTTCAGCCACGCCTGCCAAAACACGAAAGAACAGCAACGCTGCAACGGCCAGAACAATTACTAAACCAATCCTGAATTCGGGGTCTTTGTCCAACCGTGCATAGCCCGAAGTTGCGGTATCCGTTGAAAATGTCAGCCGCGACAAGGCAAAGAACAGGAACAGAAACAAAATAGCCTCACCCGTAACGCCCGCCGTTGCCCCTTCGAGCCCGCCAACCGGCGAAATGCCCGAGGTCGCCATGGTCGACATTGCGTGGCACACGGCGGTAAGTCCCTGCTCTCCGGCGATCAGAAGCAAGATCCAAATGACCCCCGTCAGCCCCGCATATACCGGCGTCAGAGTCCGGGTCACGCGTACAAGCAAACCGCGCGGGTCCATCTTTTCACTTTGCGCCACCCCCGTGACAGGCCGTCCCGGCTGCCCGCGAGCCGTGACCTCGAACCCACCCAAGGACAAAGGGGCAAGAATTGCGGCGGCTGCGATCCACATGAGCAAACCACCCATCCATCCAACAAACGCACGCCATAGATGCAACGGAGCGGACAGTCGTGACGGATCGGGGAACAAGTCGGCGCCCGTCGTGGTCAGGGCGCTGACCATATCGAAATAGGCATTCAGAAAGCTGGTCGTCCCCAGCGCGTCATGAAAGGGTACCGCAAGAAACAGCGGCAGAATGGTGAATGAGGCCAGCAACACCGCAAGTTGCCCCAGCGTACCCCTGCGTGATTTGCGGCTAAGCTGTGCCAGCCCGATAAGCGTGACGACAAAAAGACCCAGCAGCCCGGAATAAAAAAACGATCGCGACGTATCATGGTCGTTCAGAACCAGCGCATAGACCGCAGGTATCCACATCGCCAGCGAGGCGATGCCCCAAATCATCAAAAGCAGGGGCAGACGCCGCCAAACTCCAAGCTTTTGTTCACGCACCCGGATCATCAGAAAAAGTCGATCGAAACCTGCATCAAGCGTTCAACCTCGGGCACGTCCTTGGCCAAGGCAAAGATGGCGACCACATCTTTCTCATCAATGCGCAGGCTGCCAGTCGGGCGCAACAGTTCATCACCCTTGCGGACCGCCCCCACCAGCACACCTTCGGGAAAATCGATGTCGCGCAATTTTTGCCCGGCCATGGGTGAGGTTGACAGAACCTCGGCCTCGATCACTTCGGCTTCTGCATCGCCGATGGAATAAACCTGTCGCACGCGCCCATGGCGGATATGGCGCAGGATCGAACTGACCGTGGTGGCGCGCGGGTTGATATAGGCGTCAATGCCCAATGGCCCCATCAGGGCGACCATGCTGGGATCGTTGATCAGTGCGATGGCCAAAGCACAGCCTTCGCCCTTGGCCCGAACCGCAGCCAGCATGTTGGTGCGATCATCATCGGTCACGGCAAGCATGGCGTCGGCACGGTCAATCCCCGCCTCGTTCAGCAGAGCCGAATCCAGGCCGTCGCCATTCAGAACAATCGTGCGCTCCAAAGCCTCGGCTGCAACTTCGGCACATTTTCGGTCGCGCTCGATTACCTTAGCACGGACTCGGCTCTCGCGCTCTTCCAAGGCACGGGCGACCTCAAGGCCGACATTTCCGCCACCGACGATAACAATCCGGTCCTGCTTGCGCTGCGCTTTGCCGAACACCTCCATGGTGCGGTCGACATCCTTGACGCTGGTGAACACATAGCATTCGTCACCAACAAAAAGCTGATCCTCGGATTCCGGCGCAAACAGTGACCCCTCGCGACGCACCCCAACGACGATGGAACTGAGCGTCGAGAACAAATCGGTCAACTGTCGCAGCGGCGTGTTCACAATCGGGCAGTCCTCATCCACGCGAATGCCCAACAGTTGCGCTTTTCCGTCCATGAACACCTCGGTGTCAAAGGCAGACGGCGCAGACAAGCGGCGCATCGCTGCGGCGGCAACCTCGCGCTCGGGGCTGATCACCACGTCAATCGGCAGGTGATCGCGGCGATATAGGTCCGAGTGGATGGCCTGCAGATAGGATTTAGATCGCAAACGCGCGATCTTGCGCTGGATCGAGAAGACCGAATGCGCCATCTGACAGGTGACCATGTTCACCTCGTCCGAGTGGGTCGCGGCGATGATCATATCCGCATCACGCGCCCCTGCCCGTTCCAGCACATCCGGGTAGCTGGCAAAACCGGCGATGCCCTGAACATCCAGCGTCTCGGTCGCGCGTCGTACCAGATCAGGGTTGTTGTCCACCACGGTGACATCGTTCAACTCGCCCGAAAGGTGCCGCGCAATCTGCCAACCAACCTGACCGGCGCCGCATATGATGACCTTCATGTTCCTGGCCCTTCTGCCTGAATTCTTTGAATGACAGATGCCCCCAAAGCGGTCAATTGAATTGTCATGAGCCTGTGAATACGGCAATGTAAGTGTATGAAAACAGTAATACCCCTGCTTGTTTCTATGATGGCATTGTCCGCCTGCGGACCAATGTCGCTCTACTATCGCGAAGGCGAAAGCGTTGCGCGAATGCAGTCCGAGACGACAGAATGCCGTGTTCAGGCTGTCAATGACGTTCCGGTGAATAACCAGATACGTCAAAGCCCGCCAGTCTATTGGCCGGGGCGGTCCTATTGCGACGGTCGCGGCAGGTGCTATCGCACTCCCGGCTGGTGGGAGCCGGGCAACATCTACACAGTCGATGTGAACAAAGGCCTGCGCAACAATGTCGAGGCGCAGTGCATGGCGAAGAGAGGATTTCGTCCGGTTAGCCTGCCGCCCTGCAGATCGGGTGTTAAATCCCGTGTCCCGGCCGCGCAAACCACGAAGCTGCCGCCATTGAATAACGAATCCTGTTTTGTGAAATTCAAAGACGGATCGTTTCAGATCATCACGCCCGGTCAGGCCGGTTAGGCTGCGCCACGCCGACGCGCCAGCCAGATATGCGCGGCAATAGCTGCGATATAAAACCCGACTACTGCAACCAGCATTCCTGAAGTGCCCGTTTGCCAGAGCACTGCTAACAGAACCGGTGTGCCAAGCAGGTTTCCGGCATTGCCCATCTGAGCCATCGCTCCATAGCTCAACGCCTGACTATCCGCCGTTTCATTCAACTGCGGCACGGCGGCGAAACTGCCCCCCTGCACCAGCCCCAGAACAGCGAACAAAGCAATACAAACCGCTGGCAACGGCAGCCCCAGAAATCCCGCCACAATCGCTGTAACACCCAGAACAAAGCCCAGATTTATCACGGCCACGCTGGACATCACGTTCAGCAGAAACGGAACCGCCAACCAGGACAAAGCGATCCCTGCCAATGGCATCAATCCCGCCACCGTCGCGCTGATTTCCGGCGGCAATAGACCGGGCAGAATGGCCAGTAGAGACACAAAGGTCAGCGTATAAAAGAACCAGCCGATTGCCGGCGCAGATACAAAGGGCGAGCGATAGGTCTGCTTGTGCACATCAAAAATGGCACGCCAACCCAGGCTGTGGTGGCCGGTTTGGACCTGAATGCGACAGAAAAATACTGAAATGGCGATCAACAACATCAGCACGCCGTGAAGCAAAAAATAAGCCGGTAATCCGAACTGGCTGACAATACTCAAACCAATCCATGCGTTCAGAGCAAAGGCAACGCCGAAAAAGGTACTCCATAGCACCATGGCTGCGTTACGCGCGCTTCCTTGGGTGATCTGCGCGATCAAGGTTGGTGCCGAAACGACAATGGCAAGGTGCGAAAATCCTTCGATCAGGCGACTTGCCAGCATGACAGGATACCCAGGCAGAGTTGCCTGAAAAAGCGATATGAATCCACCCAGCACCAGACCCCAGATCAACAAGCGCGAGGGGCCAATCCATCCGGTAAGCGCCCCGGACAACGCCCCTAACACTGCGCCCATCAGGCTGATGATTGACAGCAGCCAGCCGATCGCGTCGGCATTATCGGGATAGTGCAGCGTGACCTCGGCAAAGGGCACGGCGATCTTGGCAAACTGTGTCGCCGCAACAAGCCCGGCGACCCACAGTAAAAGCACCTGAAAGAAAACGCGAAGTGATGGAGACATAGGCCTGTTCTAGCGGGCTGAGACCACCACTGGAACGCATAAATTATGCGCGCCCTCCCCGCGTACCACTGACCAGCCGGACCGGCGTTCCGTCAGACAGATACAGACGTTCCCAAACGATCTCACCCGCGCTGATGCGAATTCTGTCATGCAACGCCTCAGAAGTCAGAAAAGACTTCGGGTGTGGCGTGTGAACGTCCCACCACCCTTCACTATCCAGTTCGGCCTCGGCGTTTCGGATCTCATCCGTAGCGAATTGCCAAAGCGACACGCCAAGCAGCGCGCGCTGGCTGGTTTTCCAATCCCGAGCGCGACTAACAGAATAAGCCAGACATCTGTGGCTGGCTTCCTCGACCAGATGCAGGCAATCGGTTGAATTCACCACCAGTCTCTTCAGAGCCGCGTCATCCGCGCGCGTGGGCTCGAATACAGCAAACGCCGCCTGCTGCGTTTTTGCTGGCGGGTTTTGAACCCCGTTCTCCCATCGTGAAACAGTCGCCTGATCCACCTCTAGCATATCTGCCAGAGCACCCTGCTTCAGCCCGACAGACCGGCGCAAATGTTTCAGACGTCTGCCGAATGCCGGAAAGCCGCGCGCGTTCAGTCCAGAGCGCGGCGGATCATTCCGCCGGTTCTGGTTCATCAATCTGCGCGACACGCGCGCCGGATTTGTTGGATGTGACCACGCCCAGAGATTTCAGCTTGCGATGCAGCGCACTGCGCTCCATGCCGACAAAGCTGGCGGTGCGGCTGATGTTGCCGCCGAAACGATTGATCTGGGTCAGCAGGTACTCCCGCTCGAACGCCTCGCGCGCTTCGCGCAGCGGCAAAGTCGCCAGAGCGCCCGACAAAACAACGCGACCGGATTCGTCGGACTTTTCTTCGTCGTTCGGCAACTCGCGCGCCTCGACAGGCCCTGTGCCGTCGCCAAGGATCAGCACACGCTCAACCAGGTTTTTGAGCTGTCGCACATTGCCCGGCCAGGTCATGGTCTGCAACAGGGCCACGGCCTCATCCGACAGTTCACGCACTGGCAACCCTTGGGTCTCATTGCACATTTCGATGAAATGTTGCGCCAGAACCGGGATATCCTCGCGCCGCTCTTCCAACGAGGGCACCGCAATCGGGACGACGTTCAGGCGGTGATAGAGTTCTTCACGGAACCGATCCGCCGCGATTTCGTCTTCCAGATCGCGATTGGTGGACGAGATCACCCGCAAATCGACCCGCACCTTGTCTGTGCCTCCGACGCGCTGGAATTGCTGATCCACCAGAACACGCAGAATCTTGGATTGCGTGCCCAGCGGCATATCGGCCACTTCGTCGAAATAGATCACACCGCCATGGGCTTCTTCCAGCAACCCGGATTCAACACCGCGCTCGGACGTTTCGCGTCCGAACAGAACTTCTTCCATCCGCTCAGGCTCAACCCCTGCGCAATTCACAGTCACGAAGGGCGCATTGGCGCGGTTCGAATGCGCATGGATGTACCGTGCGGCGATTTCCTTGCCTGATCCGGCCGGACCACTCAGCATGACGCGCCCGTTCGATTTGGTCACTTTGTCCAGATGGGACTGCATCGCACGGAACGCCGCCGATTTTCCGATCATATCGGAATTGCTGACCTCTTTCCGCTTGAGCGAGGCGTTTTCACGGCGCAGGCGCGAAGTTTCCATCGCGCGGCGGATCACCACCATCAACTGATCTATATTAAAGGGCTTTTCGATAAAGTCATAAGCGCCCTGTTTGATCGCAGCCACGGCGATTTCGATGTTCCCGTGGCCTGAAATGATTACCACCGGCACATCCGGATTGTCGCGCTTGACCGCCTTGAGGATATCGATCCCATCCATGCGGCTGTCTTTCAGCCAAATATCCAGGATCAGCAGCCCCGGGGGTTCCGAGTTGATGGCGGCCATGCAATCGTCTGAATTGCCTGCCAGCCGGGTGGAATAGCCTTCGTCCTCAAGAATGTCGGACACCAGTTCGCGAATATCGCGTTCGTCGTCTACGATCAGAATATCGCTCATCTTTAGCCTGCTTTCACTATGTTGGTTTTGGTCGCCTGTTTCGGCGCTGCGGTCGGGGCGCCTGATGCCCCGGGAAGACGAATGACAGCCATTGCGCCAAAATGGTCCTGTCCGTCAAAGACGGGCGCATCCTCCAAAGTCAGCGCTCCGCCATGTTCTTCGATGATCTTCTTGACGATGGGCAGGCCAAGGCCCGTGCCCTCGTCGCGGGTGGTTACATAAGGTTCGAACAATCGCGCACGGTCTTCAGGCAGCCCGATGCCATTGTCTGCAATGGTAATCAGCGTTCCCGCATCGTCAGTTGAAACCTGCACCTTGATCTGCGGCTTCAGATTGTCCGGCGCACCTTTTTCTTTCAGTGTTCCAATGGCTTCGCCCGCGTTCTTAATCAGGTTTGTCAACGCCTGATTCAGCATGGTCGAATCCACATCCCGCAGCACCGGTTCATCGGGCAAATCAGCGTCGATCTGTACTTCCGGCTGGCCCGCGCGCTGCAGCAGAACCGCCTCGCGCACCAGTTCGACGATATTCTCTTCTCGTCGCTCCGGTTCCGGCATCCGCGCAAATTTCGAGAACTCGTCGACGATGCGTCTCAGATCATTGGTCTGCCGCACGATCACATCGGTCATCGATTCCAGACTGCTGCACTCCTCCTCATCCAGTTTGCGCGAGAATTTGCGTTTGATCCGCTCGGCGCTCAGCTGGATCGGGGTTAAAGGGTTCTTGATCTCATGAGCGATGCGCCGCGCGACATCGCCCCAGGCCGCCATGCGCTGTGCACTGACCAGATCGGTGACATCGTCAAAAGCCACCACATAGCCTTCAAGCCCGCCATCCTCGCCGCGTCGGGTCGCCATGCGCACCAGCAGGTTTTCAGCCCTGCCCTTGCGCGTCACTTTGATCTCGCCCTGAACAGCTTCTTGCCCGCTATCGATCAGACTTTCGAATAGCGGCAGGAATTCGGGCACGGCGATACCGATGGCCAGATGCTCTTCACCCCTCGACCAGTCCAGCAAACGCTCGGCCGAGCGGTTCACGAAAGTCACGCAGCCCTCGGGGTCGACCCCGACAACGCCGGATGTGACCGAACTGAGGACCGAGTCAAACAGACGTCTGCGCCTTTCGATCTGGCGGGTGTTTTCCAACAGCGTATCGCGCTGGCCTTTCAACTGCCGCGTCATCTGATTGAAATACCGGCCCAGCATGGCGATCTCGTCATCGCTGGCCTCTTCGATGACCTGAACGCTCAGGTCGCCCGCGCCAACGCGCTGCGCGGCGGTGGTCAACCGCCCGACCGGGCGAGACAGGCGTTCGGCAAACCACATGCCCAGCGACATGGCCGCAAGGATCAGGATCACCGCAAAGCCCAGATACAAAAGGCCAAATTCAAACAGAACCCGGCCACGCTCGCTTTCCAGCTGACGATAGAACTGCGCGGTTTCCTTGGTGTCGTCTAACAAGGTCAGCAACTGCCCATCAACCTCGCGGCTGACGTACAGATACCGATCTGCGTAGGCCTGCAACGGAACCAGCGCACGAAACTCGCTATTGTCCCAATCGTCGATGATCGCCATGCCAGTGTCATTGGCCTGGATAATCTGTTCGGGCGTAGGTTGTTCGTAATCAAACAGATAGGACCGGTCCCCGCGCGAGCGGATTTCGCCGCTGCCGTCGATCACATACGCTTCGCGCAGGCCACGCTGAATCTGCGCCTGGCCTTGCGCCAGAACCTCTCGCAGTTCAGCGTCCGAGATGTAAAAGTCCCGTGCCCGCGCAGTATCCAGAAACCGCGCCAGAACCGAGGCATCCTGCGTCAGACCTTGCCGGTGTTCCAACTCATAGGCTTCGGCTGCGGTCAGAGATGATCCGACAACCTGCCGGACCCTATCCGAAAACCAGCCTTCGAGACCGATATTCACCGTCAGTCCAGCAAAGATCGCCACGGTCACGGTCGGAACCAGCGCCAACAGCGTGAAAGCGCCGATCAGGCGCAGGTGCAGGCGCGAACCCGCAGATTTGGCCCGCCGCGCAGCGATCAGGCTGCCCACCTGGCTTAGCACCAGCGCGGCCACGACAAGCACATAGACCAAATCGGCAAGCAGAATCAGTCTCAGCGTCGGCGCCGTTGCGCCCAGATCAAAGGGGCCAATGACCAGATAGGTTGCCAGCGTCAGGACGGGGCCCAAAACCACCAACCCAAGACTGCCAATATTGCGCAATCTCCGTGACTTGCGCCACCGATTGATCGATAGGATCGGCCGGTTCTGTGCCCGGGTTGCCACCGTCTGCCCTCATTCTGATGTGCCGCCTGCGCGGCTTACCGCCATATGTCGTGGTCGTTGGCCGGGACGAACCCGGATGCCACGGTTTGTGTGGCGATATTACATCAGTTTGCGACGACGTGTCACCTGAATATCGAGATCGGTAATCTTTTTCCGCAGTGTATTCCGGTTAATCCCTAACAAATCAGCACATTTTGCCTGATTGCCGCCGGTTGCTTCGAGCGCGATCTCGATCAAAGGGGCCTCCATCTCGCGCAGGATGCGCTGATACAGGCCCGGAGGCGGCAGGATGTTCCCATGCAAGTCGAAGTACCGCCGCAGATGGCGTTCGACAGAAGACGACAGCTTTTCCCGCTCACCACCGCCCAGAACCGGCTCGGCCTCGGGCTGCGAGCCCAACGCCGTCTCAACCTCGTGTTTCGAAATTTCGTCAGCGCGGCTGGTCAGGCTCAGACGGCGGATCGCGTTCTCCAACTGGCGCACATTGCCGGGCCAGGAATAGCGCCGCACCAGTTCGACCGCCTCGGGGCTGAGCCAGCGTTTGTTGCCGCCGTCAAATTCCTCGCGTGACAGAAAATGATCGGCCAGAAGGGTGATATCATCAACCCTTTCACGCAGGGCCGGTACCTGCACCGTTGCGCCGGACAGGCGATAGTACAGATCCTGCCGCACCCGCCCACTTTCCATCGCTTCGGTTAGATCCGTCTGGCTGGTGGCCATGAACCGGGGCACATGATCCCCCGGCGTGTCCATCATCCGCACGATACGCGCCTGAATCTCATCACCGATGTCCGAGATTTCGTCGATCAGCAGCGTCCCGCCCCGGACACGTGCCATCACCCGAGCGGGGCCTTCCAAATCGCTCAGGTCCGCCGCTGTCGCAGTGACAAAGGGCAATGTGCGCCGGTCCGAGAAATCATGAATAGCCCGCGCAATCAGCGACTTACCCGTACCACTTTCACCGGAAATCATCACCGGCAGGTCCGTGTTCATCACCCGTGCCACAAGACGGTAGAGCGCTTGCATAGCAGGCGTGCGCCCGACCAGAGGCAACTCATCCGGCCGTTCGCTGCTTTGGCCAGGTGTCTCGGGTTGCGCGCGCTGCTTCTTGTCCAGCGCGCGTGCGGTGCGCTTCATCAGATCCGGCAGATCGAAGGGCTTCGGCAGATAGTCATAGGCGTCCGCTTCGGCCGCCTGAATGGCCGTCATGATGGTGTTCTGCGCCGAAATCACGATCACCGGCAAACCCGGCCTGTCCTGCGCGATTTTGGGCAGCATTTCCAGCCCGTTGCCATCCGGCATAACCACATCCGAGATCACAACGTCGCCCTTCCCTTCGCCAACCCACCGCATCAGCGTGGTCAGGGACGAGGTTGCGTGCACCTTGCACCCGGCACGGGTCAGCGCCTGTGTAAGAACTGTGCGGATCGTGCGGTCGTCGTCGGCAACCAGAACTGTGCCATCCATCAGGTGCTCTCCTTGCTCATGTCTTCACGCGGGGCGCGGCGCAGCGACAGGCGGAATACGGTGCGTCCGGGCACCGAATCCGCCGTAATCCAACCATCGTGGTCGGATATGATTTTGCTGACCAGCGCCAGCCCCAACCCGGTGCCGTTCTCGCGGCCCGATACAAACGGGTCGAAAATATCGCTGCGGATTTTCTCGGGCAGGCCCGGGCCGTCGTCGATGATTTCCACTTGCAGCGGCAGCGAATGACCCGATCCATCGCTGCGGCGCAGGCGGAAGGAATGTTCGAAATACGTGCGCAGCCGGATCGTTCCGTCGCCAACTGCCGCCTCGGACGCGTTTTTCAGCAGGTTCAGGACCACCTGTAGAAACTGATCCGGATCGCCATAGGCCAAGGGCAGAGACGGGTCGTATTCCTCGATAATGGTCATATGCGCCCCGAACCCCAGCAAGGCCGACCGGCGCGCGCGGTCCAGAACATCGTGAATGTTGACCGGCTTGAAATCAGGTTCCGACAGATTCCCGAATTGCTCGACCTGCTCCAAAAGCTTCACGATCCGTCGACTTTCGGCAACAATAAGGTCTGTTAGTTCAAGGTCTTGCGCCGGGATGTTCATACTCAACAACTGCGCTGCGCCTGTAATCCCTGCCAGCGGGTTCTTGATTTCATGCGCCAGCATCTCGGCCATGCCGATGGCCGATTGCGCCGCTGATTTGACGGTGTTTCCCCGGGTCATCCGCCCCGCCAGTTCGCGGGGTGAGATGATCATGATCATCGACCCGGGATGCCCCATCAACGGCGCGATCTGCAAGGCGCATTGCAGCGGCGCGCGGCTGCCCGATCCTACATCCACATCATTGACGAACAAGGGCGTACCCTGTTGGCGGGCCCGCAGAAACGCCTCTTCCAGCGGCGCATCAACCGCCAGCTGATCCCAGACCGGATGGCTCAGCACCGACTTGCGCGAGGCGTTCAGGAACCCCTCGCCTGCCGAGTTGACATCCGTAATCCGGTCTTCGGCATCGATGATGAACGCCGGAACCGGAAGCGAGGCCCAGATGCTTTGATCCGAAGTCATGCCGCCACCTCGTGCCCCGGAGACAAAGCATCGCCCAACAGGCGCAGCACCTCATCGGTATCTCGCGCGGTCAGAACCGCGCGCCGCAATTGGGCTGGCGTTCCAGCCTCATCCATGTACCAGCCCAGATGTTTACGTGCGACGCGCAAACCAAGATCCGTGCCGTAAAACCCCAGCATCGCCTGATAATGCGCCCGCACCATGTCGATCAGATCCGCGCCCTGCGGAATTTCGGGCGCCTGCGCGCCAAACAGGTCGTGGCACACCTGCGCCAGAAGCCAGGGCTTGCCCTGTGCCCCACGACCAATCATGACGCCATCAGCACCGGACTGATCCAGCGCATTGCGCGCCGCATTGCTATCCA
This sequence comes from Ruegeria sp. E1, assembly GCF_056534225.1. Taxonomy (NCBI): domain Bacteria; kingdom Pseudomonadati; phylum Pseudomonadota; class Alphaproteobacteria; order Rhodobacterales; family Roseobacteraceae; genus Ruegeria; species Ruegeria sp. E1. The sequence continues at coordinate 300,245 of NZ_JBQFPE010000001.1, read as the reverse complement.
CAATATCGCCATTGGCGATCACCGGGATCGAAACCGCATCCCGAACCGCCCGGATCGCGCGCCAGTCTGCGCGGCCCTTGTAGAACTGGCACCGGGTCCGACCATGGATCGTGACCATCTGAATCCCGGCATCCTGCGCACGGCGCGCCACGTCGGGGGCATTCAACAGATTATCGTCCCACCCCAACCGGGTTTTCAGCGTGACCGGAACATCCACCGCGCTCACCACCGCTTCGATCAGAGTCAGCGCATGATCCGGTGTTTTCAACAGGGCCGAGCCGGAATAGCCGTTCGTCACCTTCTTGGCCGGGCACCCCATGTTGATGTCGATCACCCGCGCACCGCGATCCGCGACCTGACGCGCGGCTTCGGCCATCCAATGCGCCTCACGCCCAGCCAGTTGCACGGCGGTGTTTGCCACATCCGCCGATAGCTCGGCCCTTTCGCGGACACCGGGCTTGGCCTGCACCATTTCCTGACTGGCAACCATTTCGCTAACCACCATCCCCGCGCCAAAGCGCAGGACAAGATCGCGAAAAGGCCGGTCGGTGATTCCAGCCATCGGTGCCAGCAACACCGGAGGGGTCATGTCTTTGACAGCAAGACGCAGAGTCAACGTGCTTAATCCTTGAGCAATTGCGGATTTGATATCGAAATCGCAGCATATGAACAAATATTTCACGACCAACAAGCCTGAGAAATCATCATTCGCCTAATTATTAGGCACATAACCGCAGGTGATTGCCTCTGCTTTCACCGCACCCTAAACACGCAACACCATCAGAGGATCGAACGCATATGCTCACCGCCGCCATAATCGTCGCTGCAGGTCGCGGCCAACGCGCGGGCGGTGGCGTGCCGAAACAGTGGCGCACACTGGCAGGACGCCGGGTGGCGGACTGGACGATTGATCGCTTTCGGGGGCTGGTGGATCATGTGGTGCTGGTTCTGTCCTCAGATGACAACTTTGCTTGGGATGAGTTCACGGATACGGGCCTCATCCTAATCCGCGGCGGCGCGGATCGAGCAGGATCGGTCCGAAACGGCTTGCAAGCACTGCAGGGCAAAGGCGTTGCGCATGTCCTCATTCATGATGTTGCCCGCCCCTGCGTTAGCCCCCGGATAATCACGGATGTTCTGTCGGCACTGACCACAAACGACGCCGCAGCACCGGGGCTACCGGTCACCGACGCGCTCTGGACCGGATCCGGAGCGTTTGTCACCGGCGTTCAGGATCGCGCGGGCCTGTTCGCAGCACAGACACCGCAGGGTTTTCAATACGATGCAATCGTTGCGGCGCATGACGCCCACCCGGGCGGCTCTGCGGATGACGTGGAAGTCGCCCGTGCGGCCGGATTGCAGGTGGCCATCGTCCCCGGCGATGCCGACAACATCAAAATCACACGCCCCGAGGATTTTGCCCGGGCGGAACGGATATTGGGAACACATATGGATGTAAGGTTGGGCAACGGATATGACGTACACCGCTTTGGCGATGGGGATCACGTGATCCTTTGCGGCGTCAAAATCCCGCATGATCGCGGGCTGCAAGGCCATTCGGATGCGGATGTCGGAATGCATGCCGTCACCGACGCCATCTACGGCGCGCTGGCGCAAGGCGATATCGGGCAGCATTTCCCGCCCTCGGACCCGCAATGGAAAGGGGCCGACAGCCGGATCTTCCTGCGCCACGCGGTCGAACTGGCCGGACAGATGGGCTATCGCGTCTCGAATGTCGACTGCACTCTGGTTTGCGAATTCCCCAAGATCGGCCCCCACGCGCACGCCATGCAGGAAGAGATGGCTGGGATCATGGGGTTGGATGCCGCTCAGGTCTCGGTCAAGGCGACCACGTCCGAACGGCTGGGCTTTACCGGCCGCAGCGAGGGCATCGCCTCGTTGGCGACAGCCTGTCTGGTGAAATCATGACCGCCGCGCGGCTGATCGGCACCGTCTGCGGCGTAGGCTATCTGCGTCCTGCCCCCGGCACTTGGGGATCACTGGCTGCGCTGCCGCTGGCTTATATCCTGCACCTGATCGGGGGCTTTCCCCTGCTGGTCATCGCCACCGTCGCGGCCTTCTTCGGCGGTCTCTGGGCCACCCGGGTCATGACCGAAGGCACGGACAACCACGACCCGTCCGAGATTGTCATCGACGAGGTCGCGGGCCAGTTCATCGCCATTTGGGCCATCTCGTACCCCGCATGGGCGCATGGGATCGCGATTACCGCCCTCTGGCCCGGCTGGATCGCTGGATTTCTGCTGTTCCGCCTGTTCGACATCACCAAGCTCGGACCCATTGGCTGGGCCGACCGGCTGGGCGACCCTATGGGCGTCATGCTGGACGATGTAATCGCGGGCCTTTTTGCGGCTATCGGCGTCGTGATCCTTGCTGGAATTGCACATGGAGTAATGGGTCTGTGAGCGTCGCCAACCTGCTGGACCACGCCAAAGCGCAGGGCGTGATGATCGCAACAGCCGAAAGCTGCACCGGCGGCATGGTCGCTGCCGCTCTGACAGACATCCCCGGCAGTTCCGCCGTGGTCGAACGTGGGTTTGTCACCTACACCAATACCGCCAAACAACAGATGCTGGACGTACGGGCCGAAACGCTGGACGCCTATGGCGCGGTGTCGGAACAGATCGCGCAGGAAATGGCCGAGGGCGCGTTGCGCAACTCTCAGGCGCAACTGGCGGTTTCGGTCACTGGCATCGCAGGCCCTGGCGGGTCTGAATTCAAACCCGAGGGGCGCGTCTGCTTTGGCCTCGCTGCCGATGGGCAACCGACGCGCACCGAAACCGTCGAATTCGGCGCGCAAGGCCGAGACAACGTGCGCAGGGCGGCTCGTGACCATGCCCTGAACCTGCTGCTGCAAGGCCTTTCCCAATCCGCCTAAATTCTCGGCACCTGCCGCCAATAGGCGCAAAATTAATCATCAGTTGAGAAAAGGCCGCGAAATTGAGCGGCTTTTTCGCCGTTGCCTCTTTTTTACCCGACCTTGTTCAGCATCTAACGCTGCCCCATCACTCACGCAAACGCGGCCGCTGGCCAGCGCAGACCACAGGGAAAGGAGAGCGGCCCATGAACGGAGCCGATACAGCCTGGATCATCGTTGCAACAGCACTGGTCCTGTTCATGACATTGCCGGGGCTTGCCCTGTTCTATGGCGGGCTTGTGCGTGCCCGAAATGTGCTCAGCGTGTTCATGCATTGCTTTTCGATTGCCTGTTTGATGAGCATTCTGTGGTTGGTCGCAGGGTATTCCATCGCCTTCGGGCCCGGTGAAAGCGGTCTTTGGGGCGGGCTAGGCAAGGCGTTCCTGAACGGTGTCGACGCCGACAGCCTTGCAGGCACCCTGCCCGAGATCCTGTTCTTTGCCTTCCAGATGACCTTTGCCATCATCACCCCCGCCCTGATCGTCGGGGCCTATGTGGAACGTGTGGGTTTTGGCTTTGTGCTCACCTTCTCGGCGCTCTGGATGCTGCTGTGTTATGCCCCGGTGGTGCATTGGATTTGGGGCGGCGGGATGCTGGCTGATGGCGGCATTCTGGGAGAGATTGGCGTGCGCGATTTTGCGGGCGGTATCGTGGTCCATGAAACCGCAGGTCTGGCCGCGCTGATCATCGCCGTCATCCTCGGCCCGCGCTGCAACCGCACCACGCCTCCGCACAATCCCGGCTACGTGATGGTGGGTGCCGCAACGCTGTGGGTCGGCTGGTTCGGCTTTAACGGCGGCTCGCAATTGGCCGCTGACGGCGGGGCCGCGATGGCGATGACCGTTACGCACCTGTCTGCCGCCACCGCCTCGCTGACATGGGCGCTGTGGGAACGCATCCGCTTTGGCAAAGCGTCGATGGTGGGTCTGGTCACGGGCACCATCGCAGGTCTGGCCTCGATCACCCCGGCCTCGGGCTTTGTGGGTCCGGTGCAGGCGCTGATCATCGGCGCGGTTGCGGGCGTGCTGTGCCAAGAGGCCGTGAACGTCATCCGCAACAAGCTGAACATCGACGACACGCTGGACGTGTTCGCCGTGCACGGCGTCGGCGGCATCTTCGGCACCATCATGATCGCCCTGTTCGGTCTGGGCACTTGGACAGCCCAGCTTGGCGGCCTGATCATCGTGGGTGCCTTTACGGCAATTGTCACCTTTGTGCTGGTCAAGGTGGTTGCACTGATCACGCCGCTTCGCGTAGACGCAGAGACCGAGACAAACGGGCTCGATCTGTCGGTACACGGGGAACGTGCCTATGACATGAGCAGCTAAGCCCACCTTGGCTGTTCTGCCCGCATGGGCGAAAGCGGACCTCTTGGGGGTCCGCTTTTCTTTTGTGTCCCCCTCGACTCTGGCCCAAGGGTCGGGCTATCAGCCCGCAACATTCCCTTAGCTCAGAGGTTTGCGCCATGATCCCCAGTTCCTTCCCCGACAGCACCGAAATCGCCCGCCTGACCGCGCGGATGCTGCTGGAGATCAAGGCGGTGCACTTCAATTCGCGCGAACCGTTCACGCTGGCCTCGGGCCTGCCCAGCCCGACCTATATCGATTGCCGCAAGCTGATCTCATACCCGCGCATCCGCTCGGCCCTGATGGACTTTCTGACCGTCACTGTGATGCGCGATGCCGGGTTCGAGGCGTTCGACAATATCGCGGGTGGTGAGACCGCAGGTATCCCCTTTGCCGCAATGGTTGCGGAACGCATGGCCCTGCCGATGACCTATGTGCGTAAGAAGCCCAAAGGCTATGGCCGTAACGCCCGCATTGAAGGCGCGATGAGCGAGGGCGAACGTGTTCTGTTGGTCGAAGATCTGACCACCGATGGCGGCAGCAAACTGTCGTTCGTGGATGCGATCCGCGAAACAGGCGCGACTTGTGGGCATACGGCAGTGATCTTCTACTACGGCATTTTCCCCGAAACCGAAAAGACGCTGGGCGATCACGGCGTGAAACTGCACAGCCTTTGCACATGGTGGGACGTGCTGGCCGAAGCTAAGGCCCAGAAAGCGTTCGACAAAGAGACGCTGGACGGGGTCGAGGCCTTCCTGAATGACCCGCGCGGTTGGCAGGAAGCCAACAAAAGCTGACGTGGCGGCAGCTGTGCAAGGTTCGGAAACAACGTCCGCGCGCAGTGCATCAATCACACAATATGTTGACGCGGGCACCCCTCATCCTTCAATATGATGGGGCCCGGAGATATGCACAGCCTATCCCCAGAAACATACAATTTGCCCCGACTCAAGGGGCTAAGCTATGGACGGTGCCTAACAGGCATAGAGAGCAGCAATGAACGAGATCAGCAGTATCGAGCAGGCAGCGGCGCAGATTCAGAATCCGGAAACCATGCCGCATTCCATTGAAGCCGAACAGCAGCTTCTGGGTGCGATCCTGACGAATAACGATCTCTATGACCGGGTGGCTTCGATCATCGGGGCCGAGCATTTCTATGACCCGGTCCACTCACGGATCTACGAGGTAGCGGCCACGCGCATCGCCAAGAATGCGCTGGCCTCGCCTGTGACGCTCAAATCCTTCATGGCCGAGGATGAGGGCCTGAAAGAACTGGGCGGCCCGGCCTATCTGGTCAAACTGGCCGGTGCCTCGATCAGCGCCTTCGCGGTGCATGACTATGCCCAGATGATCTATGACCTCGCCATCCGGCGCGAGTTGATCCGGCTGGGCCGCGACATCTCGGACAAGGCGGCGCGGGTCGATGTGTCCAGCGAGCCCAAGGAACAGATCGTCGAGGCCGAGCAACAACTTTACCAGTTGTCCGAGCAGGGCCAGACCGAACAGGGTTTTCAATCCTTCCTCAAGGCGGTCACAGAAGCCGTCAACGTCACCAACGAAGCGTACCAGCGCGGTGGCGGCATGGCGGGGATTTCCACCGGTCTGGCCGACCTGGATAAGCAGCTTGGGGGTCTGCATCCGTCCGACCTGATCATCCTCGCCGGTCGCCCGTCGATGGGAAAAACCTCGCTGGCGACCAACGTCGCGTTTAACGTGGCCAAAGCCTATAAGCGCGGCACCAAGCCCGATGGCAGCGAAGGCGCGATTGACGGTGGCGTGGTCGGCTTCTTCTCGCTCGAAATGAGCGCCGAGCAGTTGGCAGGCCGAGTTCTGGCCGAAGCTTCGGAAATTTCCAGCCACAAAATCCGTCAGGGCGACATGACCGAGGCCGAGTTCCGCCGTTTCGTGGATGCCGCCAAAGAACTGGAAGCCTGCCCGCTGTTCATTGACGACACCCCTGCCCTGCCGATCTCGCAACTCGCGGCGCGCGCCCGGCGATTGAAGCGGACGCATGGGCTGGACCTGCTGGTGATCGACTATCTGCAACTCTGCCGCGGGATGGCCGACAACCGCGTCAACGAAATTGCCGAAATTTCGATGGGCATGAAGGCCATTGCCAAGGAGTTGAACATCCCGGTCATCGCCCTGTCGCAGCTGAGCCGTCAGGTGGAAAACCGCGACGACAAGCGCCCGCAGCTTTCTGACCTGCGGGAATCCGGCTCGATCGAACAGGATGCCGACGTGGTGATGTTCGTGTTCCGCGAGGAATACTACAAAGAACGCGAAAAGCCCGGCGATCACGAGCTTGATAAGATGGAAGAATGGAAGCAGGCTATGGAACGCCTGCATGGCAAGGCCGAGGTTATCGTCGGCAAGCAACGCCACGGCCCCATCGGCACGGTCGAACTGTCGTTTGAGGCGCAGTTCACCCGCTTTGGCAATCTGGTCAAACCGTGGCAGCAGGACAGCCAGATCGAAGGCTATTGATCGCGCGGCCCCTGTGCTCACCTGGCGTTCGGAGCTCAGACGTCGCAACCAGCCCTCAACGCAAGAACTCGTCAACGATAATGTCCGCACGTCACTTTTGATCTTTACCGTCGCACAATCGCTTAATCGCCGGAGAACGCGGCCAAAGCCTCAATAGGCCTGTCCCACTTGACTGTTTTGCAACAGGCAGCAGATTGCGCCGGAAAACGACGTTGCTTTCAGCGCGTTCCCTCTTGACCTCTGTCATCGCAATGTCATGAACGAGGCCATGAGTACTGCACATCTGACCGTTAACCTTCATGCCCTGACCCAGAACTGGCGCACACTGGATGCCAAGACCAACGTCGAGACCGGCGCCGTGGTCAAAGCCGACGCCTACGGTCTGGGCGCGGAACCGGTGGCCTGGGCACTGGCCGAAGAAGGCGTGCGCAAATTCTTCGTCGCCGTCGCCGAAGAAGGAGCCATCGTGCGCGAGGCGGTTGGCCCCGAGGCGCTGGTCGCCGTGTTCTCGGGTCACATGGATGGTGACAAGGATTTGCTACGCAATCACAAACTGACGCCGCTGATCAACTCGCCCCAACAGTTTAAACGACATATCGAGGCCCTGCCCGATCACCCGTTCGGCATTCAGCTGGACAGCGGCATGAACCGTCTGGGGCTGGAACCGGCAGACTGGGCAGAGCTGAAACACGAAGCGCTAAAGCGGAACCCGCTGGTCGCCATGTCTCATCTGGCCTGCTCGGACGAACCCGAACACCCGATGAACCGCCAGCAGCTTGAGACATTCAGGCAGATGACCGACGGGATCGAGGTGCCCCGCTCGCTGGCCGCGACCGGCGGCACCTTGCTGGGCCCCGAGTTCCATTTTGACTTCTGCCGACCCGGAATCGGTCTGTATGGCGGGCTGCCCTTTGCCGGGGCCAAACCCGTGGTCACCGTCGATCTGCCGGTGATTCAGGTGCGCAAGGTCGCGGTGGGAGAGACCGTCGGTTATGGCAACAGCTGGGTTGCGCGCCGCCCGTCGCGCATCGCAACCGTTGCCGCAGGGTATGCCGATGGGCTGCATCGTGCCATTGGCGGCGGAATTGATACCTTTGCTGGTGATCAGCCCTGCCCGGTGGTAGGACGTATCTCGATGGATCTGATCACCGTGGATGTTACCGATTTGCCTTACGACCCCGACCGCCTGCGCATACTGAACGGGCACCAGACCGTGGATGACCTTGCCGAAGCGGCAGGCACCATCGGATACGAGATTCTGACCTCGATGGGCAGCCGGTATTCGCGGGGCTACGTGGAATGAATCCTGTCTCGCTGCTGGGCGGAGTGGGACGCGCAGTGCTGACCATGCTGGCCGCTTTTGGCCGCGTGGCACTGTTCGCGCTGGATGCGATTTCGCACATCTTCCGCCCGCCCTTCTATCCGCGCGAGTTCGGCATCGCGCTGATGAATATCGGCTGGCTGTCCCTGCCCGTCGTGGGTCTGACCGCCATCTTCACCGGCGGCGCACTGGCCTTGCAAATCTACGCAGGCGGCGCGCGTTTCAACGCCGAGGCCGTTGTGCCCCAGATCGTCGCCATTGGCATGGTGCGCGAACTTGGCCCGGTGCTGGTCGGCCTGATGATCGCCGCGCGCGTGACCTCATCCATCGCGGCTGAAATCGCGACCATGAAAGTGACCGAGCAGATCGATGCGCTGGTCACCCTGTCCACGCATCCGATGAAATACCTGACCGCGCCACGTGTGCTGGCCGCGCTGATCACCGTGCCTGTGCTGGTCGGGATCGGGGATATCATCGGCATTGCAGGCGGCTATACTGTGGCCACCCAGAACCTTGGTTTCAACCCGGCGGCCTATCTGAAGAACACAGTCGATTTCCTTGAGGCCCGCGACATCATATCCTCGCTGGTCAAAGGGGCCGCTTTCGGCCTGATCGCGGCCATCATGGGCTGCTACTACGGCATGTCCTCGGGCCGCGGCGCGCAGGGCGTGGGCCGCGCCACCAAGGGCTCGGTCGAGGCCGCTGCCGTGCTGATCCTCGCCGCCAATTTTGTCCTAACAGGGGTGTTCTTCTCGCTATGATCCGGATGGAGAACGTACATAAAGCCTTTGGCGACAACCACGTGTTGCAGGGCATGAACCTTGAGATCCCCAAGGGCACCTCGATGGTGATCATCGGCGGCTCGGGCACCGGGAAATCGGTCGCGCTAAAGTGCATCCTTGGCCTGATCAAGCAGGACAGCGGCACCATCTATGTGGATGGCAAAGATGCCAGCAAGGGCGACCGCGATGCCTTTCTGGCCCGGTTCGGCATGTTGTTTCAGGGGGCCGCGCTCTTTGACTCGCTGCCCATCTGGCAGAACGTCGCCTTCCGCCTGCTGCGCGGCCCGCTCAAACGCCCTGCCGATTACGCCCGCGAGATTGCCATCGACAAGCTGCGCCGCGTGGGCCTGCGCGCCAAGGTGGCCGATCTTTACCCGTCCGAACTGTCGGGCGGGATGCAAAAACGCGTCGGCCTCGCCCGCGCCATCGCCGCCGACCCCGAGATCATATTTTTTGATGAGCCCACAACGGGTCTGGACCCGATCATGTCAGGCGTCATCAACGACCTGATCCGCGAGATCGTGACCGAGATGGGCGCCACCGCGATGACCATCACCCACGACATGAGTTCGGTCCGGGCGATTGCCGACAACGTGGCCATGCTGCATGACGGCGTGATCCAGTGGACCGGACCTGTGGCACAGATGGACAGCTCGGGTGATCCTTATGTCGAGCAGTTCATCAGCGGGAGCGCGGAAGGGCCGATTGAGGCGGTGCGGTAGATTAGGTGAAGTAGATGGATCCGTTTGAAGATTTGGAAGAAGTTATTCTTGAGATCAAGAAGATTAACGGTGGACACTTGGGCGGCACAAAAGACCATGCCCATGCTACGCGGATTGCGGGAAAACTGTTTGAGCAATATGGGAAAGCCATAGAGCTAGCAAAACAATTGGGGCAACCAATTCAAATATTAGACCCATCTAGATCTGAAAATGTTGAAAAGGCGTGTGACAGAGTCCTTGTTCAAATCCAGCAACTAGAATTGACCTTTAAGATTATTAAGGGGTCCAGAAGCGTTTTAGTCGATTATGAGAACCATCATGTTCGCTTAACAAAAGAACAGGTCGAGGAGATTGAAGGGCACATAAATGAGGCTCGACAAAAAATTCGATCCTCAAGTGCGTTCGAAGAAAAGCACAAGCGGAGGCTTCTGAATCGGCTGGAGAAACTCCAATCCGAGATCCATAAGAAGATTAGTGACCTGGATGTCATGTTGGCAGGTGTAACTGAGGTGACCGCCGTAGCGGGCCAAAGTGCCAAGAACCTGAATCCAGTGGTGGATTTGTTTAAGAGAATTTTCCTGATCGCTGAAGGAGAATCTGACGAAGCGCTTGGACTTCCAGCACCTCCGAAACAAATCGAAGACAAAACTGGAGATGCGGAATCTTAAAGATCGCCACCCTCTCGCTCCTGATCCTCTACCCCATCGCATGGTTCGCCCCACTGATGCGCGCGGGCCTTCTCCCGATCTTCGGGCTATCAGAGATCAGCGTCATCACCGGTCTCCAATCCTTGTGGAAATCCGACATCTTCCTCGCGCTGGTCGTCACCGTCTTCGCCCTCTTCGCGCCCTACATCAAAACCATCGGCACCGCGTTGATCCAATGGAACCTGCTGGACCCGCGCGTTCAGCCCGCGCTCAACATCCTCGGCAAACTGGCGATGGCCGACATTTTCCTCATCGCGCTCTACATCACCTTGGCCAAGGGCATCTCTTACGCGACCATCGAAACAGCGTGGGGATTATACCTGTTCACGGGCTGCATTCTGGCCTCGTTGACCCTGGGTCATATTACAGAGATGACATTCCGATCACGAAATCCTCAGACCTAATTGATTGAAAACATTAAACTGAGTATCATCTTTATACTTCGAGCAGCAAAGTTTTTGTAACTCACGGGTCCGTAGCGGATCACCTTGCTTGTTTGTCGTGTCTTCCGCTTCTGGTCCCGGTCTGTACCGGTTCAAGAAGGAGATGCACGATTATGCACACACTCCATAACGTAACATTGCAATTTCAGAATGCCTTTATTCGTTTTACCTTTGTCCTGATCTGCGCCGCGGCCCTTTTCGCCGTCACCGTGACCATTCTTTCCGCATTTGGCATATTGCCGTGGCTGTCCATGCAAGCCGGTTTAACCGGTGGCACCACAATTGACGCAGGGATCTATATCCAGATCGGAATGACCGCTCTGATCTTGATGCTCGCCTTCTACCTGCCCGCCAATGCTCGGATGATGGCGCTGGAAAACAACCATCGGAAATTCGCGCTGAACATGCACGACATCGTCGATGCCTATCAGGTCGCCCACGCCGCCGACCGTAGCGGTGCGTTTTCGCTGAGGTCCGAGTTCGACGCGGTCAAGGAACGCATGGCCTTTCTGCGCGACCACCCTGATCTGCAGGGGCTTGAACCGCAGATCCTGGAACTTGCCGCGCAGATGAGCCAGGTCAGTCAGGAACTGGCCGATACATATGGCGAAGCCAAGGTCGCGCGTGCCCGCATGTTCCTGCAGCAACGTCAGGAAGAGATCGAACAGTTCCAGCACCGGATCGAGGATGCCCAGACCATCCAACACGAGCTGCGCCAGTGGACCCGCGACATCGAGATCGAGGAATCCATCGCCAAATCGCAACTCAGACGCCTGCGTGATGAGTTGTTCGAACTGTTGCCGGAACTCTCGGCCCAATTGCAAGCACCACCTGACGACAAAGACCCAACCGCATCCAGCGTGATCGCCATGTCGCCCCCGCGCGCCGCAGAGTAGGCGCATCCGCGCCCGCCGGGGGCGACGGCCCGCAGGGCCCGAGCGCACGGCGCCCCACCGGCGGTGAGGAAAGCCCGCAAGGGCTTGAAGAACCGGCCATCCTCGGGCACCAAGTGCGCCATGGCTAAGACGACATCTTTCTCCTGCTCCGCCTGTGGCGCATCCCACTCACGCTGGTCCGGGCGCTGCGACGCCTGCGGCGAATGGAACACCATCGTGCAGGAAACCCCGCTTTCGGCTGGCCCCGCAAAGAAGTCCCTCGGTGGCAAACGCGGCCAGTCCATCGCACTCACGGACCTCGCTACCGAGGAAACCCCACCGCCCCGCACGCTCTGCGGGGTTGAGGAACTGGATCGTGTACTGGGTGGCGGCCTTGTCCCGGCCTCGGCCCTGTTGGTCGGCGGAGACCCGGGCATCGGCAAATCTACCTTGCTGCTGCAGGCCGCCGCCCGTTTTGCGCGCGCTGGCGTCAAAACCATCTATGTCTCGGGCGAGGAAGCCAGCGCGCAGGTCCGGATGCGTGCCCGCCGCCTTGGGCTTGAGGACGCGCCGGTGCAACTGGCGGCCGAGACCAACCTACGCGATATCCTGACAACGCTCGAGACCGAAAAGCCCGGTCTTGCGATCATCGATTCGATCCAGACCATGTGGGCCGACAACGTGGACAGTGCGCCGGGTTCAGTGTCACAAGTCCGGGCCGCAGCGCATGAATTGACCACGTTTGCGAAACGACACGGCGTTTCCATCATCATGGTCGGTCACGTCACCAAGGAAGGCCAGATCGCAGGTCCACGCGTGGTCGAACACATGGTTGACACCGTGCTGTATTTCGAAGGCGAACGCGGCCACCAGTTCCGCATCCTACGCGCCGTCAAGAACCGCTTTGGCCCCGCAGATGAGATCGGTGTGTTCGAGATGACGGGCAAGGGTCTGGCGCAAGTCACCAACCCTTCGGCCCTGTTCCTGTCCGAACGCGGCACCCCCAGCCCCGGGTCGGCGGTATTTGCCGGGATCGAAGGCACCCGCCCGGTGCTGGTGGAACTTCAGGCGCTCGTCGCGCCCTCACCGCATTCGCAGGCCCGCCGCACCGTTGTGGGCTGGGACAGCGGGCGGCTGGCGATGATCCTCGCAGTGCTCGAAGCGCGCTGCGGCATCCCCTTTGCAGGGCTCGATGTCTATCTCAACGTCGCCGGAGGTCTGAAAATCAGCGAACCCGCCGCCGACCTTGCCGTGGCCGCCGCACTGCTCAGCGCGCGTGAAGACACCGCCTTGCCCGCCGACACCGTCGTTTTCGGAGAAATCTCGCTGTCCGGGGCACTTAGACCGGCCCCGCAGACTGAAAACAGGTTGAAAGAGGCGCAAAAACTTGGTTTCACGGCGGCGATTGCTCCGGCAGGTGGCAAAACCGGTACTGTGGCAGGTCTGACACTCACCCGACCCTCTGATTTGGTTGGGTTTGTTGGCGAAACCTTCGGAGCAGGTTAAGGTCGCGCCCTGAGGGGCAGAAAACGAACAGGCGAGGGCCATGGAAGGTTTTACAATTATTGACGGGGTCGTTGCCCTGATCGTCGTGGTGTCGGGCCTGCTGGCCTATTCGCGCGGGTTCCTGCGCGAGGTTCTGGCCATCGCAGGTTGGGTGGCCGCCGCCGTGCTGGCATTCATCTTTGCCCCGCAGGTGGTTCCGCTGGTCAAGGAAATCCCCGTTGTCGGAGATTTCCTGCGCGACAGCTGCGAATTGTCCGTGATCACGGGCTTTGCCGCCGTGTTCGCCGTTGCGCTAATCGTGGTCAGCATATTTACGCCACTGTTCTCGTCGCTCGTTCAACGTTCGGCCATTGGTGGTCTGGATCAGGCGCTAGGGTTTTTCTTCGGCATCGCACGCGGCATCCTGCTGGTTGCCATCGCCTTCTTTGTCTACGACACGGTTATGACCGGACAGTCCTACACCATCGTTGATGAAAGCCGCTCGGCCAAGGTGTTCGAACAGTTCAGCGACCGCATCGAAGAACAAAACCCCGAGGCTGCTCTGGGCTGGATCACCGCGCAATATGAACAACTTGTCGCCAGCTGCGCGGCCCATAGCGGTCTGGACAGCAGCGAGGCCGAAGCGGCCACCGGCACCGCCAACGAATAAGGTTTTGCCTTTCGAGAATTCACAAACAAAACCCGGCCCTGCGCCGGGTTTTTTCTGCCCATATGGGGTCAAACGAACCCCTCGCCGCCGCACACCGCGCATCGAATGGTCTTGAGCCCGAAACACCCGTCACACCGGGACGGGATCGGCCTGCCGTGAATGTCCCGGCTTTTGATCACCTCGCCGGACCCTTTGCAGATCTCGCAGGGCGCGCGCCCCTGCCCTCTGCATCGGTGGCACCTTCGCTTGACCGTTTCTGCCTTTTTCGCGCCTTGCTTGTGCTGCCACATATTCTGTTCCCCACCAAACTTCTGAACGTCTTGCTTGGCGTTCATCCGGTCATCTGAGCACATGGGATGATTTTTGTCACCTTTACCGCGCAACCGCTGCGTTGATTGCCGCTCCGACTGCGGCAAAAGGTGAATGTGATCCTTTGATGACAAGCGCGGCGTTAGGCTTTAAGTGGAACCCGAAACAGCCAGGGAATCAGAGCCGTTGACCTTGCCCGCACCCCATGATGCCAATTGCCAGCACTCATGCAACACGCGGCATCCTCGTCGACTTGGCCCCCTGAACAAACTCAGCGTTACATCGTCGTAGAAATTGGAGCCCGTACATGTGTGGGATTTTGGGGATTGCAAGCCGGACACATGATGTCTTTGCGGAAATCTATGACGGTCTGCTGATGTTGCAGCACCGGGGTCAGGATGCCTCGGGGATCGTCACCTATAACGGTGAGTTCTTTCGCGAGAAAAAGGCCAACGGGCTGGTCAAGGATGTGTTCAACGCGCAGGACGCCGAGACCTTGCTGGGCAAGGTCGGGATCGGCCATGTGCGCTATCCCACAGCCGGATCGCTCAGCGCGGCCGAGGCGCAGCCGTTTTTCGTAAACGCGCCTTACGGCATCTATCTGGTCCATAACGGCAACATCACCAACACCGCCGAACAGCGCGAGAAGGTGACTGGCAAATACAGCCGCCACCTGCGCACCACTTCGGATTCCGAGATTCTGCTGAACGTGCTGGCCGACAAGGTGGCCGATGCGATCAAGGTGAACGGCAATTCCGACCCGATCCGCAACATCTTTGCCGGCGTGAAAATGACGATGGAGCGGGTCCAGGGCGCCTATTCCGTCATCTGCCTGATCGCGGGCGTCGGTATGCTCGCCTTCCGCGACCCATACGGCATCCGCCCTCTGTCGGTTGCCAGGCGCGAGGCCGAAGGGCAAGGCGACGATTTCGCCTTTGCGTCCGAAGATGTGGCCTTTGGCATCAACGGTTTCGAAAAGCTGCGTGACCTGCGCGCGGGTGAGGCGATCCTGATCGACCTCGACGGGAACATGCACGAGTTTCAGGCCATCGAAGGCAAGCTGACGCCGTGCATCTTTGAATATGTTTACCTCGCCCGCCCGGATTCGTTGCTGGATGGTGTTTCTGTTTACAAGACCCAGATGCGAATGGGACAGACTCTGGCCAAACAGATCCAGGACTCGGGTCTTGAAATCGACCGGATCATCCCGGTGCCCGACAGCGCCCGCCCCGTTGCGCTTGAGGTCGCCAAGGCCACCGGCATCTCGTACCGCGAAGGACTGGTCAAGAACCGCTATGTCGGGCGCACCTTCATCATGCCTGGACAGGCCGAGCGACAGAAATCCGTGCGCCGCAAGCTGAACGCGGTTCCGCTGGAGTTCGAGGGCCACAATGTCCTGCTGATCGACGATTCCATCGTGCGCGGCAATACAATCACCAAGATCGTACAGATGTGCCGCGAGGCCGGAGCCAAGAAAGTTTACGTCGCCAGCGCCTCGCCGCCGGTGAAATACCCCAATGTCTACGGCATCGACATGCCGACCAGACATGAACTGATCGCGAACGGCAAAGAGATTGAGGACATCCGGCAGGAACTGGGCGCAGACGCTCTGTTCTATCAGCATCTCGATGACCTGATCTGGGCTGCGAAGGAAGGCAACCCCGAGATCACTGCCTTTGATTGCTCGTGCTTTGACGGTGATTACATCACCGGCGTTGGCGAGGATTATTTGCGGAACCTGGAAAACAGCAGCCGCGTCAGCCAGAAGAAAGAAGATATGCAGGTCGTCGGCGGTTCGTGGAACGCGGCCAAACTGGCCTCGGGTTGAAGCTGCTGTATCCCGTGCGAATCAGCGCGGGATGCAAGGTTGTGACAATGGCAAAGTGACCAAGGGGAAGAATTGGCCGGTGGTGAAAATCCGCCGACAACCCACCGCTGAAACCATCGGAATTGCAAAGACTTCCATTACCGCTTCGGTGCACCGCTCGCGCCCACCGCCGCATGACCTTTTGTTCGGGCGTCCGGTTTGTTAGCTCGCGGCTCTGAAACCACTCGCACAAAGGGGCCAGGGTCCGCCCTGTCCGCAGCTCATGTCAAACGTAACCGTCAAAAGTGCGGCCACCCAGCAGGGCGCGCTGAACAAAAGCTCTGTTTCCGTTCTGGGCGTCTTTGGCCCAAAAGCTGATATGCGCGCGTTGGTGCGTATGGGATCGGGGCGCGTGAAAAAGGTCAGACCGGGCAGCCGCGTGTCGTCCGGCAAGGTTCTGGCCATTGATGAAGATGGAATCATGCTGCGACAAAGCGGCCAGAACAAGCGGATCGCCATCCCCGGAAGCTGATCCGGACTTGACGCTGTGGCCACAGGCGTTCAAACCGCGCCCATGACCGATCAGACCAAAATCGCCCTAATTACCGGGGCCTCGCGCGGATTGGGTGCTGCCCTGGCCGAAGCCCTGTCGCCCGAATATCACATCGTCGCCGTCGCCCGTACCACCGGCGGGCTGGAAGAACTGGACGACCGCATTCAGGCACGCGGTGGCACGGCCACGCTGGCCCCGATGGACATCACCGACCCCGATGCCATGGCAACGCTGTGCCGGGGTATCCATGACCGTTGGGGCAAGGTGGATCTGTGGCTGCACACGGCAGTGCATACATCGGCGCTGACCCCTGCGAATTTTGTCGATCCCAAGGAATGGACCAAGGCGGTCAACACCAACGCCAACGCGACCTCGGTTCTGATCCCCTTTGTTGCGCCCCTGCTGGGCGAAACAGGTCATGCCGTGTTTTTTGACGACCCCAAGGCGGGCGAGCGGTTCTATGGCATCTACGGCGCCACCAAGGCGGCGCAGATGGCGCTGGCGCGTAGCTGGGCGGCGGAAACAGAACGCACCGGTCCGCGGGTGTCGATCATCGAGCCTGCACCGATGCCCACCGCCGTACGCGCGCGGTTTCACCCCGGAGAGGATCGTGATCCACTGACCAGCCCCGCGGATGAGGCTGCGCGGATTGTGGCGCTGCTGTAGGAATGGCCCGTGCCGGGCCAGGCCTCCGGCGGGAGTATTTTTGAAAAGATGAAGCAGGCGGTTTATTCGATGTGAACGCCGGTGCGCCCGGCAAGGTCGACAAAGAACTGCCACGCGACACGGCCCGAACGCGCGCCGCGCGTCGCTTGCCATTCGATCGCCTCGGCGCGCAGGGTTTCAGGGTCAGCACTTACCCCATAAGCGGCGCAATAGCGGTCGATCATTGCCAGATATTCATCCTGATCGCAGGGGTGGAAGCCAAGCCACAGGCCGAAGCGATCCGAGAGCGAGACTTTCTCTTCAACCGCTTCGGACGGGTTGATCGCGCTGGAGCGTTCGTTTTCGATCATGTCACGCGGCATCAGGTGGCGGCGGTTCGAGGTGGCGTAGAAGACCACGTTTTCCGGGCGGCCTTCGATGCCGCCATCCAGCACTGCCTTGAGTGACTTATAGTGCTGGTCATCATGGCTAAAGCTCAGATCGTCGCAGAACAGGATAAACCGGTGCGGTGCAGCGCGCAGATGATTCAGCAGGCGCGCGACCGAGGACATGTCTTCGCGCTGCAATTCCACCAGCTTCAGGTCGGGATAGTCAGCCTGCAAGGTGCCATGGACGGCCTTGACCAGGCTGGATTTCCCCATCCCCCGTGCGCCCCACAGCAGCGCGTTGTTCGCCTTGTAGCCCGCCGCAAACCGGCGCGTATTGTCCAGCAGCGTATCGCGTGAGCGGTTGATCCCAACCAAGAGGTCCAGATCGACCCGGTTGACCTGTGCAACTGGGTCCAGCCGATCGGGCTCCACCTGCCAGACAAAGGCCGGGGCGGTGTTGAAATCGGGCGCGGCCAGCGGCGCGGGCGCGATCCGGTCCAGCGCATCGGCGATACGGGTCAGGGCTTGGTCGTCCATCGGCTCCTCCGGTGTTGGTTGCCGGGTTCAAATCACGTTCGGGGCGGGTCAACAAGGGCTGCAAACGAAAAAGGCGCGCCAATCATCGGCGCGCCTTTTGAAGTAGCGAGCGTGAATTACTTGGTGTCTTCGTAATCCTGCATCATGTCTGCATCGGCCTCAGCTTCTTCGTCATCATAGTAGCCATCGGCGCGCAGCTGCTCCTCGCGCTTTTTCTCGACGCGGGCGACGAGGAAGATGGACACTTCGTAGAGGCCATAGACCACGGTGAACAGGATGATCTGAGTGATAACGTCGGGGGGTGTAACCACAGCCGCCAGCACCAGAATACCGATCACCGCATATTTGCGAACCTCGCCCAAACCTTGCGCGCTGACCAGCCCGGCCTTTCCCATCAGGGTCAGCAGGACGGGCAGTTGGAAACACAGGCCAAAGGCCACGATGAACTTGATCGTGAGGTTAAGATATTCCTGTGCCGATCCCTGAAACACGACGCTGAGAGGGGCGGCATTGACCCCATCGGCGACCGCTTCGCCATCCGTCCCGAATTGCTGGAAGCCCAGAAAGAAATCATAGGCCAGCGGCGTGACGACATAGAACGCAAAGCTTGCCCCCAATAGGAACATGAAGGGCGAGGCCAGCATAAACGGCAAAAACGCGTTCTTTTCGGACTTGTACAAACCCGGCGCAACAAAGCGCCACATCTGCATCCCGATATAGGGGAAAGCCAGAATGAACCCGCCCAAAAGCGAGACCTTGATGGCAACAAAGAACCCTTCCTGCGGCGAGATGAAGATCAGTCCGCAATCCTGACCGCGCTCGCTCAGCACCTGACACAGCGGGCTGGTGAGGAAGTTAAAGATCGGTGTGGCCACCGTAAAGCAGATGATCATGCCGATCAGAAATGCAACGACGCTGTGGATCAGCCGGGTGCGCAGTTCCGCCAGATGTTCGATCAATGGGGCCGAGGAATCCTCGATCTCGTCGGTGTTGCTCATGTCTTGCTTTCAGTATTCAGCGCGGCCTCGGCCTCTTCGGCTTTGGCCAGAGCATCGGCCGCTTCCCTGGCCTTGCGCTCGGCAGCGGCCCGTGCAGTCGACGCCTGAATTTTCTTGGCCTGCTCTGCCCGTTCAGCCGCCAGCTTGCCAGTTGCACTGTCAGGGTCGAACTTTGTCGGATCGATGCTTTTTGCAACGTCGCGTGCGGCTTCGTTCACGCTGTCCATCGCCGTGCTGACCGGGTTCGCGGCAGCGTTCAGACCCTTCTTGATCTCATTCACGCCCGCCTGATCTGCCGCCTCGTTCATCGCACTGCTGAACTCGCGCGCCATACCACGCGCCTTGCCGACAAAACGCCCGACATTTCGGAACAAAACCGGCAGGTCTTTGGGCCCGACAACAATCAGGGCCACGATGCCGATAACCAAAAGCTCGGTCCAGCCCAGATCAAACATCTGCGCTTAGGCCTTGTCTTTGTCGGTCTCGGGCGTGACGTCCTTGGCCATCTCGGATGCGTCCTGCTCCAACTCATCCGCGCCCTCTTTGACGCCCTTCTTGAACGAGGTGATGCCCTTGCCTACTTCGCCCATCAAAGAACTGATTTTGCCGCGGCCAAACAGAACCAGCACCACAACGGCGATTAGCAACAGACCGGGAAGGCCGATATTGTTAAGCATGTGTCTTCTCCTATCAGGTCGGCACGATCCGCACCGTGAATTCCATTTCGGCCCCTGTTTACGCCCCTGCAGCCCAGTGCAAAAGGGCAGCGGGTCTTTTCAGCATCCAAATTTGAACGCTTCAAACGATTTTTGAGGGCTCGCTTTTTTCAACTGACAGGTTTATGTCAGTTGAAAGCGGCTAGGAAAGGACATCGAAACCTGGTCAACGGAGATACACATGACCCATGTCGCAGAAATCGTCACCTTCACACTAGCGGACGGCACCACCCCGGAAGAGTTCGTAAAACTCAGTCAGGCGTCCGAAGGGTTCGTCCACGCGGCCACCGGATTTGCCCATCGTCAGCTGAGCCAGGGCGCAGATGGCCGCTGGACCGATTACGTGGTCTGGACCGATATGAAAGCCGCACAGGACGCCGCCGCACAATTCATGCAACAGGACTGCGCCGCCGCCATGATGGCAGTGATCAATCTCGACAGCGTCCAGATGCGTCACGAGACCGTGCTATGGAACATGACCGCCTGATCGCGGTCAGAACGGCGTGTCATGCGCCGCACTGACCGCCTGTTCGACATCATCCAGATCCTGCGCGATGGCAAACTGCACCGCGCGCAGGACATTGCGGACCGGCTCGAGGTATCGGTCCGCACGATCTACCGCGACATGGATACGCTGGTCGCATCGGGCGTCCCGGTCGAGGGCGAGCGTGGCGTCGGCTATATGGTCCGCGAACAAATCACCCTGCCCCCGTTAAACCTGACCCCGGCCGAGCTTGAGGCGTTGAATCTTGGCATGGCTATCGTGGCACAGGCCGCCGACCCCGATCTCAAATCCGCCGCTGAGTCACTGGCCGACAAGGTAGACGCCGTGCTTCCCACCCAGGTCGTGGCCGAGGCCGACACATGGAAATTCGCCGTTTACCCCTTTGCGGATGCGGCGCGCGGACTGGCCCATATGGCCCCGATCCGCGCCGCAATCAAATCGCGCCAGAAGCTGCACCTCAACTACCGCCGTATCGACGGCACCTTGACCGACCGCATCATCCGCCCGCTACACATGGAATATTGGGGCCGCGTCTGGACCCTGACCGCCTGGTGCGAGCTGCGGAATGGATTCCGGGTCTTTCGCATCGACCTGATCGAAACGGTTAAACCCTTGCCCGAGATATTCGCGGACGAGCCCGGCAAACGGCTGGCCGACTACGACCCAACCGCCTGACGATCTTCATCTTTTCAAAAAATACTCCTGCCGGAGGCATGGCCCGGAACGGGCCATTCGATTACTTCAGATAAGGCTCGGGATCAACCGACTCGAACCCTTTGCGCACCTCGAAATGAACATAGGCGTTGTCGCCTCCGCGCAGGGCAGCGATCTTTTGCCCGCGCCGCACCCGGTCTCCCTTTTTGACCGTGATCCCCTCGACATTGGCATAAACCGTCAGCAGGTCGTTGGCGTGGCGCACCACAATGATCGGCACCTGATCCGCATCCGCCGTCACCGCTGCAACCGTACCCCCATCGGCGGCCTTGACCGCCGTTCCGGGTGCCGCTGCGATGTCGATCCCTTCATTTTTGCCCTTGTCATAGGTGCGGATGATCCGCCCCGACACAGGCAATGCAAGGGCCGAGGACGAGCTTCTGGTCGGTGCCTCAGCCGTTACATCCGGCGCAGGTGCGGCTTCGGCCAGCGGCTTGACGTTTTCGTCCGGCAAAGGCTGCGTCGCACTGGGCGGCGTCGGGGTCGGAGAGCCCTGCCCCGGCTGTGTCACAGCCGTGGCCGTGGCGGCAGGTGCCGCTGCGCTACGCTTGGGTGCAGGCTGATCCTTGACCGGGATCAGCAGGAACTGCCCTTCGCGCACCATGAAATCCGGCCCCAGACCGTTCCACTCGGACAGAGACTCGACCGAGACTTCGTAGAGGCGCGAGATGGTAAAGGCCGTCTCGCCTCGTTTCACCTTGTGTCGGATCGGCTCTGGCCCAGCGGGTGCCGGCGCAGGTGTCGGCTTGGCAGCGGGCTGCGCGGGGGCCAGCGCGGTGGTCTGAACCCCGCCGGTCTCGGGCGCGGCATCAATAGCCGAGCCCGCGATCGATGCGATATCGACATTGCTCGCCCCGCCAACGGACCGCGGCAACGCCAGAACCTCGCCTTCGCGCAGCGGATCATTGGCCTGAAGCCCGTTGAACCGCGCAAGCTCGGCCGCTGGCAGACCAACGCGGCTGGCCACATCCGTGACACTGTCGCCGGTCCTTGCCACCGCGACCTGATAATTCGGATAGGTTATGACCCCCCGCGCATCCGGCGTCGGGCGGCTGGTAGTGGCCGCAATCGCCGCATCGGCGGTGGAAAAGCCACCGACATTTCCGCGCAGGTCGTAATCGAACGGCCCCTCGCACCCGGCCAAAAGGGCAATCGCGGCTACGCCCATCGCATATCGGCGCGCGGCTGATCTGGAAACTGCTCTCATCTTACTGTCCTCAACACCTGCCCCTGTTCTCCGGGGTTCTGGCGCATTTATATCAATAAACCTTTACGCCTCGTCTTTGCCAAGCCCCTCAAGCAGGGGCACAAACCGAACAGGCAACAATTCATCATAGTCCAATCCATCTTCGGTGCGCGTCACCCGGATCAGGGTCTGCACCGCATCTGACTGGCCTACCGGTAGCACCATGATACCGCCGATTTTAAGCTGCGCCAAGAGTGGCCCGGGCGGATCTTCGGCGGCAGCGGTCACAATGATGCGGTCAAAGGGGGCCTGTTCCGGCAATCCAAAGGATCCATCGGTCAGCATCGCGGTGACATTCGTCAATCCCATCTCGCGAAACAACTGCCCGGTTTCGCGCACCAGACGCTTGTGGCGTTCGACCGTATAAACCCGGCGCGCCAGCTTGGACAGGATCGCCGCCTGATAGCCCGAGCCCGTCCCGATCTCCAGCACCGTGTCCCGAGGCCGCACTTTCAGCGCCTGCGTCATCAGACCCACGACCGAGGGCTGGCTGATCGTCTGCCCGCAGGCAATCGGCAATGGCGTATCCTCATAGGCACGTTCGGCGAACAACCCTTTGACGAACAGACCCCGATCGATCTGTTCCATCGCCGCCAGCACCCGCGCATCCGTCACCCCGCGCGAGCGAAGCTGGAACAGGAATTGCATGGTCTTTTCGGGGTCCAGCGCGCTCATTCGATTGCCTTCAGCGCCCCAAGCATGGCGTGCGCCGTCAAATCCGCACGCATAGGCGTGACCGAGATATAGCCGTCCAGATTGACCGCCGCATCCGTTCCCGGCGCGGTCGGCTGATGCTGATCACCGCCCTTGATCCACAGGAACCGGCGGCCCGAGGGCGAATTATGCGGCTCGACACCGAACCTTGTATTGCGGCGATAGCCCTGCGGCGCGACGCGGGTTCCCAGAACCTCATCGGCGGGGACAGGCGGGAAATTCACGTTGTAGAACAGGCGATAGTCTCGCTGCTCGTTTGGGCTGGCTGCCAGAATGCGGCGCACCAGATCGCCACCATGGCGCAACGCCGCCTCAAACGGATCACTCAGATCGCGGTTGCGAGGCCCGAAATACTGCGACATGGCGATGGCGGGCACACCTTGCAGGGCTGCTTCCATTGCGCCACCTATCGTACCGGAATACAAAGTATTTTCAGCCGAGTTGTTGCCCCGGTTCACCCCAGAAAGCACCAGATCAGGCGGATGATCCTTCATCACATCATGTAGCCCCACCAACACACAATCCGCGGGTGAGCCTTCGGCGGCAAAGCGGCGTTCATCCAGTTTTGTCATCATGAAAGGATGCGTGTAGCTGATGCAATGGCCCACGCCCGATTGCTCGAACGCCGGGGCAACGACCCAGACCTCGCCTTCCGGGCCAGCCAGATCTGCCGCAATCGCCTGAAGCACGATCAGCCCCGGCGCATTGATGCCGTCGTCATTGGTCAGAAGAATGCGCATGATGTTTGCCTTGGCCCCCGGTTTTCCTCTTGATAGACCCGCCTATTCGCTGCGGCAAGCAACGCGCAGGCCCAATCTGAGGCTTTCGCGCACCACTTGGCGGGAAATCGGGCTCAGCCCTGGGCTGGGAACACAAAACACCGGTCACGCGGCACCGTCAGCCACATGACCCGGCCCGGCTTTGGCACAAAAACATTGGGCACCGTCGCCCGCAGGATCGAGCCATCGTGATCCATCCGAAACTCGACCAGACTTTCATTGCCCAGAAACCGCGCACGTTCGACCACGCCACGGGCCGCGACGCCATCGGTGGCGGTTGGCGACGGGCCTTTGCCGCTGCGGTCAAAATCGAGACGCACATGCTGGGGGCGAAAGACGATCTCGACATCCGTGTTGTCCGGAATACCCGGCGCAAGAAACTGACCAAAAGGCGTCTCGGCCAAAGCTCCATTCACTGTGGACTGCAACACGTTGATATCGCTGAAAAACGAAACTGCTGCCTTATCAACGGGCCGGGTATAGACGTTATACGCAGCCCCTTGTTGCACGATCTTGCCGCCACGCATCAAGGCGATTTCATCGGCCATGCGCATCGCCTCTTCGGGCTCATGCGTGACCAGCAGCACAGCGGCATCTTCTTCTTTCAGGATAGCCAGCGTTTCGTCGCGGATGCCATCGCGTAACCGATTGTCGAGGCCCGAAAAAGGCTCGTCCATCAACATGATACGCGGTTGCGGTGCCAGCGCTCGGGCCAAGGCAACCCGCTGCTGCTCGCCGCCCGACAATTGATGCGGAAAGCCATCGATGAACCGCATCAGGTCCACCTTTCTCAGCAATTCCTCAACCCGGACGCGCTTGGCCTCTTTGCTGCCTTTCAACCCGAACGAAACATTGTCGGCGACGCTTAGGTGCGGGAACAGGGCAAAGTCCTGAAACATCAGGCCAATTTGGCGGCGTTCGGGTGGCACGCGGAAAAACGTATCGCAGATCAGCTTGCCATCGACATAAATCTCGCCCGAGCTTTGCATCTCGACCCCGGCGATCATGCGCAACGTGGTGGATTTGCCGCAACCCGACGGCCCCAATAGGCACGTCACCTGCCCGGCCTGAACACTCAGCGAAACATCGTCCACAACGGTCCGCCCCTCGAACCGGGCGACCAGATTGCGGATTTCCAGACGAGGAGGAGCTGCGTTCACTGTCACCGATGGACCCCGTTGCCTTTCCCGATTAAATCCATCGGGCTTAGGCGGGGATAGCAACCCCGCCTCTCAGGTGCAAGGGATCAGCAACACCCGGCTGATGGAGTGTCGCCTTCGACCACAAACGGGCTATCCCCGCCGCAGCCCTCGAAAATTCCGTAATGTGTTTCGAAATCCCCGATGAACTCGAAATGCCGGGCAAATCGCGTATCTTGCAGCATCATCCACGTATTGCCGCAGACGGGAAACACCTTGCCCGCCTCGATGACATGGTGATCGTCCAGCACAAATTGATGCAGAGCATGGGGAACGGTGCCCTTGTAGATCACCGCCTGCCCGTAATCCTCACACGCCGGTTCCAGCGCGGGCAGCTTGAACAGCCGGTAAGTGGCCGAAATAAAGCTGAGCGGCGCAACACGATCCTCAAGCACAGGATTTTCGATGGTCAACGGGCGGTGCGTGACACGGCGGGGGTCGCCAAAACCTGCCGCGCGCGACATCGACAGGAAATCGTTCCAATACAGCGCGCCCGACAGGCATTCGCCATACAGAACCTCGTCCTCGGCCATCGCCTTGGGCACCCGGCGGTCTGAATACACGTCCGAGAAATACATCTCGCCGCCCTCTTTCAGCAGCCGGTGCGCGCCTTTCAGAACAGCGGCCTTGTCAGTCGCCAGATTGATCACGCAATTCGACACGATGATGTCAAAGCTGCCCGGTTCAAGGTCCAGCTCATCCAGCTTTTCGATATAGCCTTGATGAAATTCTACGTTGCTGGCGGAATGCCCAAACGCCTGCGCGTGATAGTCCTGATGCGCGCGGGCAACGCCCAGTTGCGCTTGTGTCATGTCAACGCCAACCACGCGCCCTTTTTCGCCCACCATCGCCGACAAAGCATAGACATCGCGCCCCGCGCCACAGCCCAGATCAAGGATGTGCATCCCTTCAAGATCCAGCGGCGCGATCAGCCCGCAGCCATAGTAACGCGTCAGCACATCATCATGAATTTGCGACAGAATTTGCTTGACGTGACCCGGCATGTCATCCGGCGTACAGCACGCGTTTGTCTGCAAATCGTCGCTGCCTTGCAGCACCTCACCATAATAGTTCTGCACCGCTTCATGCTTCATCTGGGCTATCCTTTTCTTATCGGCTGCGATGCAGCTAATACCCGGGCCAACCCGGCGCAATCCGGTATGGTTCGATCTGACGAAAGCGTGAAACCTGCTAGTCCAACAACTCGAAATCCACCGCTGCCCGCACGCGTCCGTTGACCTGGATTTCCAACCGATGCGCACCGGGGATCAGGGTGAACGTACTGGCGTTGCCTTTCAGCTTATGAGTCTTGCTCAGCGTAAGCGTACCACCCTTCAAAACTGCCTGTTTCAACTTGTGCACCTTGGCCGAAGTCTTCCCGCCAGGCCTTTGAAAGTGAATGATATAATCCACCAGAACAGCTTGCTGATCAGCCCCTGATAGGTCCACAACAAACGCCAGCGCGCTGCCAATCCGCGCCTCGCCCTGAACGTCAACACGTACTTCGATAGCCGCATCGGGATCATATCCCAGCATCTTCATCGCGCGCGGATGGCCCGATTTGATTAATCCCCGAACAGCATGAGAGGTCATCCACCGCAACTCGGCCGCATCTTGTTGCGCGGCCCCTGCCCAGGCCTGCAGCCGATCCAATGCCAGATCGGGGTCTTTCTTGGAAATATCATTCAGATGATTGGCGATAGACCGCGTCACATACCGGGTGCTGTCACCGTGCAGGCGATCCAACAATGGCAGCGGATCGGTCAGCTCCAATCCAACCGCCTGCCCCCATGGCAACCGGGGCCGGGTGCCCTCGCTGACCAGACGGCGCACGTGATAGCTGGAATGCCCGCACCACGCCTGCATCCGGGTCAAAACCATCTCGGGGTACTGATTCAGAAAGGGCCGTATCGCCCATTCCATCGAGAAGCGTTGCGTCAGTTCCTCGATCACGTCCAGCGCCAGTTCCGGGTGGTCCAGCCCAACCGCGACAACCCAATCGCCAAGCGGCGCAAAGATGAAATCTCCGAAATCATCATCGGTTTTGCCCGGGTCCAACGGCGGAGGCAGCGCGCGCAACAAAACGGGCGCAACGACGGGCAAATCTCCGGGCACGGCCCGTTGCAGGCAATCTGCAATCCAGGCCATACGCTCCTTCAATTCCAGCTCCAGCAGCCGCGACATGACCTGCGCCTCGAACGCGGGCGCGTCAAAAGACGGATCAGCCCCGGCAAAAAGCCCCGCCAGATAGCGGGTCTTTTCAGCGTTAAACAACTGGTCTTTCAAAGAAAACTTCTCAGCCATCGCTACATCGTCAGATTGGTTGCGCCGCCGTCGAGCAGGATATTCTGACCCACGATGAACCCGGCATGTTGCGAACACAGAAAGGCACAGGTCGCGCCAAACTCGGTCCGCGTGCCATAACGCCGCGCCGGAATTGTGGCAGCACGTTCTGCACGTGCCTCATCCATCGAGATACCTTTCTGCGCCGCGACCCCGCCATCCAGCGAATCCGCACGGTCGGTGGCGTGAATCCCCGGCAGCAGGTTATTGATCGTCACCCCTTTGGGCGCAACCTGCCGTGCGGTTCCCGCGACATAGCCGGTCAGCCCGGTCCGGGCGGCGTTCGACAGACCCAGAACGGCAATTGGCGCGCGCACGGATTGCGAGGTGATATTGACCACCCGGCCCCAGCCCTTGTCCATCATCCCCGGCAACAGCGCCTTCATGAACGCAATCGGCGTCAGCATGTTGGCATCCAGTGCCTTGATGAAATCGTCCCGCTCCCAGTCCGACCACATTCCCGGAGGCGGTCCACCTGCGTTTGTCACAAGAATATCAACGTCCTGCGCGGCATTGATCACCTGCGTTTGACCTTCACCTGAGGTCACATCACAGGCCACAGTCTGCACGTCGACACTATGATCGGATCGCAAGCGTGCAGCTTCAACCTCCAACGCTTCGGCCCCGCGTGCATTCATCACCAGATCAACGCCCGCTGCGGCCAAAGCCTCGGCACAGCCCAAACCCAGCCCTTTGCTGCTGGCACAAACCAGCGCGCGTTTTCCGCGAATACCCAAATCCATTCTGATCCTCCCTATCCTGCCCTTAACTTGCACCGGCCCGACAGGAAGGACCAGACGGGTATTGGCTTAGTAAAAGAACTCTTCCCGCACGATCTTGCCGTCAGCGACGTGATAGATCGCGACCTCACGCATATCAAAGCTGTCGCCGCTTTCCTTAACGGTGCCTTTCACCTCGAAAATCACGGCAAACCGATCATCGCCATGCAGAAACGGGTCGCTCACGGATGCGGCCGAAACGTCATGCGCGCCTTCCCACCATTCGTGCTTGCCACGGATTCCATCGCGCCCCTTCACTTCGCGCCCCATACCTGAATAATCGACCGCCTCGACCGAGACGGCATCCTCGGCATAGAGTTTATCCAGATTGGCCTGTGCCCGATTTTCGCGGCACCCGGCGACCAGTTCATTGGCGATTTCTTTCAAATCCATTGGTCAACTCCACCTTTTGTTCACTATATGTTCTTATTGCCATAGCGTCATGATTCGAACCAGCCCCTTTGTCTTGCCTCGGCAGGATTCCCCGCCTATACGCGCGCTCATGCTTGATATCGCCTCGAACCAACCCGTCTTGCCGCCCGAGATCGCCCGGCGCAGAACTTTCGCCATCATCTCGCACCCGGATGCGGGCAAGACGACCCTGACTGAAAAGTTCCTTTTGTACGGGGGCGCCATTCAGATGGCCGGTCAGGTGCGCGCCAAGGGCGAGGCGCGGCGGACGCGGTCTGACTTCATGCAGATGGAGAAGGATCGCGGCATCTCGGTCTCTGCATCGGCCATGTCCTTCGACTATGGTGATTTCCGGTTCAATCTGGTCGACACACCCGGTCACAGCGATTTCTCGGAAGATACCTATCGCACGCTGACCGCCGTGGACGCCGCCGTGATGGTGATCGACGGCGCAAAAGGCGTGGAAAGCCAGACGCAGAAACTGTTCGAGGTCTGCCGCCTGCGCGATCTGCCGATCCTGACCTTCTGTAACAAGATGGACCGCGAAAGCCGCGATACGTTCGAGATCATCGACGAAATTCAGGAAATGCTGGCCATCGACGTGACGCCTGCCGCATGGCCCATCGGCGTGGGCCGCGATTTCATTGGTTGCTATGACATGTTGCGCGACCGGCTGGAGCTGATGGACCGCGCAGACCGCAACAAGGTGGCTGAAAGTATCCAGATCGACGGGTTGGACGATCCGAAACTGGCCGAACACGTGCCCGAGCATCTGCTAGAGAAGCTGCTGGAAGAGGTTGAGATGGCGCGCGAATTGCTGCCCAAGCTCGACCCGCAAGCCGTGTTAGAAGGCCACATGACCCCGATCTGGTTCGGCTCGGCCATCAACTCGTTCGGCGTCAAGGAGCTGATGGAGGGCATCGGCGCTTATGGCCCGCAGCCTCAGGTTCAGTCGGCTGAGCCGCGTCAGATCTCTCCTGACGAAAAGAAGGTCGCCGGCTTTGTCTTCAAAGTGCAGGCCAACATGGACCCCAAGCACCGCGACCGGGTGGCCTTTGTCCGCATGGCGTCGGGCCATTTCAAGCGCGGCATGAAGCTGACCCATGTGCGGTCAAAGAAGCCGATGGCGATCTCGAACCCGGTTCTGTTCCTGGCCTCCGACCGAGAACTGGCCGAAGAGGCTTGGGCCGGCGATATCATCGGCATCCCGAACCATGGGCAGCTGCGCATTGGCGATACGCTGACCGAAGGCGAAGCGATCCGCGTCACCGGTATCCCATCGTTCGCGCCGGAACTGCTGCAAACTGTCCGCGCGGGTGATCCAATGAAGGCCAAGCATCTGGAAAAAGCCCTGATGCAATTCGCCGAAGAAGGCGCGGCCAAGGTGTTCAAACCCTCGATCGGGTCTGGCTTTATCGTCGGCGTCGTCGGTGCGCTACAATTCGAAGTGCTCGCCAGTCGGATCGAGATGGAATACGGCCTGCCCGTCCGGTTCGAGGCGTCACAGTTCACCTCGGCCCGCTGGGTCAGTGGCGACAAACCCGAGGTCGACAAATTCGTCAACGCCAACAAGCAGCACATCGCCCACGACCATGACGGCGACATCGTTTATCTCACGCGCCTGCAATGGGATATCGATCGCGTGGTACGCGATTACCCCGAACTGAGCCTGACGGCGACGAAGGAAATGATGACGTAAGGCGCAGCACGCGCGACCAACAAAGCAGAGGCGTATATGACGCAGGACAGGCCGACCTGGGGCATCGTGTGTACGACCCGCGCGCCATTGGACGACATCCTGCGCTTTGCCGCCTATCACATCGATCTGGGCGTCGACCGTCTGCACCTGTTTCTGGACGAACCCAACCGCCGCGCGGTTCGGGTTCTGCGCCGTCATCCCAAGATCGAAATCCGTGTCTGCAACGCGGAGTTCTGGCAGCGGCGCGGGATCGAAAGGCCGGACAAGCATCAGGTCAGGCAGTCGCATAACGCGACATTCATATACCGCCAGACTGATCTGGATTGGCTTACGCACATCGACGTGGACGAATTTCTGTGGCCGTTGTCACCGGTCGCCGACGTGCTGGCACACGTTCCACCCGACACCCCCACCGCCCGCATCCGCCCGATCGAGGCACTGGCGGGCGATGACGACATGTACAAGGCATACATCCCTTCGGGCCCGGACCGGGCCGCGCTGGTCGAAACGCTCTATCCGACTTTCGGAGCGTTTGTCCGAGGCGGTTTCCTGAGCCATATGCAGGGCAAGCTGTTCGCGCGCACGGGCCTGAAACATATCCGCGACCGCATCCACAACATTCAACAGAACAATCAAGTGCTCCCCGACGGCATTGAACTGTCACAGATCGAACTGTGCCACCGCCATGCCCCTGACTGGGACCACTGGCTTGCCCACTACCGGTTCCGGCTGGAACGCGGTTCGTACCAGTCGGGGATGAGGCCCAATGTCCCCCGCGAAGCCGGCGGCCTAACAATGCACGAATTGCTCAGTTGGATAGAAGGCGATCAGGGTCAGACAGGTCTGCAGGCATTCTATGACGAACTCAGCGGTTCCGACCCGGATACCCGTGCCCGCTTGAAAGACCACGGCCTGCTCAGGCACAGGCCGTTGAATCTGGATGAAAAAGTCGCGAAACACTTCCCCGGAAGCGACTGAATTGTTGCAGGAAATCGCGACTGTAACCGGGTTTGCGCGGATTAACCCGACTTCATTTGACCCCGCCCCACGTTTTTGTTATGTCGCGCCCAAGCCGAACCGTGCATAGGGCGCGTGGCCATCCGGGCCCGGCATTTTTTCTGACGCGCGGGCCAGGTCTAGTGTCCGCATGAACCGGACATACATGACAAAGTTTAACGAACTGAACCTGAACCCGAAGGTCCTCAAAGCCATTGAGGAAGCCGGATACGAAACCCCTACCCCGATTCAGGAAGGCGCAATCCCGCCCGCGCTTGAGGGTCGCGATGTGCTGGGCATCGCCCAGACCGGCACAGGCAAAACCGCCAGCTTTACCCTGCCGATGATCACCATGCTTGCCCGTGGCCGTGCCCGCGCGCGTATGCCACGCTCATTGGTGCTGTGCCCGACGCGCGAGTTGGCCGCACAGGTGGCCGAGAACTTCGACACCTATTCCAAGCACCTGAAACTGACCAAGGCGCTGTTGATCGGCGGTGTCAGCTTCAAGGAACAGGATGCCCTGATCGACCGTGGCGTTGACGTGCTGATCGCCACGCCAGGCCGTCTGCTGGACCATTTCGAACGCGGCAAGCTGCTGTTGACCGGCGTTCAGATCATGGTCGTGGACGAAGCCGACAGGATGCTGGATATGGGTTTCATCCCCGATATCGAACGCATCTTCTCGCTGACGCCCTTCACCCGCCAGACCCTGTTCTTCTCGGCCACCATGGCCAAGGAAATCGAGCGGATCACCGACACCTTCCTGTCCGCCCCGGCTCGGGTCGAGGTTGCCCGTCAGGCCACCGCGTCCGAGACCATCGAACAAGGCGTTGTCCTGTTCAAAGGTGGCCGCCGTGACCGTGAGGCAAGCGGCAAGCGCAAGGTTCTGCGCGCGCTGATCGATGCCGAAGGTGACAAATGCACGAACGCGATCATCTTCTGCAACCGCAAAACCGATGTGGATATCTGCGCGAAATCGCTCAAGAAATACGGCTATAACGCCGCCGCGATCCACGGCGATCTGGATCAGTCGCAGCGGATGAAAACGCTGGACGGATTCCGCGACGGCTCGCTGCGTTTGCTGGTTGCGTCGGATGTGGCCGCGCGCGGGCTGGATATTCCGTCCGTCAGCCATGTGTTCAACTTCGACGTCCCCGGCCATGCCGAGGATTACGTCCACCGCATCGGCCGCACAGGTCGCGCCGGGCGTGACGGCAAGGCGTTCACCATATGCTCGTCACGCGATGAAAAGGCGTTGGATGCCATTGAAAAGCTGATCCAGAAGGAAATCCCGCGCGTCGACAACCCGGTCAAGGAAGAACCCAAGGCCGAAAAGCCAAAGCCCGAGAAAAAGTCCAAACCCGCCGAAGTCAAAAAAAGCGAAGGCAAGAAGGACAAGGCCCCCAAATCCCGCGACCGTGGACGCCGCAGTGATACAGGCCCTGCGGTTGTCGGCATGGGTGATCACCTGCCCAGCTTTATCGCGCTCAGCTTTGATGAACGCCGCGAAGGCTCCGAGTCACTCGCGGACGCGGACGCCTCCTAAATCGCCAGCACCAGCGCCAGTATCGACAGTCCCAACAGGGCAATCCCGGCGATCTCTCGCCGGGTTGTCGTCTCGCGGAATACAAGTGTCGAGGCCAACAGGCTAAAGATCAGTTCCACCTGCCCCAGCGCCTTGACGTAAGCCGCGTTTTGCAAGGTAAACGCCAGAAACCAGCAGAACGACCCGCCAAGGCTGGTCAATCCGACAAACACGCCGGTGCGCCGCGTCTCCCACACGGCGCGCAACTCGGCCCTGTCGCGCCACATCAGCCATAGCCACATGCTGAGGAACTGGAACGACACCACCGCCGCCAGCGTGACCAGCGCCCGAAACCAGGCGTCGATATCCCCCAGTTGCAGAGAAGCGCCGCGATAGCTGACCGCCGAAAACGCAAACAACACGCCCGAGCCCAGCCCCAGTTGCGAGGCCCGGTTCGTCAGATGCTGCCACCACGCGCCATCGCCGCCGGGTGTTTTCGACAGCAACAGCACCGCCAGCAGCCCCAGAAATATAGCCCCCAGCGCACTCGCGGAAACCTGATCCCCTAGGATGAGGAAACCCACAATAGCGGTCTGAATAACCTCGGTTTTCTTGAAAGTGATGCCAACCGCAAAGTTGCGTTGTTTGAACAGCGCCACGACACAGATCGTCGCCAGAATCTGCGCCGTCCCGCCGATGACCGCAAACATCCAGAACGTCGCCGACAGCTTGGGCAGCGTCAGGTCAGTGGCCCACAGGGCAACCAATAGCCCCAAAAGCGCCAGCGGCAGAGAATAGGCAAACCGTGCAAAGGTCGCCCCCGCCGCCGACAGCTTTACGCTGCTCAGCGATTTTTGCAGCATGAAGCGCACGGTCTGAAACGACGCGGCGGCGATGGTGACGGGAATCCACAAGCTCATGGCTTCCCTTCTGTCGTGAAATCAGGGCTTTGGCCAGAGCGGATGCGCGACAGGATCTTTTGCCCGCCAAAGATGTTGACGGAAAACCTGACTGTATGATCGATAGACATACGCCTCGTTACACGCCAGATACCGATCCTTACCCGCCCGATACAGCGCAGGCAGACGATACCAAGGGGCCGCCGGGTTCATGTGATGAACGACGTGCAGGTTGTTGTTTAGAAACAGAAAAGCCAATGGTCCGCGATCTTCGACTATAACTGTCCGCGCGCGCGATTTCTCATGCGCACGGTGTTCCAGAAAGGTGCGGATCTTGACCAGCCCTAGCCCGATATAGGCCGACAGGACGAAGCCCCAAACAGGCATCTGCGACTGCGCAACAATCCACAACACCACCATCACGCTAGGCAAATGCAGCGCCCAAGCCATCAAGATCGCGCGGTCTCCTCGCCGCGCGCCCCGCCATTCATCCCGCAGAAACGCCACCTGCCCGATGGCAGGTCCCAGCGCAATGCGCCCCAGCAAGGTATTGTTTGCACGCAGCAATCGCCGCTGCCATCCGGGCAACCTCGCCCAGACCTGCGGATCCAGATAATTGCTTTCGGGGTCGTCGTAAGGATCGGTCAGATTGGCATCCTGATGATGCGCCAGATGCAGGTCGCGAAACCGGTTGAAGGGAATGAACAGGGTCAGCGGCAGCGCCATCAACGCCTCGTTCAGCCATCTGGCGCGGAACGGATGCCCATGCAGCGCCTCATGCGTCAAAGACGAATGCATGGCCGCCACCAGCCCCATCACAGGAATCGCCAGTCCCAGCGACCAGCCCGAAAGCCAAAAGATGACCCCAAGCCAGATCGCATAACACGCAATAATCAACGCGAATGTGCCCCATTCAGGCGATTTGGGTGTCGTAGGCTCAGCCATTGCGCCCCCACGAAATCCCCGCCCAGACACGTTCATAGAAAACATACATCGTCAGACCGATGGCCATATTCACCACAGCCAAAGCGCCACCCATAGCGACCGAGCCTGTTGCCAGCAGCCCAACCAGGCTCATGATCACTAAGCCCATCGCATTCCAAACGACGGACTTCACGACAGATCTTCGTCGCGTTTCCATTCCGGACCCCATTCTTGTTTTGTTTGCAACAGGATCGCAGACAGTCCCCGAATTGAGTATTCTGAATGTAATTAACAATATTCACCAACTATGATAATAATCATCACATGTTGGATAATATAGACAAACGCGACCGCGCAGCGCAGTTTCGCCTGCGATTGGCGCGCGCGATGGAGGACAAACATATCAGCCAAAGCGCCCTTGCCCGCAGCATCGGCGTTGATCGTTCAACTGTTTCGCAACTGCTGACCGACGAAGGCGCACGTCTGCCCAATGCGC
The DNA here is from genome assembly GCF_056534225.1 of Ruegeria sp. E1. Lineage (NCBI taxonomy): Bacteria > Pseudomonadati > Pseudomonadota > Alphaproteobacteria > Rhodobacterales > Roseobacteraceae > Ruegeria > Ruegeria sp. E1. The sequence goes on along the minus strand of NZ_JBQFPE010000001.1, from coordinate 265,289 downwards.
ACGTTGTGGGGTCTTGCGCCTCTGCGCTTGGCGTCTCCGCAGACTGGCTGCTCAGCCTGTCGGACCGTCCCGAAAGCGCCGCGGAACTGCTGGCAAGCTCTCTCAGCCTGACCAAAGCGCCCCGCGCACTGGTGGATGAACGCATCTTTGACTGGCACCGCGAGGCGGCGGGTTACAAGATCCGTTACGTCCCCGCTTCGTTACCCGACATGCTGAAAACCCGCGCGGTGCTGGAATGGGAATACGCGCCGCATCTGGGGCGCACCGCTGATCAGGCCATCGGCGCCTCGGCTGACCGTCTGGCATGGATGCGCAGCGCCCAATCCGATTATGAAATCGCTATGCCGCTCTATGAAATCCGCAGCCTGGCCCTTGCCACAGGATACTACGAAGGGCTGTCACTGGACGCCCGGCTGGATCAGATCGACCACATGCTGACGCTCAGCGAACAGCTTTACCCGCGCCTTCGCATCTATCTGTTCGACGCCAAGCGCCTTTATTCCGCACCAATGACGATCTTTGGCCCGATGCTCTGCGCTTTTTACGTCGGCGGCCACTACATGGCCTTCCGCGACCGCAATCGGATCGAGGTTTTTTCCCATCACTTCGATACGTTGGTCCGCGAAGCTGATATGACAGCGCGCGATTTTCCGGCTCATCTCCAGCAGCTCAAGGCAGAAATTTCGGATCAATCTGATACTTGATGATGCCATATAGGCCTGGCCATAGTATGATCCCCTAGCGTGGACTTTCGGGCAATCCGCCCCAAACAAGGAGGATGACAGAAATGGACCCACTCAAAACCGCCGAATATGCCCGCGCGCTCTATGCCGCCCATGGCGATCAGGCCGAGGCCGAAGCCGCCAAAAAAATGCGCGACTCCGAGGCTGCCGGACACAAGCAGCAGGCACAGGACTGGCAAGCGGTGCGTCAGGCCATTCGCCAGATTCGCGGTCCCAATCAAAGCTGAAGATCAGCGGTTTCGCATTTCGCAAACCGGGCGCGGCCAGACGGTTGCGCCCGAGATCCCGTTTTGCAGTTTTCCACAAAACATACCCAGTTCCGCACCCGGTTTTCCCCAGCTTTCTCCACCGATTCCGGTTTGCCTTCCCCCCCGACTCCGCGCCAGCCTAGGTCGAACAACTTGGCAAAATGCGAATCGAACTTGATGAAATCCGCAAGAAATATCCTGCAACCCGAACATCGCGCGCTGAAAACCGCTGTGCTCGTGCTTGATGAATGCAGCACGCTCAGCTTCGCATCCGTGGTCGATCCCATGCGCGCCGCTAACCGACTGGCCGACCGCCCCGCCTTTGACTGGGACTATGTAACCGCAACGACCGAGCCGGTCCTGCTCAGCAGCGCCCTGCAGGTGCCCGGGGTCCCCCTGGCAAAGGTCAGCGACTGCGACCTGATGATCGTGATCGCCGGGTTCCAGGTGGCCCGCCACAGCACCCCCAGCCTGCTGTCAGGCCTTCGACGCATCGCCAGAACCGGTGCCGCAATGGCCGGGATCGACGGCGGCCAATGGCTGCTGGCCGAGGCCGGCCTGCTGAACGGCACAGCCGCCGCCCCGCGGGCCGAGGATCAGGACACATTCGCTGCCCGTTTCCCTGATGTCGACCTGCGCCCGGATCGTTTCACCGCCACCGCAACCCGGTTGACCGCCGCCGGAGCCGTCCCAACGATCGAGCTTATGCTGCACATCATCTCCGCCCGCCTCGGTGCCGGGTTCGCGGCCCGCATCGCCAGCCTGTTCGCACAAGACACCACACCCGCACAAACGCCCGCCGAAACACCGCACCGCGATACCGCACTGACCGCACGGGCCAACAGGCTCATGGCCGCTTCGCTGGATGATCCCCTGTCACTGGTGGATATCGCCGATGCGCTGAACACCAGCCCGCGCACGCTACAGCAACAGTTCCGCCTGCGCTTCAACACCACGCCACAGGATCACTACCTGCAACTGCGCCTGGCCGAGGCTCGCCGCCTTGTAACCGACACCGACATGCCCCTGATGGAGGTCGCCTCCGCCACCGGTTTCGCCTCACAATCCAGCTTCGCCCGCGCCTTCCGCACCGCCCACGGGCTATCGGCCCGCGACTTGCGACAAGACACCGGTCAGCCCACACACCACTGACACTTCATCTTTTCAAAAATACTCCGGGGGAGTCGCCAAAGGCGACGGGGGCAGCGCCCCCTGCAAGGCTGATCAATAGGGCATCGGATGCGCCTTATGCGCCGTCGCAATCTCGGCCAGAACCTCGTCGGACAGCACCAGATCCCTCCCGTCCAGAATATGCTGCAACTGCGCCTCGGTGGTGGCCCCAAAGATGGCTGACATCATGAAAGGCCGCGCCTGACACCAGGCCAGCGCCATATGCACCGGGTCCAGCCCGTGCCGATTTGCGATGTCCAGATAGGCCGCTACTGCGTCAAACACCCGGTCTGACTTGCGCCCGCCCATCTCGGGCACCAGAGACATACGTGACCCCTCGGGCACGGCCCCGCCCTGATACTTGCCAGTCAGAAAACCCGCCGCCAGCGGAGAAAACGCCATCAATCCGACATCCTCAAATAGGCACAGCTCGGCCAGATCGGTGTCGAACAGACGGCACAGCAGTGAATACTCGTTCTGGATCGAGGCCACCCTCGGCGCGCCCATCTCATCAGCCAGCCGCACCCATTGCGCGGTGCCCCACGCGCTTTCATTCGACAGCCCAAAGGCCCGGATGTTGCCTTTGTTCACCTGCGCCTGCAGGGCCTCAAGGCATCCCCGCATCTCGTCGACCACGGCATCACGATTTCCGCCTGACGGGTCGTAGTGCCAGTTCTGCCGAAACATGTAGCTGCCGCGATTGGGCCAGTGGAACTGATACAGATCGATGCAATCGGTCTGCAACCGGCGCAGCGATCCCTCGATGGCTTCGGGAATGGTCTCATCCGAAATCGCCGCCCCGCCCCGTGCGTGCATGAACCCCGCGCCCGAATGTTTCGTGGCCAGCACATACTCGCCCCGCCGCGACGGGTTGGCCGCATTCCAGTTGCCCAAAATCTCTTCGGTGCGCCCGACGGTTTCCTTTGAGATCGGATTGACCGGATACATCTCGGCAGCATCGACAAAATTGATCCCCGCCGCCAGAGCCATATCCATTTGCCGATGCGCAACATCCTGAGAGGTCTGAGTGCCAAAGGTCATCGTGCCCAGACACAGATCCGACAACATGATGCCGGTGCGGCCCAAAGGGTTCATTTTCATCGGAAATCCTCCAAAATTCGGAAAAGACCTAAGCTTCGGCCTTCTTCTCCCACCGCCCCGATTCCTCGGACCAATACTGCGCGGAACAACCCGCGCCGGTCAGCGCCTTCCACTGCCCCCGCGCATGTTGCACCGCCATCTCGTCATTGCCGTCAAACAGAATGCAAACCCGTTCCAGCGCGGCAACCTCATCCGCGGCAACCTCAGCGCCATCCACAGCCATCACACAGGCCGGGTCATTGGCCGCCTGCACCTCTGACGTCAGCAATATGGGCTGCGCCGCATCATGCGGCCCGCCTGCGCGGCCATGTGGCAGAAACCCCTCCTCGGGCCCCAGCCACAGCTTTTCGTCCAGCCAGTCCAGCCGCGCAGGGTCGGTGCCCCGCACAGCAATCCGCCACCCGGCCTGCCGCGCCTTGTCAAGCAGAACCGGCAGGGTCCGCTCCAGCGGCTGGCGTGTCAGGTGATAGAAATAGACCGCCCCCATGCGCCTACTCGAAATTGTCCTGAACAAACCGGCTCAGCGCACGCACGCCCCAACCGGTCGCACCTTTGGGCGCATAGGATGTCTCGGAAGACACCGACGCAACGCCTGCGATATCAAGGTGAATCCACGGCGTGTCATCCTTGACGAACCGCTGCAGAAACTGCGCTGCAGTGATCGACCCTGCGGCTCGTCCACCCACATTCTTCATGTCCGCGATGCGCGATTTCAGCAGGTCGTCATAGGGCTTGCCAAGCGGCATCCGCCACGCCCCTTCATCCTCGGCCCCTGCGGCCTTGAGGAAGGCGTCACAGAACACATCATTGTTCGAAAACACACCCGCGTTCTGATGCCCCAGACCAATGATGATCGCCCCGGTCAGCGTGGCCAGATCGACCATGCCAACAGGCTTGAACCGCTCTTGCGCGTACCACATAACGTCGCACAGAACCAACCGGCCCTCGGCATCGGTGTTGATGATCTCGACCGTGTCGCCCTTCATCGACTTGACCACATCGCCCGGGCGCGTGGCATTGCCCGAGGGCATATTCTCGACCAACCCAACCAGCCCGACCACATTGGCCCTGGCCTTGCGCTTAGCCAAAGCGCGCATTGTGCCCGCAACGACACCCGCACCACCCATATCCATGGTCATGTCTTCCATGCCGCCCGCCGGTTTCAGCGAGATGCCCCCGGTATCAAACACAACGCCTTTGCCGACCAGCGCCAGCGGCGCATCGTCCACATCGCCGCCCTTCCACTGCATCACCACAACCTTGGACGGGCTGACCGAGCCCTGCCCGACGCTCAGCAACGTGCGCATCCCCAGCTCGGCCAGCTTGTCCTCTTCCAGAACCTCGACCTCAAGGCCCAGCTCTTTCATCTCGGCCAGACGGTTGGCAAATTCAGTGGTGGTCAGCACATTGGCCGGCTCATTGGTCAGATCACGCGTCATGCGCACACCGTCAGCAACGGCATAAAGCGGGGCAAAGGCTTCCTCGACCTCGTCCGACTTGTTGTGGCTGATCGTGATGGCACCGGCGGCGTCGGACTCCTTGGTCTTGTGCACGTCGAAGTCATAGCTGCGCAGCACCATGCCCAAGGCCAGATCCTCGGTCCCTTTCTGGTTTCCAGCCATCAGCAACACCTCTTTGCTGCCCGCCAGCTTGGTCAGCTTGGCCCCGGCCTTGCGCGCTTCGTCCGCGTCGGGGCGGTTGGGCAGCACAAGAACATCCAGCGCCTCGGCCTGCATCCCTGCGGGCCACGCCAGCGAGGTGACGTCGCCAGTCTTGACCTTACCGAACCGTTCGCTTTCAACCAGCCGCGCCACCGCGCCCTTGGTCAGCCGATTGGCACGACGTGCCGCAGGCCCCATCTTGCCCTCGGGCGTGACAATCACCGCGACACGCCCCGGTGCCTTGGCGATCAGATCCAGATCAAAGGGTTGAAAACCGACGGGGACCAGACTGCTCATTTCATGCTCCTGAAAAATTTCTTGTCCAAGACCTAGCCCGCACTGCCGCAGTTGACCAGATAGCAGTTTTCCCCGCACCGCATTTGCACTAAGGTCCCCGCAAAATAAACGGCAGGCTCGGGGGAGTGAACGTGAGACCAATCGGCAGGCATAGGCCGTCGCGCATGTTTTCATGCCGTCGCGACCTTCGGGCGATTCCCCGCCTCCGACAGAATCCGAGGGCCCCTGCGTGATCCTCGACCGTTACTTCGCCCGCCGTTTCATCCAAAGCTTCGTGGTCATCGGCGGTATTTTTCTGACGCTTCTGATCCTGATCGACCTTGTTGAACAGGTGCGCCGATTCGACGACGCCAACCTGTCTTTTGGCCAGCTCCTGCAACTCACGCTGCTGAACACACCTGCCGCGATCTCGGAAATGCTGCCGCTGCTGATGATCCTGGCAACCATTGCGCTGTTTGTCGGGCTGGCCCGCAGTTCCGAGCTGGTCGTAACCCGCGCCATCGGACGCTCGGGTATTCGTGCCCTCGTGGCCCCGGTCATTCTGGCGCTGATCATCGGTGCGCTGGCGGTCTCGCTTCTGAACCCGATTGCGGCGGCCACCTCGGAAGAGGTTCAGCGCCTGTCGGACGGATATCGCAACAACGGCGATTCGACCCTGTCGATCAGCCGCGAAGGGCTGTGGCTGCGGCAGGGCACGGCGACCGGCCAGTCGGTGATTCATGCCAAAGGCACCCTCAAGGGCGAGGCTTTCGGCCTGTATGACGTCACCGTCACCGCCTTTCTGCCCGACGGCAAACCGACCGAGCAGATCGCCGCAAAACGCGCCGAGTTGGAAGACGGCCACTGGACGCTTTATCACGCCAAGGTCTGGACCATTCAGGACGATCTGAACCCGGAAACCAGCGCCGTCAGCCACAGGGTTCTGACCCTACCCACCACGCTGACCCGCGACAAGATCATCGATACGCTGGGTCAACAGGATTCCGTTTCGATCTATGACCTGCCACAATTGATCCGCGATCTGCGCGAGGCCGGGTTTTCCACCAAGCAATACGAGGTCTGGCTACAGGTCGAACTGGCGCGGCCTCTGTTTCTGGTCTCGATGGTCCTGATCGGGGCGGCCTTTACCATGCGCCACGTACGCTTTGGTGGCACCGGGGTTGCGGTCCTGTCCGCCGTGTTGCTGGGGTTTGCCGTCTATTTCGTGCGCAATTTTGCGCAGATTCTGGGTGAGAACGGGCAATTGCCGATCATGATCGCCGCCTGGGCCCCGCCCGTCGCGGCCATCATGCTCTCGCTTGGCCTACTGCTTCATGCGGAGGATGGCTGATGCGATCTCTGCTCGCGCTGCTGCTGTCCGGCGCCCTTCTCCTGTCATTGCCTTCGGCGCTTCTGGCGCAGGCTGATGACGCGCCAGCCGACGCCGCGCAGGACCAACCGGCGCTGCTGGTCGCCGACAAGATCTTTATCACCAAAGACCGCAAGCTGGTGGCCGAAGGCAACGTCGAGGCCTATCAGGGCGACACAAAACTGACCGCCGAAAGCGTGATTTACGACCGTGAAACCGGGGCGCTGACCCTGACCGGACCAATCCGCATCGATCAGGCCGGGCAGACGACGATTCTGGCCGATTCCGCAGAACTCGACGATGGGATCCAGAACGGATTGCTGACCGGTGCGCGGATGGTGTTTGATCAGCAAGTGCAAATCGCCTCCGTTCAGGCCACCCGCGCCGGGGGCCGCTATACGCAATTCAGCAAAGTGGCGGCGACCTCGTGCCATGTCTGCGCCGATGGCAGACCGCCACTCTGGCAAATCCGGGCCCGCAAGGTCACGCATGACCAACTGGAACGGCAGCTCTATTTCGAAGGCGCGCAGTTCCGCATTCTGGACCTGCCGGTGTTTTATTTCCCGCTGCTGCGCCTGCCTGATCCGACCCTCGAGCGCGCCACCGGGTTTCTGGTGCCGTCGATCCGCACCACATCGCAACTGGGAACCGGCGTACAGGTGCCCTATTTCATTCGTCTTGGCGATCACAAGGACCTGACGCTGACGCCCTATGTCTCGTCCAAAACACGCACTCTGGGCTTTCGCTACCGGCAGGCCTTCAAGCGTGGCCGCATCCGTCTTCGCGGCGCATTCACCCGCGATGACCTGCAGCCGAACCAGGACCGGGGCTATTTTTTTGCAGATGGCCGCTTTGCTCTGGGCAAAGGCTATCGACTGAGATTCGATATCCGCACCACGTCCGACGATTCCTATCTTGCCGACTACGGCCTGCCCGATTTCGACCGCCTGCGCAGCGAAATCTCGGTCGAACGCATCCGGCGCGATACCGCATTCAAAACCGGGTTCATCTACTACAAATCCTTGCGCGACAGCGAACCGCAGGATGAAATCCCCTCGCGCGTGTTCGACCTGAATTACCGCAAACGCTATTTCCCGAACATGGTCGGCGGCGAAGTGCAACTGGCCTTTATCGGCCACGCCCATAAACGCACCAGCGACGAAGACGTCATCGGTCGCGACGTCGCCCGCGCGACGTTTGACGCCGAATGGCTGCGCAGTTGGACCTTCGCCACAGGGCTCAGGGCGGATGCGCAGATCGGTGCCTCAGTGGATACGTTCGATATCAGCAATGACAGCAACTTCCCCGGCAACGTCACCCGCTCAACTCCGCGCGCGGCCTTTACCCTGCGCTATCCCATGGTGCGGCGGGAACAAAACGGCGCATCCCAATTCCTGGAACCGATTGCACAGCTTGGCTGGACCCATGTCACCGACCGGGACGTGCCCAACGACGAAAGCACCTTTCAGGAATTTGATCAGGGCAACCTGCTGGCCCTGTCCCGCTTTCCCGCCGAAGACCGGCGCGAGGACGGGGCCACGGCGGTTGTCGGCCTGAACTGGGCGCGCTTTCACCCAAGCGGCTGGGAGGCGCTCGCCACAGTCGGGCAGGTGTTCCGCACAAGGGGCGATCCCAATTTCACCCTGACCTCGGGCCTTCAGGGCACCTCGTCGGACCTGCTGCTGGCCGGGCAATTGCGCAATGGCAAAGGGTGGTCTATCTCGGCGCGGGGCCTGCTGAACGGCGACCTTAGCTTTGGCAAGGCGGAACTGCGCACAGCCTGGTCAAGGGGTGACACCGTCCTGACGGGCAACTATGTATGGCTGGAACCGGATCCGGCGGAAACCGGAGGCGACGAAATATCCGAATTCTGGGCCGCGGCGCGCTACCGGGTCAACGAAAACTGGCTGACCCGCGCCAACGCCCGCTACGATTTCAGCGAGTCCGAGCCGATCCGTGCCGGTTTGGGCCTGACATACAGTAACGAGTGCGTGGAGTTTAACATGACTGTCAGTAGACGTTTCACATCGTCTTCGACTATTGAACCTACGACGGAATTCGGCTTTAGCGTGGCTCTGACCGGCTACTCTGTCGAAAGCGATGGTGAGAAGTACAAGAAAAGATGCAGCTGATCTCTGGTTTTACAAAAACGCTTCGCCGCTGGACCCGTGTCTCGGTCCTGCCCGCTCTTGCCGTCGTCACCATCCCCTTTGCCTCGTCACAGGCGCAGGGTCAAAGCCTGTTCTCTCCGGCGATCCGGGTCAATCAGGACATTGTGACCTGGTACGAACTGGACCAGCGTCAGCAATTTCTTGAACTGCTGGGTGTCCCCGGCAGCGCCGACGCCGAAGTACGCCAGGCCCTGATCGACGACCGCCTGCGCAAACAGGCGATGCGCGATGCCGGGATCGAAGCCGCGCCCGAAGATGTGCAAAACGGCATCGACGAATTTGCCTCGCGTGGCAATCTCAGCTCGGAACAATTCCTACAACTGTTGGGCGATGCCGGCGTGTCTCAGGAAACCGTGCGCGACTTTATCGCCGACCAGATTTCGTGGCGAGATTTCGTCAGTTCCCGCTTCATCTCGCAGGCCCGACCCTCTGAGGAAGAGATCGACCGCGCCCTGGGTCAGGGTTCAGGCGGTGGCCTGCAGGTCCTGCTGTCCGAAATCATCATTCCCGTCACCCCACAAACTCTGCCGCAAGCCGAAGCGCTGGCCGAACAGATCTCGCAGGTGTCGGGGCCGGATGCCTTTGCCGCCGCGGCCACGCAATATTCTGCAGCGGCCACCCGTAACAATGGCGGCAGGCTGGAATGGCTGTCGCTCACAAATCTGCCGCCTGCGCTGCAGCCGGTGATCCTCGGGCTCGAAAACGGCGAAATCACCGATCCCCTGACCCTGCCGAACGCCATCGCCCTGTTCCAGATGCGCGGCATTCGCGAGGTGGCAACCGGAACGCCGACCTATTCCAAGATCGACTATGCGCAGTATTTCCTGCCCGGCGGGCGCAGCGCCGAAACCCTCGCCAAAGCCGCCGCATTGAAAGAGTCCATCGACACCTGTGACGACCTCTACGGCGTTGCCAAAGATCAGCCCGCCAACGTGCTTGAACGGCAATCGGTCAGCCCATCAGAGATTCCGCGCGACGTTGCGCTGGAACTGGCAAAACTTGACCCCGACGAGGTCTCGACCACCCTGACCCGCAACAACGGCCAGACCCTTGTGTTCCTGATGATGTGCAGCCGGACCCGCGATCTGGGCGAAGACACCACCCGCGTCGATGTCGCCAACGCACTGACCCAACAGCGGCTGCAAGCCTTCGCCGACAGCCTGCTGCAACAGCTGCGCGCCGACGCCATCATCGTCGAACAATGATCCGCCCCATCGCGCTCAGCTGCGGGGAACCGGCTGGTGTCGGACCCGAGATCGCAGCCAAGGCATGGGACACGCTGCGCGATACCTGCCCCTTCGTCTATATCGGCGATGCTGTACATCTGCCGGACGGAACCTCGGTTCAACAGATCGAAGACCTGTCGCAGGCGTCGGAAATCTGCGCCCACGCGCTGCCCGTGCTGCAACAGGATTTCCCGGCCCCCAACGATCCCGGCCACTTGAACCCGGCCAACGCACCCGGCGTCATCGACGCCATCGAACAGGGCGTCGCGCTGGCACAATCCGGCGCCGCCTCGGCGCTCTGCACCGCGCCGATCCACAAACAGGCCCTGATCGACGGTGCCGGTTTCTCTTATCCCGGCCATACCGAGTTTCTGGCTGCGCTCGCGGGTCGCAACCGCGTGGTCATGATGCTGGCCAGCGACCAGTTGCGCGTTGTACCAGCAACGATCCACATCCCTCTGTCCCGCGTGCCCACGGAGCTGACCCCCGATCTGCTGCGCGAAACCATCGAGATTACGGCCCGTGGGCTGCAACTGCAATTCGGCATCCCCCACCCGCGCCTCGCGGTTGCGGGCCTGAACCCTCACGCAGGCGAAGGCGGCAAAATGGGGACCGAGGAACTGGACTGGATCGCCCCCCTGCTGAACGGCCTCAGCCCCGATGGATACACCGTCACAGGCCCCCACCCGGCAGACACCCTGTTCCACGCCGCCGCACGTACCCGCTATGACGCAGCCATCGCCATGTATCACGATCAGGCCCTGATCCCGATCAAAACGCTGGATTTCGACCGGGGCGTTAACGTCACCCTCGGCCTGCCCTTCATCCGCACCTCGCCCGACCACGGCACCGCGCTCGACATCGCAGGCCAAGGCATCGCCAATCCCACCAGCCTGATCGAAGCCCTGCGCCTCGCCCAATCCATGGCGCAATCCCGCTAATGCTTCATCTGTCCAAAAATATCCCCGCCGGAGGCAAAAAATCTCTGGCGCTCCGCCACCAAACTGCACAACGCTAACACCATGAGCGCCATCGACACCCTCCCCCCGCTGCGCGAGGTCATCGCCACCCACCAGCTGTCTGCCCGCAAATCGCTGGGCCAGAACTTCCTGCTGGACCTGAACCTGACCGCCAAGATTGCGCGACAAGCTGGCGATCTGACCCAATGCGACGTGCTGGAAATCGGCCCCGGCCCCGGCGGTCTGACACGCGGGTTGCTCTCCGAAGGTGCACGCAAAGTGGTGGCCGTCGAAAAAGACACCCGCTGCATCGCCGCCCTGAACGATATCGCCGCCGCCTATCCGGGCCAGCTTGAGGTCATCAACGGCGACGCGCTGGAAATTGACCCGCTCGAACACCTGACGCCGCCTATCCGCATCGCGGCCAACCTGCCCTATAACGTCGGGACCGAGCTTCTGGTCCGCTGGCTCACCCCGCCCGAATGGCCGCCTTTCTGGCAAAGCCTGACCCTGATGTTCCAGCGCGAGGTCGCCGAACGTATCGTGGCCCAGCCCGGCAGCAAAGCCTATGGTCGCCTCGCCATCCTTGCCCAATGGCGGGCCGAGGCGCGTATCGCCATGTCCCTGCCGCCCGGAGCTTTCACGCCCCCGCCCAAGGTCTCCAGCGCAGTTGTCCACCTGACTGCCCTGCCTGAACCTCGATATCCAGCCGATGCCGCCACCCTGTCGCGCGTCGTCGCCGCCGCCTTCAACCAACGCCGCAAAATGCTGCGCGCCTCCCTCAAGGGCATCGCGCCCGACATCGAAGACCGCCTGATCGCCGCCGGCATCAAACCCACCGACCGCGCCGAGCAAATCCCGCTGGAAAGTTTCTGCGCATTGGCCCGCGAAGTTCAGAAACCCTGAAACAACAAAACCCCGAACCTGCGTCCGGGGTTTGTCGATTTAGTCAGGTCGGGGCTTACTCAGCCGCTTCCGGCGTATCGCCATCACCAGCCGCCTGTTCAGGCGCAGGCTTCGGCTTGCGGGTGCGCGGGCGGCGCGCGGGTTTTTCCTTGCGCTCCTTCGCCTCGGGCGCAGCAGCTTCCGCACCCTGACTTTCGGGTGTCTCGACCAAACCGCTTTCGGTCTGAATCGGCGCATCGGCGTCAAAGCCCATCACATCAGGCTGCGGCGCCTCGGCCGGGTCGGCCTGACGGGCCGCTTCACGCTCCTGACGCTCGGCGCGTTCGCGGTCGCGTTCAGCCTGGCGTTCGCGGTTCTGGCGCTCCTGCTCTTCGCGGCGCGCTTCGATCTCGCGCTGTGCCTCGCTCAGCATCCGCAGGTAGTGTTCAGCGTGCTGTTGAAAGTTCTCGGCAGCCACGCGGTCATTGGACAGTTGCGCATCGCGCGCAAGCTGGTTGTATTTGTCAATGATCTGCTGCGGGGTACCGCGCACCTTGCCCTCGGGGCCCGAGCTGTCGAAAACACGGTTGACGACGTTGCCGCCAGAAGGACGATTGCGGTTGTTCTTGGCCCGCGAACGGGATTTGGAGGATCTCATCTTACTTTACGTCAGCCTTATCAAATTCGCTGTCTGCCGACCCGTAACTCACATCACCGTTTGGCCTTTGCCGTGACGTGTCGTCGACTTTTTGGGCTTGGCGTCAGGGGCACGCTGCAAGCGCGTCCGCCTCTCCGACTTCTCTGAGTAAGCATGTCCTGAGCGCGCAGACAAGAGGTTTATGGCCTTTATCCCAGCTTTTTTACTTCAACCGGCGTTTTTCAGCCGCAGCTTTTGACCTCAACCGGGCAATCTGGCCCCGACAACACGGTCCCGTCCGTCCAGATCAGGGATCACACGAATGTCCGCCAATCCGGCCGCATCGAACAAGGCTGAAACCGCTGCCCCCTGCGTCGGCCCGATCTCAACCAAAATCCGCCCAGCCGGCATCAGATAATCCGGGGCCGAGGCGGCGATGTGGCGATAGGCCCCCAGACCGTCGCCCTCATCGGTCAGTGCCATGCGCGGCTCGTACTCGCGCACTTCGGGCGACAGATCGCGCATCTCATCCGCCGAGATATAGGGCGGGTTCGACACGATCAGGTCAAACTGCCCCTCGACCCCGGCAAACCAGTTCGATTGCAGAATATCCGCCCGGTCCTGTACCTTGTGCTGCACCGCATTGGCGCTGGCCTGCAGGCAGGCGGCCTCGCTCAGATCGATGCCCACGCCCACGGCGCTGGCGCGTTCAGCCAGCAAGGTTATCAGGATACAGCCCGACCCGACCCCCAGATCCAACAATTGATCAAAAGGCTCGCTCAGAGCGGCTTCGATCAACGCCTCGGTCTCGGGGCGCGGATCCAGCACGTCGCGGCTGACACGGAACCGGCGGCCATAGAACTCTCGCTCACCCAGCAGATGCGACACCGGCACCCGTATGGCCCGCAGCGAGATCAACTGATCATAGCGTTCGGCAATGTCCGGGGCCAATTCCTCGGGCGCAATCAGCGTCACCCGGCTGGCCTCGATCCGCGCCGCGTGGGCTAGCAGAACCCGCGCGTCCCGCGCCGGATCAGACACCCCCGCCGCCCGCAATCGCGCAGTGGCGACCACCATGGCCTGCGCCGCTGTCAGCGCCGCAATCATTGCGCCATCTCGGCCAGCAACCGCGCCTGATCGTCGGCGGTCAGCGCGTCGATCACCTCATCCAGATCGCCCTGCATCACCTGATCCAGCTTATAAAGCGTCAGGTTGATGCGGTGATCTGTCATGCGGCCTTGCGGGAAGTTATAGGTCCGAATGCGTTCCGACCGATCGCCCGAGCCCACCTGACTCGCGCGATCCGCAGACCGCTCACTATCGATCCGCTGACGTTCAAGATCATAAAGCCGCGTTTTCAGCACCTGCATCGCAATCTCACGGTTGCGGTGTTGCGACTTCTCGGAACTCGTCACCACCAGCCCCGTAGGCAGGTGCGTGATACGCACCGCCGAGTCGGTGGTGTTCACGTGCTGCCCGCCCGCGCCGGAACTGCGCATCGTGTCGATGCGAATGTCGTTCGCGTCGATCTGAATATCCACATCCTCGGCCTCGGGCAGAACTGCAACCGTCGCCGCCGAGGTATGAATCCGCCCACCGCTTTCGGTCTCGGGCACGCGCTGAACCCGGTGCACGCCGGATTCGTATTTCATGCGGGCAAAGACATTGTCGCCCTTGATGTGGGCCACCACCTCTTTGATCCCGCCCAGATCAGATGCCTGTTCCTCGATGATCTCGAACTGCCAGCCCCGCGCTTCGGCATAGCGCTGGTACATCCGCAGCAAATCGCCGGCAAACAGCGCCGCCTCATCCCCACCCGTACCGGGCCGGATTTCCAGCATCGCCGGGCGCGCATCCGCCGAATCCTTGGGCAACAGCGCCAGTTGCAGCGCGTGTTCGGCCTCGGGGATACGGGTCTGAAGTGCCGGAATTTCCTCTTCGGCCAGTTCCTTCATGTCCGGGTCCGACAACATCGCTTCGGCCTCGGCCAGATCGCCCACCAATTGCCGCCACGCCATGATCTGATCAACCACGGGTTTGAGGTCGGAATATTCCTTGGCCAGCACAGCAATATCCCCGCCCGAGGCGCCATCGGCCATGGCAGCTTCGAGGTACTGGAATCGCTGTGTTATCTGTTCAAGTCGTTCTTCGGGGATCATCCGCGCGGTGTCTCTCATCCGCGGGCGTTGGTCAAGGGCCTGCCTTGTGCTAGGTTTGGGGTATGAGACCGATTGTTCTGACCCTCACCCTGCTTGCCACACCCGCAATCGCCGATGTTGTCGGCCCCGGAGGCAAGGTTCAGGATTGCTATTGCACCGACAAAACCGGCACCCGCGTCGAACTGGGCGAGATGATCTGCCTGCAAGTCGACGGCCGCATGTTCATGGCGCAATGCCAGATGTCACTGAACGTGCCCATGTGGCGCGAGGTTCAGGAAGGGTGTTTGTCGTCGGGGTTGCAGAGCAAACCGTTGATGCCTGACATGTTGCAGCAGGCATCCTAGCGGCTCATAAATCTTCCCACCGGCTTAGATTGTGACGCTTACGTCCGCGCCAAACCCCGATCTCACCTGCCAGTGTCATGAGAACACCAAAGGTCAAAGAGACTAAAACAAACTGCGGGATCAGGCAGTTTGGCGGAGGGTTCAACAAATACATCGCCGCTCCCCAAAGCCCCCCAAACACCAGAGGATTCCAAATCAAACGAGAGAGTGTTCTACGATAGAAATCCGGCTTGGGTTTGAACCCGACTTTTCTGAGAAACCGAATGTATGGGGCGGGATATCCACGCTCTTGCAGACCAGCATATTCCAATTCTGCCGATGCTAGCTGAAACTTTCTTTCATAATCATTCATATTACCTATATGGGAATTAGATAATAAATTTCAACCTATTGCAGAGCGCCCAACCAACCCTCAACCCGAACCCTATTCACCCCAAAGTCCTTCCGCCCAAAACGCAACCGGGCATGGATGCGCAAGGTATCCCCATCCTGCTGAACCGTCGTATAATCGGGAAAAGCAAATACGAGGCTGCGGGTAACATAGGTGACCATCCCCTCTGCCACCGACCCGACCAGCACGGTTGTGCGCGGGGTCGCGCGGATGATGGCGTCCAAGCGGGCCAAGCCGTCCGGACCGGCCTCAACCACCCGGACAACGCCGCTTTTCATGTCGCGCGCTTCCCCCTGCGGAGGAACGTGCCAACGGGCGGGGTCGGATGGGGCCAGCCAGACATAAGCGCCCAGTATAAACAGAACCACAACCAACAACCAAAACAGCATTTTAGCCATCCCGTCTAATCCACATTCCGTAAACCTAGCGGGCGCGGTCCATCGCCCCCACCCCTATCGCGACACCACCCCCGGCAGAATGCACAGCATCTCGAACAGGATATTCGCCGCCGTCAGCGCCGTGTTGCCCGACGGGTCATAGGGCGGCGAGACTTCGACCAGATCGCAGCCCACCACCTTGATCCCCTGCAACGCATGGATCAGTTGCAGCGCCTGCGGCGTGGTCAGCCCGCCGATCTCGGGCGTGCCGGTGCCGGGCGCGTAAGCGGGGTCGAGGCTGTCGATGTCATAGGTGATGTAAACCGGATGATCGCCAACCGTCTTGCGAATCTGCGCGCCGATCTCGGTCAGGTTCTGTTGCCACAACTCCCACGCGGGGAACTGGCGAAAGCCCCAGCCTTGCGCCTCGGTAAAGTCGGTGGCGGCATAGCCGGACCCGCGAATGCCGATCTGAAACGTCTTGTCGGGCACGATCAGCTTTTCCTCATAGGCGCGGCGAAACACGGTGCCGTGGGTCTCCTTTTCCCCGAACATCTCGTCATTCACATCCGCATGGGCATCCACATGCACCAAGGCCACCGGCCCGTGCTTGGCCGCAATCGCCCGCAGAATCGGCAGGGTGATCGAATGATCGCCGCCCATCGCCACCGGGATCACGCCCTGCTCCAGTATACCGTCATAGCTGTCGCGGATAATCCTCAGACTATCGGCCAGTGAGAACGTGTTGATCGCCAGATCCCCGATATCGGCAATCTGCAGGCTGTCGAACGGCGCGGCCCGCGTTGCCATGTTATAGGGCCGGATCATCGCGCTTTCGCTGCGAATTTGTTTCGGCCCGAACCGCGTGCCCGACCGCCACGAGGTGCCGATATCCATCGGTATCCCCAACACAGCCACATCCAGCCCGGCAAGCGAGGCCGCCTGCGGCAGCCGCATGAACGTGTTCGGCCCGGAGAACCGTGCCAGTTCATTGCCGCTGATCGGTTGGTTGAATTCGGTCATTTGCTCTCTCCGATCCTGTGCCTATCCAAGCACATAGCGGGGTTATGCCTAATCAAAGGTTAACCATCCTGCCCCGTCACCCCAAAGGCTGCGCCTTTTCGACGATCCGCGCAAAGAACGAGGCCCCGACCGGCGCAATCTCGTCGTTGAAATTGTATTTCGGATGATGCAGCCCCGCGCCCTCGCCCTGCCCCAGAAACAGATATGCGCCGGGGCGGGATTGCAGCATGTACGAAAAATCCTCGGCCCCCATGTCGCGGTTCATGTTGTCGACCACCCGATCAGGGCCCGAGACCTCGCGCGCGACCTCGGCGGCAAAGGCAACCTTTTCGGCGTCGTTGATCGTTGCCGGATAGCCCACCTGATAATCCAGCCGCGCCTCGACCCCGTAAGACGCCGCCTGCCCCGCCACGATCTGCTCCATCCGCTCGATCACCATCTTCTGCACCGCCGGATCAAATGTGCGCACGGTGCCGTTCAGATAGGCGGTATCGGGGATCACATTGTTCACCGTGCCCGCATGTATCTGCGTAACTGAGACCACCAGATCCTCGACCGCATAGTGGTTGCGGCTGACAATCGTCTGGATCGCCTGCGCAATGCCGCAGGCCGCCATCACCGGGTCTTTGGTCTGATGCGGCAACGCGCCGTGCCCGCCGACGCCCTGCACATGAATCTCAAACGTATCCACCGCCGCCATGATCGGCCCCGGCGTGGTATAAAACGCACCCTCCGGGTTCCCCGGATCGTTGTGGATGCCGTAGACTTCAGAGATATCGAACCGCTCCATGATCCCTTCTTCGACCATCACGCCTGCGCCGCCGCCTTCTTCCTCGGCAGGCTGAAAGATCAGCGCCACGCGGCCCGCGAAATTCCGCGTCTCGGCCAGATAGCGCGCGGCCCCCAGCAGCATAGTGGTATGTCCGTCATGCCCGCAGGCGTGCATCTTGCCGGGGTTGGTCGAGGCATAGTCCACCCCCGTTTCCTCGGTAATCGGCAGCGCATCCATATCGGCGCGCAGACCAATGGTCGGCCCGTCCCCCTGCCCGTTGATGATCGCAACCATGCCGGTTTTGGCGATGCCCTCGTGCAGCTCATCCACCCCGAATTCGCGCAGACGTTCAGCCACGAAGGCGGCGGTCTCATAGCATTCGAACTCCAACTCGGGGATCGTATGCAGGTGCTGGCGCCAGGCGGCCATATCGGTGGCGTAATCGGCAATTCGGTTGACGACGGGCATCTGGGGTGGACTCCTGATCATGACTGCGGGATGGATGCATCTGACACCGGAACGAAAGGGTTCGCAATGGCCGAAAATCCTCTGATCCACGACACCGACGCGGGTATTGAACGCCTGCTGGAAATCATGCGTCGCCTGCGCGACCCGCAAACCGGCTGCCCGTGGGACATCGAACAGGATTTCGCGACCATCGCTCCCTATACGATCGAAGAAGCCTATGAGGTCGCCGATGCCATCGAACGGCAGGCCTATGACGAGCTGAAAGGTGAACTCGGCGACTTGCTGTTCCAATCCGTCTTTCACGCACAAATGGCGGAAGAGGCTGGGCATTTCACGTTCCAAGACGTGGTCCGCACCATGTCCGACAAGATGGTTGCCCGCCACCCGCATGTGTTCGGCGATGAATCTCGCGACAAGTCCGCCGATCAGCAAACCCGCGATTGGGAAACCATCAAAGCCGCTGAACGCGCAGGCAAGGAACAAAAAGGTGCGCTGGACGGCGTAGCTGCTAACCTGCCCGCCTTGCTGCGCGCCCACAAACTGCAGAAACGTGCCGCCCGTGTGGGATTCGACTGGCCCGACGCTAGCCATGTGCTGGCCAAGATCACCGAAGAAGCCGCCGAGTTGGAAGAGGCCCGCAACGCCAAGGATGCCGACGCGCTTGAGGATGAATTCGGCGATCTGCTGTTCGTCATGGTCAACCTCGGCCGCCATCTGGGGATCGAGCCCGAGGCCGCACTGCGCCGCACCAACGCCAAGTTCACCCGCCGGTTTGAACAGGTCGAGGCGCGGCTGGCCCAACGTGGTAAGTCCCCTGCGCAAAGCGATCTGGCCGAGATGGACGCGCTCTGGGACGAGGTCAAAACCGAAGAACACCGCGCCAATGGCAAACTCCCGCCGGTGGATGCGACGGTGGACGCGGAAATCGGCTAGACAAGTCGCGCGACACTTGCGAGTGTCCGCGCTTCAAGCCCCCGGAGACCCCCAATGCCCCGCAAAATCATCATCGACACCGACCCCGGTCAGGACGACGCCGTCGCCATCCTGCTGGCCCTTGCCAGCCCCGAAGAGATCGAGGTGCTGGGCATCACCGCCGTCGCCGGGAACGTACCGCTGGAACTGACGGCCAAGAATGCCCGCATCGTCTGCGAACTGGCAGGCCACACGGATATTCCCGTCTATGCCGGATGCGACCGCCCCCTGAACCGCCCGCTTGTCACAGCCGAGCATGTGCACGGCAAGACCGGGCTCGACGGCCCCGTCCTGCCCGATCCGCAGATGGAATTGACCAAAGGGCACGCGGTCGATTTCATCATCGACACGTTGCGCGCACATGAGCCCGGCACCGTGACCCTCTGCCCGCTGGGGCCACTGACCAACATCGCCACCGCCTTCCGCAAGGCTCCGGATATCGTGGATCGCGTGCAGGAGATCGTCCTGATGGGCGGGGCGTATTTCGAGGTCGGTAACATCACCCCGGCGGCGGAATTCAACATTTATGTCGACCCAGAAGCCGCTGATATCGTATTCAAATCCGGCGCCCATCTCGTGGTGATGCCGCTGGATGTCACCCATGACGCACTGGTCACACCACACCGCAATGATGCCTTCCGCGCACTGGACAGCAAGGTGGGCCATGCGGTTGCCGAGATGACCGACTTCTTTGAACGTTTCGACAAGGAAAAATACGGCTCTGAAGGGGCTCCCCTGCACGATCCCTGCGTCACCGCCTATCTGATCCGGCCCGGCCTGTTCTCGGGCCGCCATATCAATGTCGAGATTGAAACCCAATCGGAACTGACCCTGGGCATGACCGTCGCCGACTGGTGGCGGGTCACAGACCGCGCACCAAATGCCATGTTCATGGGCGACGTGGACGCTCAGGGATTCTTTGACCTGCTGACAGAAAGGCTGGCCCGCCTATGACCGCCGCTCTCCGCCTTGCCCGCCCCGACGATCTGGATCGCCTGATGGCGCTGGTGTCGGCCTTTCACTCGGAATCCGGCATCGCGCAGGATGACGACAAACGCCGCACCGCACTGGCCCCCTTGCTAGAAGGCATCCCCCATGGCTGCATCTACCTGATCGGCCCGGGCCGCGCGCCGCTGGGCTATGTCATCCTCACCTTCGGCTGGTCGGTCGAGTTCGGCGGCATGGACGCCTTTGTCGATGAAATCTACATCCGCCCCGCCGTGCGCGGTCGCGGCATCGCCACCGAAGTACTGCACGACCTGCCCAAAGCACTGGCCGAGGCCGGTCTGACCGCCCTGCATCTTGAGGTCGATCGCACAAATGAATCCGCGCATAAGCTTTACCTGCGCTCGGGCTTCAAACCGCGCGACCGCTATATGCTGATGAGCAAAATGCTCTAGCGGGACTCCCCGCGGAAAATCAGGCCGGTATTGTACATTTCCTGCACCGGGTCGTCCTGAGACACTTCCATCCCCGTAATCGGATAGGTCCCCGGTTCGGAACATGCGGCCAGAACGCCAGCCGAGACCATGGAAAGAACAAGAAGGATTCTTGAAGCAGACATTGCGCCCTCCTTTCTGTAATGCAGATCAGAATAACGCCGCCATTATAGCCTAAGTATGAACAAGTTCACAGATAAGCATGTGATTGTCTGATTTTTCGCATCAATTCAGCGAAAAGCCGAACCCTATTGCTTTATGACGCATTTCTGCTTCATGCCGCGCTCCATCCGGCTGAATTGCTTTGGAACCCGCTTGGGATTCGGCAGCGCATTCAACTCATCAGTCACGTTTTCGCCCGTGTACCAGGATTTGAACAGCAATTCCTTGATATCATTATCCAACACCTGTTCCGCCACCAGATAGGTGCACAAACATTCCTCCATCGTGATCTGCCCACTGATGTCGCTCGCCACCATCTTCGCGCAAACGGCCGGGGCCGGCGGTCCTGCCAGGGCGGCGGTCGGCAGGCTCAAAAAAACCAAGCTGTAGATTGCAGGTTTCATAGACGTCATTGGAATGTCCTCACTCATCAATCGAAATTTTCCGTTGCCCCAAAAGCCTGGCACCTGAGCAGAAGCTTACCCGAAACAATCGTCCGCGCCTAATTGTCTTCAAAACAAAAAAACCGGCCCCCGAATAGGGACCGGTTTCCAGACGATAAATGCTCTGTGCTCACCGCTTCAAAATCGACGCACCCGCGTATTCCGCGACCTCGCCCAGAGATTCCTCGATGCGGATCAGCTGGTTGTATTTGGCCAACCGGTCCGACCGCGCGAGGCTGCCGGTCTTGATCTGACCGCAGTTTGTCGCCACCGCCAGATCGGCAATGGTGGCGTCCTCGGTCTCGCCCGAGCGGTGCGACATCACGTTGGTATACCGCGCGCGGTGGGCCATATCGACGGCGCGCAGGGTCTCGGTCAGCGAGCCGATCTGGTTCACCTTGACCAGCATCGAGTTCGCGCAGCCCCGTTCGATCCCCTCGGCCAGACGCGCGGGGTTGGTCACGAACAGGTCGTCACCGACCAGTTGCACCTTGTCACCCAAAGCGTCGGTCAGTGCCTTCCAGCCGTCCCAGTCATCCTCGGACATGCCGTCTTCGATCGAGATGATCGGATAATCCGCAACCAGCGCCGCCAGATAGGCCGCGTTTTCTTCGCTGCTCAGGCTTTTGCCCTCACCCGACAGAACGTATTTGCCGTCCTTGTAGTATTCGGTCGCGGCGCAATCCAAAGCCAGATGGATTTCCTCGCCCGGCTTGTAACCTGCCTTTTCGATGGACTTCAGGATGAAATCCAGCGCCTCGCGGGTCGAGGCAATGTTCGGCGCAAAACCACCCTCGTCGCCCACACCGGTGGCCAGACCCGCCGCCGACAGCTCTTTTTTCAGCGTGTGGAACACCTCGGACCCCATGCGTACCGCCTCGCGGATATTGCTGGCCGAGGTCGGCATGATCATGAATTCCTGAATGTCGATCGGGTTATCGGCGTGCTCACCCCCATTGATGATGTTCATCATCGGAACCGGCAGAACCCGGGCCGAGGTGCCGCCGACATAGCGATACAGGGGCTGCGTGGTGAAATCCGCCGCGGCCTTCGCTGTAGCCAACGAGACACCCAGGATCGCATTCGCTCCCAAACGGCCCTTGTTCTCGGTCCCGTCCAGTTCGATCATCGCCTGATCAATCGCCACCTGCTCGGTCGCGTCAAAACCCACCAGTTCCTCGGCAATCTCACCGTTGACCGCAGCAACGGCTTCCAGAACGCCCTTGCCCAGATAGCGCGCCTTGTCACCGTCGCGCTTTTCCACCGCCTCATAGGCCCCTGTCGACGCGCCCGAGGGCACAGCCGCACGGCCCATGGTGCCGTCTTCCAAAATCACGTCCACCTCAACCGTCGGGTTGCCCCGGCTGTCCAGAATTTCGCGTGCGTGGATGTCGATGATCGTGCTCATGAGGCCGTCCCTGTGGCTGCATTCCGTTGCAGGCGTCATAGCAGCAACCGGCAAAAAGTAAACCAGTTCCGTTATCGCTAACACGCATATTTTCCTGCCATTAGGGTTAACAGCCTGCTGTTTGCGCCAACAGCGATCAGGCAGTGGCCATCTGCCGCGCCAGACGGCGTTCGCGAACAAAGGTGTATAGGCCCGAGCCGATGATCAGCGTGGCCCCTGCCAACGTCATGAGATCCGGGCGTTCGTTGAACATCAAAACACCGGCGATCATCGAAAACACCAACCGCGTATAGCGGAACGGCATCATGGCCGAGGCTTCGCCCACCCGCATCGCGGCGACGATGCCGTAATAGCCCAACATGCTGAAAATCACCGCCGCCAGATACGGCCCCACCTGCGCCGGTTGCACCGGTGTTAGCAATTGCCCGGTGGTGATCATCAACACGGACCCCGCCAGAATGGCGGCGATATAAGCCTGCAGCGCCACAACGCTCGACGCGACCCGCGCATCGATCCTGCGGGTCACCAGATCACGCGCTGCGATCAGAAACACCGTTGCCACAACCAACAGTGTTTCGGGCTGGAACCCCTCAAGCCCCGGGCGGATGATCATCAGCACACCGATGAAGCCGACCCCAATCGCACTCCACCGCCGCCAGCCGACCTTTTCGCCCAGAAACAGTGCAGCGCCCATCGTCACGGCCAGCGGCAGCGCTTGAAATACGGCAGCGACCGTTGACAGATCGATCAAGGACAGTGCGGTCACGAACAGCACCGCGCCCAGCCCCTCGCACGCCGCACGCACAACCGGCAGCAGGCTCCAAGCCGCCGGATCCAGGATGCGCTTGCGCGTGGCGACCGACAACAGCGCAAAGGCCAGACCGCAGAAAACGCCCAGCACAATCAGGATCTGCCCGGTCGGCACACTGGCCGACAGGTGTTTGATAAACATATCCTCGATTGCAAAAGCTGCCATCGATCCGATCAGCAGCAGAATGCCGTTTACATTGTTCATGCGCGTTTCCAATGGGGCGTGCGGGTGAAATCCCGGCCCTCGGGCCAGATCAACAGCATGTTTCGCGACACCGCAAGCCCGATTGCGACAGCTTGGATGACATGCCGTGATGCCTCCAATCGCGTTTTCTGATGGATCAGTCCTTGTCCAGCGGAACGCCGTACAGCTCCAGCCGGTGCCCTTTCAGCTTATAGCCCAGCTTGGCGGCGATCTTTTCCTGCAACGCCTCGATCTCGGGGTCGACAAATTCGATCACCTCGCCCGAGTGCATGTCGATCAGGTGATCATGATGATCCCGCTCGGCATCCTCGTATCGCGCGCGGCCGTCGCCAAACTCCAGCCGCTCCAGTATCCCGGCCTCTTCAAACAGCTTCACCGTTCGATACACCGTGGCAATCGAAATCCCCGCATCCTCGGCCGAGGCGCGGGCATACAGCTCTTCCACATCCGGGTGATCGGCGCTTTGCTGCAGCACACGCGCGATGGTCCGGCGCTGGCCTGTCATGCGCAGGCCCTTGGCTTCGCAGCGGGCGATGATCGTGTCGGACATTGTTACCCTCAGAACTATACGGACTTTTGTCTTAATATGTCTGATCGGGTTACGCCACCGCCGAAATGCATCGCCATTGCTGCAATTTCAGGCAGCACGCTGAAGGTCTGCCCAGATCGGCAAATGGTCCGATGCGATATGCGCAGGCCGCGCATCATGCACCCCGTGGCCGCTGGCCCGCAAGCCCTGCCCCAGCGCGATCCGATCCAGCGCCCCCAGCGGCTGAGCCGCAGGAAAGCTGGGCACAGGAGGCAGAAACCGCATGTCCGGGGCCAGATGATCCAGCACCGGCTGGCGCGACCATTCGTTGAAATCCCCGGCCCAGACGGTCGGCATCTGCGACAGATCGGAATCGCATCGCCGGATATGGATGATCTGCTGACGGCGCGAGGCAGGCAACAGCCCCAGATGCATCCCCATCACCCGCAACGGCCCGATGGGCGTGTCAAACTCGACCCGAACGGCCCCCCGAGGCTCCAGCCCCGGCAAATCGTGATGGCCTGTCTGACGCACCGCGATGTGATCCCCCCGCCAGATCACCGCGTTGCCGTGCCAGCCCAGACTGCCCGCGCCGCCCAGATCGACGATCTGCCACCCGGCCTCGTCCAGCATGAAATGCGGCAGCGCCGCCGGGCGCGGCGGCAGCCTCTTGTCCGCCTCTTGCAGCACCACGATATCGGCCCGCAAGCTGTCCAGCACCTGCAGAATGCGCTGCGGCTGGCGACGGAAATCCAGACCAACGCATTTCTGGATATTGTAGCTGGCAAGGCGAAGTGTCGCTGGGCGTGTCATGAATTTCCGCAGGTTCTGAAACCACCAACACTGCCACGCCCAGCGCGCAGCGCAATATGAATCTCGGCCCTATCCCGAAACCTAAAGCAGAATTAACCTTAAACGGCTCCACCAAAACGCAAATTGCATGTACAGAACGCTCTGGATCGTTAAAGTGCCCGCAAAGCCGAACAAAGGATCAAACGTGGATACAACCTTTGCCACCCTGGTCATCGCCGACATTTCCGGGAGCACCCCGCTATACAAAGCGGTGGGCGATGGCGAGGCACAGCGCCTGATCCAGCTTGAACTCGACCGCCTGCGGCGCGTTCTGGCGGCCCATGGCGGCACGCAGGTCGGGCAGAAAGGCGATGATGTCCTCAGCTATTTCACGGATGCAAATGCCGCTTTGAAGGCATCGATGGATCTGATCGAAGGCTCTCCAGAAACCTCACTGTCCGTGCATGTGGGCGTGCATTGCGGGCCCATCGTCATCGCCGAAAAAGGTGTCTATGGCGAGGCTGTTAACGTCACCGCCCGCCTTGCCACCGCCGCCAACCCCGGCGAGGCCTGCGTTAGCGACGGTGTCGCTGCGATGCTGCACGAAGATATCCGCCGTGTGCTCAAACCGCTCGGGCGGCTCAACCTCAAGGGCCTGACCGAACAGTTTGCCGCGCATTCCCTGATCAATCCGGCGATGGACCCGTTTACCCAGACCCGGCTGCCCCTGTCCTATGGCCGGACCGAGGATCACTGGAAACCCGAAGAACGCCTGACCCTGCTGCTTAGCCACGAGGACCGCTCGTGGCGCTGTCACGATAATGGTGAGTTGACGATTGGCCGGTCCCCCGATTGCGACGTGATCCTGACCCAGCCTTGGGTGTCGCGCCTGCACGCCGTGCTGAACATGAAGGACGGCAAACTGATCCTGTCCGACAAAAGCACGTCGGGCACATATGTGCAGTCCGAAGGCGGCCGCGAAATCCAGCTGAAACGCGAATCCGTCATGCTGGCCGATAGCGGGCTGATCTCTCCGACGCTGCCCATCGAAGTGTCCGAAGCCCGCCTGCAATTCGAAATTCTGGGCCGCCGTCAGGTGCCGCAGAACGTGGCCTGAACCACCTCGTTCTCTGCTGGGGGCCGGGTCAGGTCCACATGATCTGGTTGGTCCTCATAAGGCCGCGCCAGCACCTCATTCAACCGATGGAACGGATCATAGTCCCCCGCCACCGCCGCCTGAATCATCTGCTCGACCCGATGGTTGCGTGGGATAAAGGCCGGGTTTGCCGCTTGCATCACCTGAGCGGGCGCTTCTTCCCGTGCCAAACGCGCACGCCACCCCTTGGCCCAGCCATCAAACGCCGCGCGATCCGTGAACTGATCCCGCGCCGCCTCGCTGCCCAGCGCCCGGAACGTATTGGTGAAATCCGCCTCATTCTGCGTCATCCGCGTCAGCAGGTCCGAGATCATCTCAAGATCGCCCTCTTCCGCCGTCGCCAGACCAATCTTGGCGCGGAACCGGTCCAGCCAGTTTTGCTGCAATAGGTCGGGCATGGCATGAACAATCTCGGTCGCCTCTTCCACGGCGGCCTCTTTTTCCTCGAACTGCTGGATCAGCGCCGTCGCCAGTTGCGCAATGTTCCAGACCGCAATGTCGGGCTGGTTCGAATAGGCATACCGCCCCATCCGGTCAATCGAACTGTAGACCGTATTCGGATGATAGCTGTCCATAAACGCGCAAGGCCCGTAATCGATAGTCTCACCCGCGACCGAGCAATTGTCGGTATTCATCACCCCGTGGATAAACCCGACGCTCATCCACTGCGCGATCAGCCGCGCCTGCGCATCGCGCACCGCTCGCAGCAGGCCCATCGGCCCCTCAGCATCAGGATAATGCCGCTGAATCGCGTAATTCGTCAGCCGCTGCAAACTGTCCAACTGCCCCCGCGCAGCAAAAACCTGAAACGAGCCGACCCGCAGATGGCTCTGCGCCACGCGCGTCAGCACCGCACCGGGCAGCGGTCCCTCGCGCAGCACGATCTCACCGGTTTCCACCGCAGCCAAGGCCCGCGTGGTCGGAATACCCAGCCCATGCATCGCCTCGGACACCACATATTCACGCAGCACCGGCCCCAGCCATGCGCGCCCGTCCCCCCGCCGCGAAAATGGCGTCGGCCCTGACCCCTTTAGCTGAATATCCCGGCGCACCCCATCCGTCCCAACCGTCTCACCCAGCAAAACCGCGCGCCCGTCGCCAAGCTGCGGATTGTAAGTCCCGAACTGATGCCCGGAATAGAGCTGCGCCAAGGGCTCGGCCCCTCCGGGCAGCGTGTTCCCCGCAAAGGCCTCGGCCATCTCGTGCACCTCACCGGGCGTCACCCGCAGGATCTGCGCCAACGCGTCATTAAACGCGATCAGACGCGGCGCACGCACCGGCACCGGGGCCTGCCGCGCATAGAACGTGTTCGGCAGTCGGGCAAAACTGTTATCGAAAGGGATCGTCAGGGTCATGCGGCAAACATATGGCCTGTTTGCGCGATTGCCATAGCAGATCGTGCGTGCCCATGCATAATCGCGCCGACACAGAAGGAACGCCAATGACCCCGCAACAGATCATCGACCACCTGCGCCTGCAGAAACACCCCGAAGGCGGCTGGTTCCGCGAAACATGGCGCGCCAACAATTCCGGCCGCGCTACCGGCACCTGCATCTATTTCCTGCTGCAAGCGGATGAGGCGAGCCACTGGCACAAAGTCGATGCTACCGAAATCTGGCTATACCACGCGGGCGCGCCCCTGATCCTGTCGATCTCCGAAACCGATCAGGGGCACGCTCAGGATCACCTGCTGACCCCGGACCTAACCAAAGGCGCCCCACAACTGATCGTCCCCCAAAACCACTGGCAAGCCGCCCGCAGCACCGGAGCTTACACTCTGGTCAGCTGCACCGTATCTCCGGGGTTCGAATTCGACGGCTTCGACCTCGCCCCGCCCGGGTTCGACATCGCGCGGGGCTGAGCATCAACGCCCATTCATCTTGCGCAAATGGGGGCAACGTGACAGAGTCCGCCTAATAGCTTTCAAGTTTCTACCCATTGTTCTTGTTGATAGGTGCGTCATGGTCGATCTGGTTTTTTGTGGTGATCGGAATATCATTTGGGGGATGGCCGTTTCGGTTCGGTCCGCGCTGGACCACTGCTCGGAAACGGCAAACGTCCACGTGATCTGCGAAGGGTTTCTGGACAGCGACAAGGAAACGCTCAGAAAGTCGTTTCAGCACAAAAATCTTGGAACCGTCGTGTTCGAAGATCTGGACGCAAGCCGCGTCTCGGCTTTCCGCTCGACCGCTTATCTGAAAAGCAAGATGAGCTATGCGCGTTATTTCATTGCCGATTTTTTCCCTTCTCTGAAGAAATGCGTCTATCTGGACATTGATCTGCTGGTTTACAAAGACGTGGCCGAGCTGATGCATATGGACCTTGGCGACAACGTTCTGGCCGCTGCGATCGATATCAGCGCACGTGCCGAATTTCCCGACCTTTCCATCGGCGAAAGACTGGGCCTGAAAGACCCCAGGAAATACTTCAACGCCGGTATTCTGGTCATCGATCTGGACTATTGGCGTGCCAATGACACGACATCGAAAATCGTCGATCTGACCCTGGAAAAGGCCGATATCCTGCACTCGCAGGATCAGGATGCGCTCAACATCATGTTCGAAGACCGGATTCTCGAACTCGATGTCAGCTGGAACATTTCTCAGTACGAGAAACCGTTCCCGATCGAAGGCAACATTGTGCACCTGCTGGGAACAATAAAACCGTGGCACGCCCGATACGCGCGAAATTTTTCCGAGGCTTACTACAAGGACGTGATCCACGACACGTTCTTCGAAATTCTCGATCAGACCGAATACGCCGGTGAAAGGCCGTGGGACACTCTGGGCATCGGCAAACTCACCGAAGAACTTTCCGCAAGAATGCCCACAATGGACATGGTGACGGGCAAAGTGCGCCGGGTCTTCAAGTCTGCATTCTAGGGTCAGGACCCATTAATCTTGCGCCACTGGTTTGGCTTATTTTGGTTCTGATAAGGCACATCCCTGCCGGAATAGTGGTTCTATTTCAAAGGGGTGTAACGCAGCTCAGAGGCAAAATCAGCCAAATCCTTCGGACGCGTGAACCGCTGCAAAGCAGCGGCTTTGATCGCTTGGAATTGACCCCGCCAGTCCCGGCGCGCTCAAAACCACTGCTTTATTGCCGTTCACACGCCAGTGGCGCAAGATTAATGGGTCCTGACCCTAGCAGCGGAAACCGTACTGACCGTCCCGCCGCCTACCAGCGCGCTTACCCCGGTTGTGCCGGGGCAGGATGTCGGTAGCCCGCGCGCCACGCGTACCGCCAGATAGGCAAACGCCTGCGCCTCAAGCATGTCGCCGTCCAGCCCGACGGCCTCGACCGGTTCGACAGGGCAGTCCAGTGACACGCGCAGCATCTCCATCAGCACCGGATTGCGCCGCCCGCCGCCTGTGACCAGCACGCGGGCGGGCGGTTTCGGGCAATGCTCCATCCCCTTCACCACACCGGCGGCACACATCGCGGTCAACGTCGCCACGGCATCCGCATCGCTCAGTTCTTTCACCAACCCGATCATCTCGGCAAAATCGTTCCGATCCAAGGATTTCGGCGGCATCCGCGCAAAATACGGCTCGGCCAGAAACAGCTCCAGCGCGCCGGTTTCCACCGTGCCGCCGCACGCAACCGCCCCGTCGCGGTCCATCGGCAGCCCAAGCCGCGCCTGCATCAGATCATCCACCGGCGCATTCGCAGGGCCGGTGTCAAAGGCCAGCAACGCGCCGGGCTCTTCGGGGCCGTCAAAAGACGGATCAACATAGGTCAGGTTCCCGACCCCGCCCAGATTCAGGAAACAGATCGGCTGATCCGCGCCGATCCACTTGGCACAGGCAAAGTGGTAAAACGGTGCCAGCGGCGCGCCCTCGCCCCCCAGCGCCACATCATCGCTGCGAAAGTCCCAGACCACCGGCAGGCCCAGCGCCTGCGACAAGCCCTGCCCGTCGCCCACCTGCAAGGTCCCCCGCCCGCGCGGCTCGTGCGCCAGCGTCTGGCCGTGAAACCCGATCAGATCCACCTCTTCAAACTCGGACAGCGCCTCGGCATGGGCGCGGGTGACCAGTTCCGCCGCGCCATCCACAGCCTGACCATGCCATTCCCCCAGCGCCGACCGCAAAACCGCGCGCTCAGCCTCGGAATAGGCGCGATACCCGCTTGGCCCAAAACCAAAGATCGCCTGTCCATCGGTTTCCACAACCGCCGCATCCACCCCATCCAATGAGGTTCCCGACATAGCCCCAAGCGCCCGGATGGGCCCCAAATTTCGTGTACTGCGGTTCACGCGCGTCTCCTGCTTGTCCGGCGATACAACTTAGCGGTGTATTCGGCCAACCTGCACCTGATACCACCGGTGAAGCAAGATACTTGACCAAATGTCTGCGCTTTTTTTCCACCCCGCGCCCCGGGATCAACACCATCCCGCAGGTCGCCACATTAGCACCTTTTCCTTACCCCTCGCGCCGCCTATACAGTGCCCCGCAACATCAACCCAAAGGGCACGGATATGACCTACCACCCCAAATCGGATTTCATCGCCACGATGATCGAGCGCGGCTTTCTCGCCGACTGCACCGATTATCAGGGCCTTGACGACGCGCTGATCAGCGGGGTGCAAACAGCCTATATCGGATATGACGCCACCGCGCAGTCGCTTCATGTGGGCCATCTGATGAACATTATGGTGCTGCGCTGGCTGCAAAAAACCGGCCATAAACCGATCACCCTGATGGGCGGCGGCACCACCAAGGTGGGCGACCCCTCGTTCCGGTCGGACGAGCGCCCCCTGCTGGGCCCTGAACAGATCGACGACAATATCGCCGGAATGCAGAATGTGTTCGCCAAATACCTGTCCTACGATGACAGCGACACTGGCGCGTTGATGCTGAACAATGCTGAGTGGCTCGACAGCCTGAACTACCTCGATTTCCTGCGCGATATCGGGCGGCATTTCTCGGTCAACCGGATGCTGTCGTTCGAGTCGGTGAAATCGCGGCTGGATCGGGAACAGTCGCTGTCCTTCCTCGAATTCAACTACATGATCCTGCAGGCCTATGATTTCCTTGAGCTGAACCGCCGCTATGACTGCGTTCTGCAGATGGGCGGCTCGGACCAATGGGGCAACATCGTCAACGGCATCGACCTGACCCGTCGCGTGCTGGATCACGAGATCTATGGCCTGACCACGCCGCTGCTGACCACCAGCGACGGGCGGAAAATGGGCAAATCGCAGGGCGGGGCCGTTTGGCTGAACGGTGACATGCTGTCTCCTTACGAATTCTGGCAGTTCTGGCGCAACACCACCGACGCCGATGTGGGCCGGTTCCTGAAGATCTTCACTGAGCTTCCGGTCGACGAATGCGACCGTCTGGCCGCACTGGAAGGGTCCGAGATCAACGAGGCCAAAATCCGCCTCGCCAACGAAGTCACAACCCTGCTGCACGGGGCCAAAGCTGCCGCAACGGCCGAGGCCACCGCCCGCGAAGTGTTCGAAAAAGGCGGTGTCGGCGGGGACCTTCCGACCCTGTCGCTCAACGCCGCTGACCTGCCCGCCTCGATCGTGCAGATCATCGTCAAATGCGGCCTCGCCAAATCCGGCAAAGAGGCCAAGCGCCTGATCGCCGAAAACGGCGCACGGCTGGACGACGCGCCCCTGACCGACGCAGGCCTGATGATCGACGCGGGCGCGCTGTCCTCGCCGATCAAGCTGAGCGCGGGCAAAAAACGCCACGCTCTGGTGCAACTGGGCTGATTTGGTCCCCTCCGGGCGCGAGCAACTTGCGCCCGGGGCTTGTGTGAACCCGGCTTCTTTGCTGCGGCAAATTCTGTGCTACTCTGACAACATCACGAGTTTCACAGTTTGTTCGCCATGGTTGTTCAAAACATTTTCAAATCCTCCAAACGCAGCGACGTCATCTTTGAAGGCGAAAAGTTCTCGACCGGCGCGGATGAGGTCACCTGCATTCTGACAACCGACAGCCTTAAGATAAAAGGCAGCTCTCCAGCCTCAGGGCATTGCAGCATCGTCGAACGGTTCAATTCGCGTTGGGACGTCAAGGACCTGATCGATCTGTCCGCCGTCCAAAAGGCACTGTCCAGCAAATCGACGCTGGAAAAACTGGCCAAGGCAAAATCCGTCGACAAGATCCTGGAACTGCTGGCACTCGGCGAGATTCATATGCTCGCGGATTACTCGGAGCTGCAGGCCCAGACCTATATCAAGGGGCACATCCTCAGCGAAAAGCTGGGCGGACCGGGGACGAATGCGAACCTGACGCCGATGTCGGCAAGCTCGAACTCGAGCTACTATAGCAAGTTCGAATCCAAGCTGATCAAGCTGCTTCAGGAGGTCAAAAAGGAAGAAAAGGCAACCGGTTATCGCGTCCGAGTCAGGTTTCATGCAAAGTGCAAAGGTGGGATGAAACCATGGTGGGGCAGCGGCGCCACCAAGGAAACTACACGTATGCTTAGCAAACTGCCCCGCACGCTCGAAGCAAGCTGGAGGTTTGACAGCTTTTTCCGCGACGGCAAACCGGCCGAGCGCATCGCAAGGTCCAAGCTGCCCCCGACCGTCGCCAAGAAAATGCCGCTTGCAACAGGAATCAAGCCCTTCAAGCTACCGCTGAACCTCTGACCCCGGCTACCGACCGCATACGAACAAATCGGCCACCCTGCGATGGCCGATTGTCATCGTGGATCAGGGTGAGGCTACTTCTTGCCTTTTCCGTCGCCGCCTTTGCCGCCACCTTTTCCGTCGCCGCCTTTGCCGCCACCTTTTCCGTCGCCGCCCTTGCCGCCACCTTTACCGTCGCCACCGCCGCCGTTTCCTGAGCCGCCGCCGTTACCGTTGTTTCCGCCGCCATTCCCCGTTCCCGGGCCAGAGCCACCGGTATTCCCCCCGCCATTGCCAGGGTTACCGTTGTTGCCGTTCCCGTTGCCCGGGCCGCCATTGTTGCCGCCGGGATCACCGCCATCACCCGGATCACCACCGTCACCGGGATCCCCGCCATCACCGGGATCTCCGCCGTCACCCGGAGCGCCACCGCCACCTGGGCCTCCGCCGGTATCCGGGCCACTGCCACCACCGGGATTGCCACCGCCGGACCCACCGCCCTCGGCCTCACCTCCGACACCGCCATCGGGCCGATCAGAATCGCGGCCCTCACCGGCCCGGTTGTCCGCAACATTCGTCAGGCTTGCGGTTGGCAAATCCGTCAGCAACACCGCCAGCCCCGGACATTGCGCATTCGCAACGCTTAGCGTTGTTTCGAAATCCGACCGCTTCTGCAAACGATCAAGAAAACTCGGCGTCACCTGCGCGCAATCGCATAAACCGGCATAATCGCCCGCATTCGCCAGATCCCGCGCTGTCTTCCAGTTACACGTCTCCGAGGCGGCAGCCGCGCTCCCAACCATAAATACACCCATGAACGGCGCTGCCACGATTGCGCCCAGTGTCTGCTTTGTACTCTTAACCATATCGGCACCTCCTGAATGGCAAACACCCAATGACATCAGGATGTTCATTCACGAATTGGCGATGCATCGTGAAGCAAACATGAAGACTTGCTGAGCTTTCCCTCAGACAAGCCACAATCAAACCGGTGGACAGACCCCGGCAGAAACGGTTATTGAACAAGTGTTCATATCCCTTGGAGGAGATCACCATGCACCTGTCATCCACGGCTGCGATCATCACCGGCGGCGCGTCCGGACTGGGCGAAGCAACCGCGCGCCACTTTGCCGAACACGGTGCACAGGTGACAGTGCTGGACCGCGACACCCTGCGCGGGCCGCAGGTCGCTGCGGAAATCGGCGGCAACTTTGTTGAAACAGACGTGACCGATGAATCCTCGGTCGCCGCCGCAATCGCGCAGGCGGTGGATCAGATGGGCCGGATCACCGCCGCCGTGAACTGCGCCGGGATCGCGATCGGAGCCAAAACGGTCGGCAAAGACGGCCCTCACCCGCTGGACGCCTTCCAGCGTACAATCGATATCAACCTTGTTGGCAGCTTCAATGTCGCGCGCCTCGCTGCGGCCCAGATGGCCAAGAACGACCCCGAGCCGGACGGTGCGCGCGGCGTGATCATCAACACCGCCTCGATTGCTGCCTTTGACGGGCAGAAAGGCCAGGCTGCCTATGCCGCCTCGAAAGGCGGCGTGGTTGGCATGACCCTACCCATGGCGCGCGATCTGGCTTCGACGGGGATCCGCGTCATGACCATCGCCCCCGGCATCTTCATGACCCCGATGCTCGCTGGCCTGCCGGATGAGATACAGGCCCAACTGGCCGCCGACGTCCCCAACCCACCCCGCCTGGGCGACCCGTGCGAATATGGTCGCCTTGCCGGGTTCATCGTCGAGATGGGTTATCTCAACGGCGAGGTCATCCGCATCGATGGCGCATTGCGGATGCGGTAGGACGGACGCATGATCGAGCGGCAGAAAATGGCGGCAGGTGACTGGTACACCTGCCTCGACCCCGTGTTGGAAGACATACGCCAGCGCACCCACTCAATCGGTCCAACACAAACGCCCCGCAGCGCACCAGAAACAGACGCAACCGCCATGGCCCCTCGGCCACCGCTCAACAGATGACGATGCGACCCCTTCGCCACTCGGACCCTCGGGCACCCAGCTACACCCATGACCATCAACGCCGTGCGAAACGGGCGTTCAGCGTTCTTGCATCGACGGCGCAGGTTTGATGCGCTAACTCTCGGGCATGAGCGAACGGCAGAAAATGGCGGCAGGTGACTGGTACACCTGCCTCGACCCAGAGCTTGAACAGATGCGCCAGCGCGCCCGTCGCGCGGTTCATGCCCATAACTCCTGCCCGCCTGATGATCGCGGTCCCATTGCGGCCGAACTGGCCGCCTTGTTTGCCGAAATCGGGCGGGATTGCTTTGTCGAGGCCCCCTTTCACTGCGCCTATGGAATCAATCTGTCGCTGGGCGACCGGGTTTATCTCAATGCGAGCTGCACCATATTGGACACCGCCCCAGTCCGGATCGGCGACGGAACCATGCTGGGCCCCGCTGTCCAGATCTACTGCGCCGAGCACGCCAAAGACCCTGATCTTCGCGCCCGGGGCCTTGAGGTCGCCCACCCCGTCACCATCGGCAAAAACGTCTGGATCGGTGGTGCAGCCGTCATCCTGCCCGGCATTACCATCGGCGACCGCGCGATCATCGGCGCAGGCAGCGTCGTGACCAAATCCGTCGCGCCGGATCAAACGGTCGCAGGCAATCCGGCCCGGCCTATTGGGACAGGTCAATAACCCGGCTCTGCCCCCACTCGGCCAACGCCTCGATCACCGGACGCAACGCCCGCCCCTTGTTGGTCAGGCTGTATTCGACCTTCGGCGGCACCTCGGCATAAACCTTGCGATCCACGATACCGTCGACTTCAAGCTCACGCAGTTGCTTGGTAAGACTGCGTTGCGTCACGGTCCCCAAAGCACGAGACAGGGCGTTGAACCGCATCGTTCCATCCATCAGATGATAGATCACCAACCCCTTCCACTTGCCCGATATCTGTTCCAGTCCCGCCTCCACCGGGCATCCACCGCTGCAGTCATATCTGTCAAACCGCTCCATCCCGCGTCCTCTGATTTGCCTAAATATACAGTATACAAAATGTACCTACCCGCATAAATAGTGCGTACTTGCGCAAGCGGTCTATACATCTCATATCTCGGCTATCACGTTCACGACCCGCAAGGAAAGATCATGCCCCTTACGATCGTCGCCCGGATCACCGCTCATCCCGGCAAAGAAGACCTCGTCCGCACCGAGCTGCAAAGGCTCATCCCCATCACACGCGACGAAGACGGATGCCTGCAATACGACCTTCATGTCGATACAAGAAATCCCGGGGTCTTTGTGTTCTACGAAAACTGGCAGAGCCGCGACCAATGGCAGAACCACATGAACGCCGCCCACCTAGCCGCTTACATGCAGGCGACCGACGGCGCGGTTGCCGATTTCACGCTGAATGAGATGACGCGGATCGGTTAACAAACCATTCAATTCCAGGGCTTCAAAAGTTGTACAAATCGAACAAACCGCTGTTTTCGGCCTGTACAAATCGAACTATCCGCCTTCAGCCTTCTCTTCCAACGTCAGCCAGTCTTCCTCGGCCGCCGACAGTTTTTGCTGCCGCTCAACCAGCGCTTCGGTGGCTTTCTGGAACTTCACCGGCTCGCGCGTGAACAGGTCCGGGTCTGACATCAGGTCTTCCAACTTGGCGATCTCGGCCTCAAGCCGCGCGATCTCGGCGGGCAGTTTCTCTAGCCGGTGTTTTTCCGAAAAGGAAAGCCCAGATTTCGGCTTCGTCTCTTGCTTTATCTTTAGCTTGGAAGGTTTTGTTTTATCTTCCTTTTTCTCAGAAATATCGCCACGCTGCGCAATATAGTCTGACCATCCTCCTGCATAAACCGTCGCGCGGCCGTTACCCTCCATCGCGATGGTCGTGGTGGCCACTCGGTCCAGAAAATCCCGGTCGTGACTGACCAGCAAAACGGTGCCGTCATAGTCGTCCAACAGCTCTTGCAGCAGGTCCAGCGTCTCAACATCCAGATCGTTTGTCGGCTCGTCCAGCACCAACAAGTTCGAAGATTTGGCCATCAGCTTCGCCAGCAACAATCGCGCTTTTTCCCCTCCTGACAAGGACTTAACAGCCGCTCTTGCCTGCGCATCGTCGAACAGAAACTCTTTGAGATAGCCCACCACATGCTTGGGCTGCCCACCCACCATGACCTGATCTGCCTTGCCCGACACCCGCATTTCTGGATCACCAGTCAGGTTGTCCCACAGTGTCATCTCAGGGTCCAGCTGCGCGCGGGTCTGATCGAATACGGCAACCTCAAGATTGGTTCCCAATGCCACCGAGCCCTCATCAGCGGGTTCCTGTCCCAGCAGCATTTTCAACAGCGTCGTTTTGCCCACCCCGTTGGGCCCGACAAAGGCCACCCGATCACCGCGCTGAACCAGCAAGTCGAAATTCCGCACAATTTGCTTGTCGTCGAACCGCTTGGCCAAACCCTTGGCCTCGATCACCTTTCGACCGGATTTTGGACTTGATTCCAAAGCCATAGCTGCCGAACCCTGACGCTTGATCTGCGCTGCTTTCTCGGCGCGCAACGCCTGTAGGGCGCGCACCCGGCCCTGGTTGCGCTTGCGTCGCGCGCTGATGCCTTCGACAGCCCATCGTGCCTCGGACTTGATCAAACGGTTCAGCTTATGCCGCCGCTGATCTTCCTCCTCCCAAACCTTGTCCCGCCATGCCTCGAACGCTTCGAACCCTTGCTCCTGACGCCGCACAACACCCCGGTCAATCCACAATGTCGCCCGGGTCAACGCCCGCAGGAATGCACGGTCGTGAGAGATCAGCACAAACGCCGCCCGCGTCGCGCCCAATTCGCGCTCAAGCCATGCAATTGCCTCGATATCCAGATGGTTTGTCGGCTCGTCCAACAGCATCAGATCCAGCGCTTCGGCCATCAGCTTGGCCAAAGCCGCCCGCCGCCGCTCCCCACCCGAGGCGGTTTCAACCGGGCGCGACGGGTCGAATTTCAGACCCTCTCCGGCACGTTCGACCTTGTACAACTCCCCCGGTTCCAACCCGCTCGAGGCATAGTCACCAAGCGTTGAAAACCCCTCCATACCGGGATCTTGCTCCATGTAACCAACTGACTTACCCGGAGGAATCACGATCTCGCCCTGATCGGCCTCGACCAGACCGGCCATCACTTTCATCAGGGTAGACTTGCCCGAGCCGTTCCGCCCGACCAACGCGACACGGTCGCCCGGTTGAACCACCAGATCAAGATCGGAAAACACCGGATCGCCCCCGAAGGTCAGGGAAATGCCGGACATCTGCAACAAAGGTATTCTCGCCATACCCGCCAGCTAAACCGGCTGAAACAAGGCGTCAACGCCCCCGCTTCACCTTTTGTCAAATACTCAAATCACCCGGCCAAAGCCCGCAGAAGACGTTTGCGCGCCGCAGGGATCGCCCTGATTTCGAGCCCTGTGAAGACATGAAGCGTATTCATATGCCGGTCGACAACCGCGTGATCACTGACCCAGCCACCCATGATCAGATAGGTTCGCAGCAAGGGCGGCATCCGTTGCATGGCTTTTTTCATATCCGGTCGGCGTCTTAGGCGTCTGGCAAAGCGAAATACGTCAGGGGCCTTGACCCGGGGAAGCCAGCGTTTCGGAGCCAGATGGCGGTGTTTGAGCATTGCAAACGCATCTAGATAATCCGCCGTTTCGGTTCCAGCAAAGGACGAACAGCCAAGCAACATCTGCACATCATTTCGATCGACAAAGGCGGTCATCGCACCCCAGGCTACGCGCAGGATATCCGGGTCGGTCCGCTGGGGATGGATGCAAAATCGCCCCATCTCGACCATGCGACCGTCAAAGCACTGCAATGCAGACAGATCATAATACTGCGCCGAATAGCTTTGGCCGATCTCTGACCCGTTTTGCATCGAGAACATGCGAAAACAGCAGACAAGCTGATGATCCGACCAGCTATCTTCGACCAGAACATGCGCGCATCGATCATCAAACGAGTCTCCGTCGGCCTGACCGGTTGAGAACGCCAAAGTCCTGAGGGACTGCGCCGCAGCTATTTCCCCCGGCGACTGCGCCAATCTGGCCCTGTATCGGCCTTTGTTCAGCAACTCGGCATTCAACCCGTTTGCCATGGCCGCATCAGATCAGTTGTTGACGCCCGGAATGTTCGCCGGGTTGAAGTTGCCGATATTGCCCAGCAACTGCCGCAGGAAGCCTTTGTTCTTGACGCTGGAATCTGTCACACGACGTTCCAGCGGAACAACAATCCCGTCCTCCAGGCCAAAGCGTTCGATATTGCGGACGACACCACGCTGATCAAAACTGATCGCCACCAGCTCGCGCGAGACCACTTCGGGCCGTTTGGGGCCGTAGTGGCGGATTTTCGACGAGACGTAGTAATAGTCCGAATCCCGAACGACGCCGGACGATGTGGGCGCACCAATGGCTTCGGTCACGGTATCACGGGTGTCAACGCCAACCTTGATTTCGGCCAGATCCTCGGGCGGTGGAATATATCCGTGTTTCTTGACAATTGGAGTACATGCCGCCGCAGCCACAACGCCGCCAAAGGCCAGCAACCGGATCGCCGGTTTCACCTTGTTCGTCACCTTCAACATGCACACCCTCTTGTCTTGGCCGCGAACGGCTTCTATCCGATTACAGAAACCGTTGCCGTGGTTCAACACCAAGAAAGGGTCGCACATGACCGGATCCACCCCCTTGCGCGTCGCAGACCTGCCGCAGAACGCCCCAACACCGTTTGAACTCCGCCCCGGCAAAACCGCGCTTGAGGCCCTGAAACAAGAGCTGGGGCTGCTCGGCTTGCGCAAATTATCGTTCTCGGGACAGGTGCTGGCGCAGGGCAAACGCGACTGGGTTTTGACCGCCAGGCTGGGTGCCACGGTAGTTCAAACCTGCGTGGTTACGCTCGAATCGGTGACGACACGTATCGAAACCCCTGTACGACGGGTATTTCTGTCCGACTGGCATGAACCAGACGAGCCCGAGTTCGAAATGCCCGAAGATGATGAAACCGAAGCGCTTGGCGCAGAAATCGACCCCGCCGCCATCATGGTCGAGGCGTTGTCGTTGGCACTACCGCTTTATCCACGCAAGGACGGTGCGGAACTCGGCCAAGCCGACTATACCGAGCCGGGCAAACAAGCCATGACTGACGAAGATGTAAAACCCTTTGCCGGGTTGGCAGAATTGCGCGATACGTTGAAAAAAGACGAGTGACAGAGGCCTGAATTCCTGTCATAGCAGGCCTTCAGAAAAATCGCTTGAACATACCGAGAATCGCAGTATTTTCGCGCGCTCATCGGAATTTGGGTTGGACATTGCGGGGCTCGTCCCCTAAACGCGCGTCAAACCACGAGAAAAACGAACTACGAAACCCGGGTCAGCAGCGAATCTGCGACCCCCAGTCAGACAAAGGTTGAGACCATGGCCGTCCAACAGAACAAAGTTTCCAAGTCGCGTCGCAACAATCGCCGCGCACACGACGCTCTGGTTGCTGCAAACCCGAACGAATGCGCAAACTGCGGCGAACTGAAGCGCCCGCACCATGTATGTGCGTCCTGCGGCCACTACGACGATCGCGAAGTCGTCGCGCAGGCCGATGAAATCGACCTGGACGAAGACGCGGCCTAAGCCTGATCGGACGCAGGCCAAGGCATGACGGATCAGCCCACGCAAACCGGACGGATCATCATCTCGGTTGACGCTATGGGCGGAGACACCGGCCCCGCCGTCGTTGTGGCGGGGATTGCCAAATCCGCGGAAAAGAACCCCAATATCGGGTTCATCCTGCACGGGCCGGAAGAAACGCTGCGCAAACTGGTTGCCAAACGGCGCGTCCTTGAGGGGCGCGTCGTTTTTCGTGATTGCCCGGATGTGGTCACGATGGAGGACAAGCCCAGCCAGGTCGTGCGCAACGGCAAGCAGACCTCGATGTGGTCCGCGCTGGATTCGGTTCGCGATGGCGCGGCCCATGGCGCGGTGTCCTGCGGCAATACCGGCGCGCTGATGGCGCTGTCGATGATGCGCCTGCGCAAGCTGCCCGGAGTAAACCGTCCGGCCATCGCGATTCTGTGGCCTTCGCGCAACCCGCAGGGCTTTAATGTCATGCTGGATGTGGGTGCGGATGTGCGGGCAGATGCAAAGGATCTGCTGCAGTTTGCGCTCATGGGGGCGTCCTATGCGCGCAACGGCATGGCGCAGGCCCGCCCCCGGATCGGGCTGCTGAACGTGGGCACCGAAGAACATAAAGGCCGCGCCGAGTTGAAAGAAGCCCATGCCATGATCACGGATTTTGCCGAACAGGCAAACTTCGAATTTGTGGGTTTTGTCGAAGGCAGCGACATACCGGGTGACAAGGCCGATGTCATTGTAACCGATGGGTTTACCGGCAATGTTGCGATCAAGACGGGCGAAGGCACTGCCAGCCTGATCGGTGACTTACTGCGTCAGGCATTCAAGTATTCACCGCTGTCGCGGCTGGCCTCGATCCTTGCGATCACATCGTTGAACCGTTTGAAAAAACGCATTGACCCGCGTCAGGTCAATGGCGGCGTGTTCCTTGGCCTGAACGGCACGGTCATCAAGTCCCACGGAGGCGCCGACGCAACCGGCGTATCCGCTGCGGTCAAACTGGCCTTTACATTGGCCGAATCCGGCTTCTCTGAAAAATTGGCAGCACGGGTTGCATCCACGGTCGTGCTTGCACAAGATGCCGCGCAATCTGCATCGCAGTCGGAATAAGAACAAAAAGGGCAGTACCCAAGTATGGCAGGCCGTTCAGTTGTAGTAGGTGTCGGGCATTACCTGCCCGAGCGGGTCGTTCCAAATGCCGAGTTCGAGAAAACTCTGGACACGACCGACGAATGGATCCGCACGCGGTCCGGGATCGAGCGCCGCCATTTCGCCGCCGAGGATGAGACCACATCCGATCTTGCGACCCATGCCGCAAACGCAGCCCTGCAGGATGCCGGATTAACGGCGGACGATATCGACGCCATCGTACTGGCCACCTCGACCGCAGACCTGACCTTTCCATCGGCAGCCACAATGGTTCAAGCCCGGCTGGGTATGACCAAAGGGTTTGCCTTTGACGTGCAGGCCGTGTGCGCCGGATTCGTTTTTGCGCTCAGCAACGCCAATGCGCTGATCCTGTCCGGTCAGGCAAAACGGGTTCTGGTCATCGGGGCCGAGACGTTTTCGCGCATCATGGACTGGACCGACCGGTCAACCTGCGTTCTGTTTGGCGACGGTGCGGGTGCGCTGGTGCTTGAAGCGCAAGAGGGTATGGGCACTTCGGACGACCGGGGCATTCTGGCAACCGATCTCAATTCCGACGGTCGATACAAAGACCTGCTCTACGTGGATGGCGGTGTGTCGACCCAATCCACCGGTCACCTGCGGATGCAGGGAAATCAGGTTTTTCGCCACGCCGTTGAAAAACTGTCGAAAACTGCCGAAACAGCATTGGATCGGGCGGGTCTGGGCAGCGATGATGTTGATTGGATCGTGCCGCATCAGGCCAATATCCGAATCATCCAGGGCACCGCCAAGAAGATGGGCCTGCCGATGGAACGTGTGGTGGTTACGGTTCAGGATCACGGCAACACCTCGGCGGCATCGATTCCTCTGGCCCTGTCTGTTGGCAAGGAGCGCGGGCAAATCAAGCCCGGTGATCTGATCGT
This sequence comes from Ruegeria sp. E1, assembly GCF_056534225.1. NCBI lineage: Bacteria > Pseudomonadati > Pseudomonadota > Alphaproteobacteria > Rhodobacterales > Roseobacteraceae > Ruegeria > Ruegeria sp. E1. The sequence goes on along the minus strand of NZ_JBQFPE010000001.1, from coordinate 223,127 downwards.
GACCGAGGCAATCGGTGGTGGCCTGGCCTGGGGTGCAGTTGCGCTGCGTTGGTAACCGGCACAAACCGGCTTACACAGCCTCGCGCAATTCATTGATATTGACAGCGAATTTCCCCTCACCCTATGCTTTGACATCAACAGGGGAATTAGCATGGGCGACAAAACACTGACCCGAATGGATCTGAGCGAAGCGGTCTTTCGCGAAGTTGGGCTTTCACGCAACGAAAGCGCACAACTCGTCGAGAGCGTTTTGAACCACATGTCCGACGCCTTGGTGCGCGGCGAACAGGTCAAGATTTCATCCTTCGGAACCTTCAGCGTTCGGGACAAAACCGCCCGTATCGGTCGCAATCCCAAAACCGGTGAAGAGGTACCGATTCAGCCCCGCCGCGTGCTGACATTCCGCCCGTCGCACCTGATGAAGGATCGCGTCGCCGCCGGGAACCGCAAGTAAGTTCAGGACGTTCCGGTTATGAGTAAGTCCCCCGATGCCTTTCGCACCATAAGTGAAGTTGCGGACTGGCTCGGTGTTCAGGCTCACGTTCTGCGCTTTTGGGAAAGCCGCTTCACTCAGGTCAAACCTGTCAAACGCGCCGGCGGCCGTCGGTATTACCGGCCCAATGACATGCGTTTGCTGGGCGGCATCAAAAAGCTGTTGCACGAGGACGGCATTACCATCAAAGGCGTTCAGCGAATCCTGCGCGAACAGGGTGTTGCGCATGTCTCCTCGTTGTCGCCAAGTCTGGATGAGCCAGCGGCATCCGAAGCTGCAATCGACGCCACTGTAGTGCCCTTTACTGTGCCCCCAGCGGAGGCGGGTGAGCAGATCAGGTTGAATCTTGAAGAACCTGCCGAGCAATCCGCCGATGTCGCGGAGAGCGAAATCCCTGCCTCGCCCCTCGAAGAACCACCTGAAACGCCCGGAGACAGCGAACTGGATGCGGCCCCCTTGCTGGGTGGCGTGGCATCTCTGGCATGGAATCGATCCGAATTTGATGACGAGCTTCTGCATCGGATCGCGCCGATTGCCAAAGACCTGCGCGCTTGGCTTGACCGGGTCGATGGCAGGGCTGCGGGATAGCAAAAAAGGCGATGATTTCCTCTTGCCCCCGCCGGGAAAGTCTTTATGAACACTCAAACGTCGGGCTATGGCGCAGCCTGGTAGCGCGTCCGTCTGGGGGACGGAAGGTCGCAGGTTCGAGTCCTGCTAGCCCGACCAAATCACACCGACGTATATGGCACATAGGCCAGATCCCGCTCTGGCATCAGGGGGGATCACAATGACAGGCGTGTGCGCAAACCAGCAGCTTCAGGCAATGATCGAGCGTGGCGAGATCACAGCGCAACCGGCGATCATTCCTGAGCAGATACAACCGGCCAGCCTGGATTTACGCCTTGGAACGGTGGCTTACCGCGTTCGCGCCTCGTTCCTCGCGGGCGAAGGGCGCAGCGTTGCGGATCGACTGGCCGAGTTCGAGATGCACCGCATCGATATCTCAGACGGGGCAGTTCTTGAGAAAGGCTGCGTCTATCTGGTGCCACTGATGGAATCGCTGGCTCTGTCTGAAAACACAAACGCCGTGGCCAACGCCAAAAGTTCGACCGGGCGCCTGGACCTGCTGACGCGAACCATCACCGACGGCGGAACCGAGTTTGACCGCGTTCCGGCAGGTTACACAGGGCCGCTTTATGCCGAGATTTGCCCGCGTTCATTCTCGGTTCTGGTGCGTCCGGGAATGCGTCTGAACCAGATCCGGTTCCGGCAGGGACAAGCGGTTCTGAGCGACGCTGAACTGACCTCCTTGCACGCAGAATCGCCGCTGGTCGACGGGGTTGCTGTCATTCAGGATGGCTTGGGTTTTTCCGTCGATCTGCAACTGCCCGACACCGATCTGGTGGGTTATCGCGCAAAACCCCATACAGGCGTGATCGATCTGGACCGCATCGGTGGTTATGACCCGCAGGATTATTGGGAGGAAGTGCGCACCTCAGATGGGCGTATCATTTTGGACCCGGGTGCATTCTATATTCTGGTCAGCCGCGAGGCAGTGCATATCCCGCCGATGTACGCGGCTGAAATGGCCCCCTATCTGGCCATGGTCGGAGAGTTTCGCGTGCACTACGCCGGTTTCTTCGATCCCGGATTCGGCCACGCAGCCGCTGGCGGTGCAGGTTCACGCGGTGTACTTGAGGTCCGCTGTCACGAAGCGCCATTCGTGCTGGAACACGGTCAGGTCGTCGGGCGTTTGGTCTATGAAAAAATGGCTGAGATGCCAACACAACTATACGGTGCCAGCATCGCTTCGAACTATCAGGGACAGGGTTTGAAACTATCGAAACACTTCAAACCCGCAAGATAAACCCTTATAATTTCGTCGTTTTACGTGCCTGACGGGCCATTCTCTGCGCCTGCCGCATCGTCTGTTTCTGAGTTTTGCCGCCCTGTTTCACTTCGCGGTTACCTTTGCCGCCTGCCTGTTTCGATCCGCCGCCGACCATGTCAAAGCCTTTGTCGACGCCCTTGTTGACAAGACGTCGCATGACCTGGCGCACGATCATGTCGATGATCCGATTTGCGTTCATATTTCTCTCCGTTCCTTGCGCCACAAGATAAGCAAAACATGCGGCAACAAAAGGGCTATGTAATCACTCTTCCTCGAACAGTTCCGACTGATCGTCGTTCTCGTCTTCTTCCGATACTCCCATCGGCACCGCGCCCGGTGGCGGACGATTCTCAAGCAGGCCTGCCGCTCGCAATTCCTTGAGCCCCGGCAGATCGCGCGCGTTCTCAAGCCCGAAGTGATCCAGAAATTGTGGCGTGACCACAAACGTCACAGGGCGGCCGGGTGTCATGCGACGGCGACCCAACCTGATCCACTCCATTTCAAGCAGTTGATCGATGGTTCCGCGCGAGACCGAAACGCCCCGGATTTCCTCGATCTCGGCGCGCGTGCAGGGCTGGTGATAGGCCACAATCGCCAGTGTTTCGATCGCAGCACGGCTGAGCTTGCGGGTCTCGACCGTTTCCTTCTGCATCAAAAACCCCAAATCTGGCGCAGTGCGAATGGCCCATGCCTCGCCAACCTGAACCACACGCACACCGCGCCCTTCATATCGTTTCTGCAGCATTTCAACCGCTTGCGAGGCGTTGCTGCCATGGGGCATCCGGGCTTCCAGATCGGCGATTGTCACTGGCTCGGCGCTGGCGAACAGCACCGCCTCGACCATACGCTCCTGCTCGGCCAGTGGCGGCGCTTCGAACAGGGTGCCGGTCTCTTCGGGGGCGTCAGTCACGGGTTTCTGTCCTCTTACGCAATTGGATCGGGGCAAAGGTTTCGCTTTGCTTGATCTCCATATGTCCTTCTTTCACCAGCTCCAGCGAGGCCGCAAAGGTCGCCGCCGTTGCCGAGCGGCGGCGTACGGGATCGCCGTCCCATCCATCGGGCAGATAGGTTTCCATATCGGTCCATGTGCCCGCAAACCCGATCAGCGGGCGCATCCGTTCAAGCGCCTGCTCCATCGTGAAAACGGCATCGCGATCCATGACAAAGGGGCGGAACTCATCACGGGTGCGGATACGGGCATAGCCCTGCATCAAATCCAGCAACGTAGCGGAATAAGTCACCGTTCGGATGCGCCGAATGTCCTCGCCCTGCCCTCGTTTAAAGAAATCGCGCCCCAACTGATCACGCGCCATAAGCCGAGCTGCGGCGTCGCGCATGGCTTGCAAGCGCTCCAACTGAAACGCCAGATGCGCGGCCAATTCTTCACCTGACGGGCCTTCGTCATCCGGGTCCGGCGGTAGCAACAGGCGGGATTTCAGAAAGGCCAGCCATGCGGCCATGACCAAATAATCTGCCGCCAGCTCGATCCGCAGCGCGCGCGCCTTTTCGACAAAGGCCAGATATTGCTGCGCCAGTGCCAGAACCGAGATTTTCCGGAGGTCGACCTTTTGCGTGCGCGACAGCGTCAACAGCACGTCCAGAGGCCCTTCGAACCCGTCGACGTCAACGATCAGCGCCTCGGCCGCAAGACGGTCGGCGACCGAGATCGGGTCTTCGCTGAAAAGGTTATCCGACATACACCTGCCCGCCCATTAGGGCAGATAGTTCCGCTTCGGCGGCCTGGATGTCAAGCGTTTGCGGCGGGGTTCGCATCGCCAGCGCGCGCTCTGCGCGGGTCTGTGCCGCATCTGTCATTTCGCCTGCTGCATTCAGCACCGCCCGCCGCTCTGACAGTGTCGCATTGCAGTGCAGAACCACGTCGCAGCCAGCATTCAGCGCCTTCGCAGCAATCTCTGCCGGGGTGCCACGCAGGGCCTTCATCGTGATATCATCGGTCATGATCAGCCCGTCAAATCCGATCTCTTCACGGATCAAGTTGATCATCGTCGGCGAAATCGTTGCAGGCTGCGGGTCGATCTGATCATAGACCAGATGCGCGGTCATCCCCATCGGCAGGTCGTTGAGGGCGCGGAACGGGGCGAAATCATCGAGGCGGAGCGCTGACCGGGGCAGGTCAACATGCGGAGGCTCATGATGGCTGTCCAGCGTGGCGCGCCCATGGCCCGGCATATGCTTGACCACCGGCAACACACCACCGTCCAGATGCGCCTGCGCCACGGAGCGGCCGACTTGCGCGACCAATGTGGCGTCACTGCCGTAGCAGCGATTGCGCAGAAAGGCATGGGTTTCGGCGCGCGCGATATCGACCATCGGGGCACAGTTGCTGTCGATACCCAGAGACAGCAATTCATACGCGATCAGGCGATAGCGCAGATACATGGCACGCTCTGCGTTTTCACCCGCCTTCTCGACATGCTCCAGCGGCGGCAACCATTCCCGCGCCAGCGGCGTGCGCAGGCGTTGCACCCTGCCACCCTCCTGATCAACGGTGATCAGGCAGTTACGCTCAACCGCGTCGCGGAAATCATCGCACAGCGCGCGCACCTGATCAGTATTGTCGATATTGCGGGCGAACAAAATGAACCCAAACGGGTTCATCTCACGAAACAAAGCCTTTTCATCCGAAGTCAGGCGCAAACCTTCGGCATCGGTAATCGCAGCGCCGTATCTCACCGCACGGCGACCGGGATGCAGTCAGCGCCTTGTGCCACAAGCGCAGCGCAGAACTGGCGCGAGTCGCTCAGACTATCAAAGCCGAGCACACGTAGGCGATAGAACGTGCGCCCACCACTTGAGGTTTTCTGAATAACCCGCTGTTTATCATTCATATAATCACCGAACCGGGTCGAGATACGGCTCCATTCCGCCTTGGCGACGTCGGCGTTCTCATAAGCCCCTAACTGTGCCAGACGGGTGCCTTTTGCCAATGTATCGGGATCGACGTCCAAGCCAGCAGCCGCTTTGACGGCTGCATTGATTGACGCTTCGGTGTTGCTGTTGGCGGAAATTCCGCTTTGGGTCGCGCGCGCCGGACGGGTCTGAGGCCGCAACGAACGCCGAACACCCGGTAAGGCCGCAATCTTCGGATCGGGCTGCAGCGCGGCCAGATCGGCGGGATCAATAGCCGGTTCTTCTTCGGGCGTCGTCAATGAGGCAAGCTGAACGCCCTGCTCGCTTGTCGGCTCGGATTTGGCTGCCTCGCCTGCAAGTTCCGCAACCAGCGCATCCACAGCGCTCTGCCGTAGTTTTGGGGCCTTGTCGGCAGATGGCTCTTCGACCACATGCACAGCCTTGGTTGGCTGAAGTGTGCCCATCGGAGCATCTTCATCCGTCAATGACACAGGGCGCGGGGCAAGGATCAGACGATCTGCCGGCGCGGCAGCGGACCCTTCCGCAGCAACGGTGTTCACAGCAAGACCTTGATGATCGGCCGGGGTTCCGCCCGGATTTTCCGGCTGAATACGCATCGGGCCTTCAACTGCGCGCACGACAGGCACTCCGCTCACATCGCGCATGACCAGTTTGTAGCCCCAGACCGCAACACCCGCGACCAAAGCCAGTGACGCCACTGCGCCCAGAAAATTCACCGCGCGGCCAAGGCCCGCAGCGGCGCGTGGCGCGTCGTCGTAACCGTCGAATTCGTCAGGATAATCATACACATCCTCTGCGTATGCTTGATTCGGGTAATGCATCTGCTCGGGGCTTACCCGCCCCGAGTAATCGTAACTCGCCATATCCGCCTCACTGCCCGATTACGCCTTAAAACACGGCGCGCGGGTCATTTCTTGTCTGCCTCAGACCGGCGGTTCGGGCGATATTGTTTACCGCATCTCCTGCGCCGGGGTAACGCCAAGAATACCCAAGCCCGCTGAAATCACAACAGAAACGGCCCGAGCCAGTGCGATTTTTGACTGGCTTGTGGCAACATCGCCATCCTGGATAAAGCGCAACTGGGTTTCGTCATTCCCTTTGTTCCACAAAGCATGAAAATCCCCAGCCAATTCATAGAGATAGAAGGCAACCCTGTGCGGTTCGTTCGTTCGCGCGGCGATTTCAATTAGGCGTGGCCATTCGGCCAGTTTCTTGGCCACGGTCAGCTCTGAGGCATGATCGTTCTTGCTCAGATCAGCCTTATCAAGGGCCGCGTCGTCAGTCGCAATCCCAGCCTCGGCAGCACGCCGCAGCACGCTCATGACGCGGGCATGGGCGTATTGCACGTAGAACACCGGGTTCTCCCGGCTCTGCTCCAGCACCTTGTCGAAGTCGAAATCCAGCGGCGCATCGTTCTTGCGGGTCAGCATCACGAAACGGGTCACATCAGGGCCAACCTGATCCACCACATCGCGCAGGGTGACAAAGTTACCGGCCCGCTTGGACATCTTGAACGGTTCGCCATTCTTCCACAGCTTCACCAACTGCGTCAGCTTGATATCCAGCGGCACCTTGCCATCGGACAGCGCCGACACCGCCGCCTTCATCCGCTTGACGTAACCACCATGATCCGCGCCGAACACGTCTATCAACGCGTCAAAGCCACGGCTTACCTTGTCATAGTGATAGGCGATATCGGGCGCGAAATAGGTCCAGGCACCGTCGGATTTCTTGACCGGACGATCTACATCATCGCCATGTTCGGTAGATTTGAACAGAGTCTGCTCGCGCGGCTCCCAATCCTCGGGCTTTTTGCCCTTGGGCGGTTCCAGCACGCCTTCATAGATCAGTCCCTTGTCTGTCAGGGACTGCAGCGCAGCCTCGATCCGGCCCGTGCCGTAGAGCGATTTTTCCGAGAAGAACACGTCCATCTCAACACCCAGCGCCTTCAGGTCGGCACGGATCAGGTCCATCATCGCATCGGTCGAGAACTCACGCAGGTCTTCCAGCCAATCAGCTTCCGGCTTGTCGATGAGGCTGTCGCCATATTTCTCTTTCAGCGCTTCACCGATCGGGATCAGGTAGTCACCAGGATAGAGGCCTTCGGCGATCTCGGGGCTCAGCCCATTGGCCTCGCGGTACCTTTCGTAAGCTGACCGCGCCAATACATCCACCTGCGCGCCGCCATCGTTGATGTAGTATTCGCGGGTCACGTCATGACCCGAATACGCCAGCAAGCTCGCCAAGGCGTCGCCAAACACCGCCCCCCGCGTATGACCCACATGCAGCGGCCCGGTCGGGTTGGCCGAGACATATTCGACGTTAACCTTCTGCCCATGTCCCATGGTCGAGCGGCCGTAGTCGGTGCCTTGCTCCAACACTGCAGCAAGCACGCCCTGCCAGACCGAGGACGCAAGGCGCAGATTCAAAAAGCCCGGCCCCGCCACTTCGGCGCTGGTCACGCGGTCATCAGCAGCCAGTTTTATGGACAAAGCTTCGGCGATATCGCGCGGCTTCATCTTGGCCGGCTTTGCAAGCACCATCGCCGCATTGGTTGCCATGTCGCCATGCGCGGCATCGCGTGGCGGTTCAACCGCTACGTTATCAAAGCTCAGCCCTTCGGGCAGCGTGCCTTCGGACTGCATCTGCGCCAGCGCGTCCAGCACCAGACCGCGGATCTCGGAAAACAGGTTCATTACGGATGTCCTTTTGCTTGCCCGGCGGTTTACCACGCAGCACGACAAGGTCAATGGATGCCTAATCTTTGATCTTGGTTTGGCGGCAAAGCCCGCTAGTCTCAGACGGGCTGCACAACCCGGAGTCTTATCCATGCGCCTTGCCCTGCCCTTTGCCCTGTTCATAAGCACCTCGGTTTCGGCATGGGCTGAAATGCCCGCAGTAAACGGACATGTGCTGCTGACTCTGGGCGGGAACGTCACGGAAACCAACCTGCCTGCACGTGGCGAAAATGACGGTGGCCTTCTGGGCTATCTCGAAGTTCAGCACGACGGCGCTGCAGGCTTTGACGCAGCGATGCTGGATGGATTGAAGCAAGTCGAAATTACAATCACATATGGCCCCGAAGGGAACCAGCGCGACATCGCATTCTCAGGGCCGCATCTATCGGACGTAATGACCATGGCCGGGGCCGAAGGAAAAACCGCGCGACCAATGGCGATGGACGGTTATCAATCCGAAATCCCGTGGGACAGCATCGCCGCGCATCACCCCATCTTGGCCACGCACGCAGATGGCAAGCCGATGGGCATCGGCGGCTATGGCCCTACCATGATTGTCTTTCCGCCCACCGATGATGAGGACCTTGCGAAAGAACAATCGGGGCAACAGGTTTGGGCCTTGGCCTATATCGGGATCGAGTGATCAGCCACCAGTTAGTCTTGCATGATCCTGCAGCGCGAACCGATCGGTCATGCCTGCGATGTAATCTGATACGATCCGGGCCAATGCCGTCTCATCACGGGCGGTTTCAATATCCTCATGCCAATGGTTTGGCATCTGCTTTGGATCATTCAGATAGATCGGAAAGAGATCTTCGACCACTTTGCTAACCTTCGCGCGCACCTCCATCACCGAGGGGGCGCGGTACATCCGAGAGAAAAGAAAGGCGCGGATTTCTTTCAAATCAGTCCAAAGATCAGTCGAAAACCGGACCACCGGATATCCCAAATGCCGGATTTCTTCGACGGACCGCGCCCCCGAAGCTGCGATCAGGTCACGTGAAGTGTCTATGACGTCCGAGACCATAACGCCAAACACCCGACGCAACGCCTCGTGCCGCCGACGATAGGGATCGAGGCCGGGATACTTGCTGTCTACTTCGGTAAAGCAGGCTCCTACGATCGGCAATTTCCGAATATCCACATCGGTAAACAGCCCTGCGCGCAATCCGTCAAAAAGATCATGGTTGTTGTAGGCGATGTCATCTGACAATGCCGCCACCTGCGCCTCGGCACTCGCGTGAGTGTGCAGTTCAAGGTCGAACCCCTGATTGCACTCGGCCAAAGCCCAGGGCAGCTCACCAACAACAGGACCGTTGTGTTTGGCAATGCCTTCAAGGCATTCCCATGTCAGATTGCAGCCGTCGAACTCGGCATAGTGGCGTTCAAGCTTGGTCACAATCCGAATGGCCTGCGCATTGTGATCGAACCCGCCATAGGGCCCCATGAGCGCGTGCAAAGCATCCTCACCCGTGTGCCCGAATGGCGTATGCCCCAGATCATGCGCCAGGGCCACGGCCTCGGTCAGTTCGGGGTTGAGGCCCAAGGCACCGGCAATGGTCCGCGCCACCTGTGCCACTTCGATGGAATGGGTCAACCGGGTGCGAAAGCTGTCACCCTCATGCTCGACAAATACCTGTGTTTTATGCTTGAGCCGCCGAAAGGCACTGGCATGAATGATACGGTCGCGGTCACGCTGAAAGCATGACCGAAAACTACTTTCCTCCTCCGGCACAAGCCGCCCTCTGGCGCGGCTTGGGTTCGAGGCAAAACCCGCTCGGTTCAATAGTCTTGTCCTTGTCGCCTGTCGTCAGGTTTCATATATTGTAGAGCGGTAAGGAAATAAACCTTTGGAGCCCGGCATGAATCTGCCCCCAACAGTGACCGAACGCGCCTTTGACCGGCTTGCCGAAATAGGTGCCGCGGATCAGGGTCAGGCCCTGCGCGTCGCGGTGGAAGGCGGCGGATGTTCAGGTTTTCAATACGAAATTGCGCTGGACGAGCCGAAAGAGGATGACCTGGTCCTTGAAGGCAAAGGGCAAAAGGTCATCGTTGACTCGATCTCGCTGCCGTTTCTTGAAAACGCGGTGATCGACTTTACGCAGGAACTGATAGGTGCGCGGTTTGTCATCGACAATCCCAATGCTACGTCTTCCTGCGGCTGCGGAACATCTTTTTCGATGTAAGCTTCGGTGGGGGCTTTGCCCCCCACACCCCCAGGATATTTATGGACAGATGAAGCAGGGATCCGCTCCCCGGCATTCATACCGGAGAGCTTCACCTGTCGCGGTCATCGGCGTCCCCGCCTGTACCGCCTGACCTTCTTCCAACATATTGGTTAAGGATCCGTTTCTTCATCTGTCTATAAATATCCCGGAGCGCGAGGCAGAGCCTCGCTCCCGCCCTCTCGGCTTGCCGTTGGGTCCAATCTGCGCGATAGGTTTCCACAAGCTATCGGAGGATCGCGCATGAAAATCGCCACGTTCAATATCAACGGCATCAAAGCGCGGGCCGAGGCTCTGCCCCGCTGGCTGGATGACGCACAACCCGATGTCGTGTTGTTGCAAGAGATCAAATCCGTTGACGAAAACTTTCCGCGCGAATTGTTCGAGGAGCGCGGCTATAATGTCGAAACGCACGGTCAAAAGAGTTTCAACGGCGTCGCGATCCTCTCTAAGCTGCCGCTGGAAGATGTGTCGCGTGGACTTCCCGGAGACGACGATGACGAGCAGGCCCGCTGGATAGAGGCAACGGTTGTCGGAAAAAAGCCGCTACGCATCTGCGGTCTTTATCTGCCCAACGGCAATCCGGTTCCCGGGCCGAAATACGAATACAAGCTGACTTGGATGGAGCGGCTGTTCGACCGCGCGCGCGATCTTCTGGCAACCGAAGAGCCAGCCCTGATGGCGGGGGACTATAACATTATCCCGCAGGCGGAAGACGCCAGGCGTCCCGATGCCTGGCGTGAAGATGCCCTGTTTCGCCCCGAAAGCCGCGCGGCGTTTCGCAAGATTTTGAACCTTGGGTTCATCGAGGCATTTCGCGCCGTTACGCAAGGCCCTGATCACTATTCGTTCTGGGACTATCAGGCGGGTGCGTGGAACAAGAACGATGGCATTCGCATCGACCATTTCCTGCTGACGCCACAGGCTGCTGACCTGATGCGCGATTGCCGAATCGACGCGGAAATTCGCGGGCACGAAAAACCATCCGATCACGTTCCGGTGTGGATTGATCTCGATCTGTGACCCACTACGCGGTCGCGTCGAAATCGTAGATCCAATCATAGCGCCTGCCCAGCCTTGACCCCATGGCGGTCAAAACCATCTGGGCGGCCAATCGCATCGGACCGCGCAGATGAAAGTTTCGGGCGTTGGCCGAAGCGGCATCTACAACTTGGCGCGATCGGAGGGAGCGCGCGCGTTCGTAGGCTTCGAGGCTCTCGGGCAGAGTATCGTGATCAAATGCCCGCGCCAGAACGCAGGCATCTTCAAGCGCAAGGCAGGCCCCTTGCGCCATGAAGGGCAGCGTCGGATGTGCCGCATCCCCCAGCAGGGCAATGCGGCCATTCTGCCATTTTCGCGCAACCGGACGCAGAAACAGGGCCCAGAGATAGGTCTGGTCCACTTGCCGAAGTGCCTTGCGAACGCTACCCCCGAAATCAGAGAACCGGGCGCGCAGATCGTCAGGATCACCTTGCAGGCGCCAGCCTTCATCCTGCCAATCTGACCGCTCTTCGATAGCAACAATGTTGAGAAGGCTTTGATCGCGCAACGGATAGGTAACCACATGACGGCCTGGCCCCATGGTCAGATGCGCCTTTGGTGCTTTGAGCTTACGCCCCCACGGGATCGTGGCACGCCATGCCACCTGATTTGTAAAACCAAGTATTTCTTCGCCGTTCAAAAGCGAGCGGATTGCACTGCGCCCGCCATCGGCTGCGATCAGGCAATCCACGGTGAGGGGGAGGTTTTCAGAGAGATGCACCTCGACCCCGTCGCCGGTTTCCTGAACCGTCTGAACACAACTGTTCAGACGGATTTCGACACCTTCCCGCTGGGCCGCCTGCAACAGCAAACCAATCAGGTCGGCGCGGTGATAGTAGTAGGTGGCCCCGGCAGAGGGCTGCGGAATTCGGCAAATGAAACGGCCATTTTTATAATCCCGCACGACAGTGCCATAAGATTTTTGCCCAGCTTCCGCAACGTTCGAGACCACACCCAAGGCGCGTAAAACGCTCATGCCGTTTTCGCTGATCTGCAATCCAGCGCCGACTTCGACGATTTCTGGTGCCTGTTCCAGAACGATCACCTCGGCGCCGCGTTTGCGCAAGGCGATGGCCGCAGCCAGACCGCCGATGCCCGCCCCAACGACAGCGAATTTTATGCCTGAAATGTTCATACGGCTGGTCTATCCCACAAAAAACGCCGGAGCCACAGGCCCCGGCGTTTGTTTTTTCTGATGGCCCGACGATCAATCGTCGCGGTGAACCTTTTCGCGACGCTCGTGACGTTCCTGTGCCTCAAGCGTCATGGTGGCGATGGGTCGCGCATCCAGACGCCTCAGCGAAATCGGATCACCCGTCATCTCGCAATAGCCGTATTCACCCTCGTCGATCCGGCGCAGGGCCGAGTCGATTTTAGCCACCAACTTACGCTGACGATCCCGGGTGCGCAGTTCCAGCGCGCGGTCGGTTTCCTCGCTTGCGCGGTCGGCAACGTCCGGGATATTACGGGTGTTGTCCTGCAGCCCTTCGATCGTATCGCGGCTGCCTGCCAAAAGTTCGTTTTTCCAATCCAGCAGCTTGCGACGAAAATACTCAAGCTGACGATCATTCATGAAAGGCTCATCTTCGGCCGGGCGGTAATCCTCCGGCAGAAAAACTTCCTGCTTCATTTTTGCTCCCTCGGTATGGGCTGCAACGTCGGTCGTGTTTGCATCGCCTGACATTCGGCACCCCCTTCTGCGGAGCGTGTATCCGACCGCGCGGGGAATGTCACTATGCAAACGTGACCCCCGACGCACCGTCGCCCCGGCATATCTAAATATGAGACTTCTAACAGCAAAACATATTTTCATTGTGGAACGAACCGGGCAATTTTCGGGCAATTTTCAACCCATGGCTTAATCTGCAGGCTACGAATCATGTCAAATATCCCGCCCCGCGAGTCACGACGCAGCGATCCGGGTTGTCAAAAATGCCGCCTCTCTGTAACCCGGGCTGCAATCACTCCACTATCATGAGAGTCCAATGACCACACGTTTCCAGGGCACTGCCGAATATGTCGCCACCGACGATCTGACCATTGCCGTGAACGCCGCCGTCACGCTGGAACGCCCTCTGCTGGTCAAGGGCGAGCCCGGCACCGGCAAGACCGAGCTGGCCAAACAGGTGGCCGGTGCGCTGGGGCTGACGATGATCGAATGGAACGTGAAATCCACCACCCGCGCACAGCAGGGTTTGTACGAATATGATGCCGTCAGTCGCCTGCGCGACAGCCAGTTGGGGGACGAGCGGGTCCATGACGTCTCGAACTACATCCGCAAGGGCAAACTGTGGCAGGCCTTTGACGCCGACGAAAAGGTTGTTCTGCTGATCGACGAGATCGACAAGGCCGATATCGAGTTTCCCAACGACCTGCTGCAGGAGCTCGACAAGATGGAATTCCACGTCTACGAGACCGGCGAGACGATCCGGGCCAAGCACCGCCCCATCGTCATCATCACTTCGAACAATGAAAAGGAACTGCCCGACGCTTTCTTGCGCCGCTGTTTCTTTCATTACATCCGCTTCCCTGACGAGACGACGATGCGCCGGATTGTCGAAGTGCACCACCCCGGCATCAAGGATGCGCTGCTGACCACCGCGCTGACCCAGTTCTATGAAATCCGCGAGACGCAGGGGCTGAAGAAAAAGCCATCCACTTCGGAAGTGCTGGACTGGCTCAAGCTGCTTCTGGCCGAAGATCTGACGTCCGAGGATCTGAAACGGGACGGCGCGAATGCGTTGCCCAAGCTGCACGGCGCGTTGCTGAAGAACGAGCAGGATGTGCATCTGTTCGAACGGCTTGCCTTTATGGCACGCAGCAAACGGTGAGGCTCTGAACATCCGGTGATCACGGCTTGCCTTCTGCTGGGTCGGATGTCAGCATTACGCGAACCATAGCCCGACCCTCAGAACGGGCTGCCAGAGCAGGAAAACCCACATGTCTACCGCAGTCACGATCCGTCCCCTACGCCCCGACGACCGGGCTGAGTGGGAGGAGATGTGGCGCGATTATCTCGGATTCTATGAATCCGAGGTCTCTGGTGAGGTCTATGATACCACCTTTGCGCGCCTCTTAGGTGATGATCCGCAAGACTTTTCCTGTTTTGTGGCCGAGTTGGACGGAGCGCTGGTTGGCCTCACCCACTACCTGTTTCACCGCCATGCGTGGAAGGTGGAACGGGTCTGCTATCTGCAAGACCTCTATGCCCGCCCCCAGGCACGTGGAACCGGCGTCGGGCGCGCGCTGATTCAGGCCGTCTATGACGAAGCCGACCGGCAAGGAGCCCCCAATGTTTATTGGCTGACACAGGAATTCAATCACACCGCTCGCCAACTTTATGACCGCATCGGCAAGTTAACGCCGTTTCTGAAATATCAGCGCCCATGATGCGGTGGATGGCAGCTGTTGCTTTACTGACTGTGGCCGGATGCGACTCGGTACGCACGACCGCTTTGCCGACACGAGAGTCGGTCGTCGAAGCCGCCCTGCCCCCGATTCAAAGCTTTTCCGCTACGCGACCAATCCCTCCGGCCCGGTCAAACGAGAATATCGCACAGGATTTCATCGCCCTGCATTTTGCGTTGGAGAGCGGCGCGGAATTGCCGGTCTTCACACGGTTTGACGAGCCGATCACCGTCCAATTGACGGGATTGCCGCCAACCACGATGCAAACCGATCTGACCCGGCTTTTGGCGCGGCTGAAACGCGAGGCCGGGATCGACATCCGACAGGTGACCGAAGGCCCCGCCAATATCACGATCGAGGCGGTGAGCCAGAAACAAATCCGCCGCATCCTTCCGCAAGCCGCCTGTTTCGTGGTGCCAAACTCGTCTAGCCTTGAAGAATACCGCCGTGACCGACGCAAGCGCAAAAGCAACTGGACCGAGCTGCGTAGTCGCGAACGGATCGGGATATTCATTCCCTATGACGTGAGTCCGCAAGAGATACGTGATTGCCTGCACGAGGAACTGGCGCAGGCGCTGGGGCCGTTGAACGACCTGTATCATCTGCCGGATTCAGTGTTCAACGACGACAATTTTCACACCATACTCACTGGGTTCGACATGCTGATCCTGCGCACGGCCTATGCGCCGGAACTGCACAACGGCATGACGCGCGAACAGGTCTCGGCGGTGCTGCCACGCATTCTGCGCCGCCTCAATCCGCGTGGTGAGAACTTGCCCGCCCAACCTCAGTCGGAAACGCCGCGCGCGTGGATTAACGCTGTGCAACGGGCGCTTGGGCCCAGCTCACCCTCGGCGCGTCGGGTTAGATCCGCGCAAGAGGCGTTGCGGATCGGACAGGCGCAGGGCTGGACCGATCAGCGCCGCGCCTACCCGCACTATCTGCTCGGCCGGATGAGCCAGTTCGACGATCCCGACGGCGCGCGACGGCATTATGAGGCGGCACTGCAATATCTGAACGCCACACCCGGAACCGAGGTCCACCGGGCTCACATCACGGCCCAGACCGCCGCCTATGCGCTGGCAAACGGGCGCGGTACTGACGCCCTGCCCGAACTGAACCAGGCCATCGACGTCATGAACCGGGCCGAGAATGCCGCCCTGCTGGCCACGTTGATGCTGTTGAAATCCGAGGCGCTGCGTCAGGCCGGGCGGATCGATCAGGCACGCACCGTCAGGCTGGACAGCATCGGATGGGCGCGATACGGCTTCGGCTCGGATCTGGTGGTGCGTTCGGTGACACAAGAAGTCGCCCAGCGCGCGCCACGCAACGCAGGTGGATAAAGACAAATGCTGGTGGTTTGGGGAATGGCCGTTCTGGGTGCGGTGCTGGGCGCGTTGAAGGCGCGTAAGCGGAACGGAAACGGGGCCGATATGGCACAATACGCTGCCGGTTACGGGATCGCCTTTGCCTTGCTGGGGCTGATCCTGTCGTTGATCCTTGTGCGGCTGGTGGCCTGACAGGATGTTTCTGCCCTTCTTCGAAAACCTCAGAAAAGCCGGTATTCCCGTTTCCTTGCGCGAATACCTGACATTTCTTGAGGGCATGAAGAAGGGTCTGGCCACCTATGACGTCGAAGCGTTCTATTACCTCGCGCGCGTGTCGATGGTGAAGGACGAGCGTAATATCGACAAATTCGACCGCGCCTTTGCCGCCAGTTTCGAAGGGCTGGACGAGATCGGCTTTGAGCAGGTTCTTGAGGCCGTGGACATCCCCGCCGATTGGCTGGCGAAGATGGCCGAAAAACACCTGTCCGAGGACGAAAAGGCCGGGATCGAAGCGCTTGGCGGGTTCGACAAGCTGATGGAGACCCTGCGCGAACGCCTGAAAGACCAACAGGGTCGCCATCAGGGCGGCAACAAATGGATCGGCACCGCCGGGACTTCTCCGTTCGGGGCCTATGGATACAACCCCGAAGGTGTGCGGATCGGCCAGAAAGAAAGCCGCCACCAGCGCGCGGTCAAGGTTTGGGACAAACGCGAATTTCGAAATCTCGATGATACGGTCGAACTGGGGACGCGCAATATCAAGGTCGCCCTGAAACGTCTGCGCCGCTGGGCACGCGAAGGTGCTGCGGATGAACTGGATCTGGACGGCACCATTCGTGCAACGGCCGAACATGGTTATCTGGACGTCAAAACCCGCCCTGAGCGTCACAACGCGGTCAAGGTGCTGTTGTTTCTGGACGTGGGCGGGTCAATGGATCCGCATATCAAGGTGGTCGAGGAACTGTTCTCGGCGGCACGGACCGAGTTCAAACATCTGGAATATTACTATTTCCACAATTGCCTGTACGAAGGCGTCTGGCGCGACAACCGCCGTCGCTGGGATCAGCAGACCCCGACGCACGAAGTGTTGCGCACCTATGGTGGTGACTACAAGTGCATCTTCGTCGGCGATGCCTCGATGAGCCCATATGAAATCGCCTATCCCGGTGGAGCGAACGAACACTGGAACCAGGAGGCCGGTCAGGTCTGGCTGCAACGCGCGCGTGAGCAATGGAGTTCAAACCTGTGGATCAACCCGGTGCCCGAAAAGTATTGGGAATACACCCACTCCATCGGCATGATCCGCGAGATCTTCGAGGATCGCATGGTGCCGATGACCTTGGCCGGGCTCGAGCAAGGAATGCGTGAACTAACGCGGTAGGGCGTCGCCTTATCTGCTCATTCTGGATTGTCGTAGGCTGCGCAACTCGGCGTTTGTGGTTGGATGAATAAGCGTCGATGCATCACCCGATTGAGACGTCGGTTTAACCGGCCTTTTTTGGAAAAAGCCGTTGTAAAAGCAATTGAAAAATCCAAGCACGCCCCAGTACCCAATCACACCGACTACTAGGTAGAGTAGCAACTGATGCCAAACCATAATGCCAATTCCAAAGATCGCTTTCCCTTGAAATGGCTTGACCATTTCTATCAACAAAAACATGTATCCGAGTAGAAACGGGACCGAGACGACTAAGATAGACAGGCCAAGCAGTGGCCCTCTTGGATCGCGTAACCATGCTGGCGTCAGATTTGGTAAACTCATTCTTAGACCAAACACCAGGAAAATTGCACCCACGGAAGAATAGGCAACGACAGAAGGTCCAGTTACTATTCCAGTGGCCAAAACGGATACGACGCCTGCGAACATAATCAAACTCAACAGGCCAAACATACGCAATGCCAGAGAGTAGAACAGGAATACTAAATCGCGCATCAAAAGAAATGTCCCAGAGTTGTGTTTGCAAGATGTAATTCTTGCTCAATTTTGATGGCTATTTGATGGACACATTTGGGCAATGCAAACCCAATACCTAGTTATTCTTCAAATCATCTCGGCCTAGTTGTTCATGCTGCTCAACTTAATGCTAATCCTTCCCGATGATCTTTAAACTTGTTGAGTTATTTAAGATTACCGACCTCGCAGTCTTACATCAGGCACTTACCTCGCGACGGCCTGAATTCCCAGGAACAGAACCGCTGCCAGCACCGCTGCCGCAGGCACTGTAATCACCCAGGCCGCGATGATTGTCAGGAAATGGGTACGGCGCACCAGCTTGCGTTTGCGCCGCTCTTCCGGGGCCAGTTGAGGCCGCTCGGGCATGGACATTCGCGCCTTTTTCAGGCGGCGTTCGGAATCCCACTCGCGGAAGAACCCGACGCCAAAGACCGCTCCCACAGCGATATGGGTCGAACTGACCGGCAGCCCCAGCCAACTGGCAACGATCACTGTGATCGCTGCAGACAACGCAACGCAATAGGCCCGCATCGGGTTCAGCTTGGTGATCTGACTACCGACCATGCGGATCAGCTTGGGGCCGAACAGGAACAGGCCGAACGAGATGCCGAACGCTCCGATGATCATGACCCAATAGGGAATGCTGACCGCTTGGGTAAAGTCTCCGGATGCCGACGCCTGCACAATTGCGGCCAGCGGACCAACAGCATTGGCAACGTCATTCGCGCCATGCGCAAAGCTGAGCAACGCAGCAGAGACAATCAGAGGAATTCCGAACAGAACCTTCAGCGATTTGTTGCGGTTCTCCAGGCCTTCGGACTGACGTCGAATGACCGGAATCATCGCGGCCCAGATCAGACCTCCGCAGGCCGCGCCGATCAGCAGGGCCGTGCCAATGTCGATCTTGATCAGCTTTTTCAGACCCTTGAGCGCCAGATAGGTTGCAAATGCACCGGCCATGATACCGACGAGCATCGGCACCCATTTGCGCGCGGCTGCGATCTTGTCATCCTGATAGATGATCCGCGATTTGATGAACCACAGAAAGCCCGCCGCAATCAAACCGCCCAAAACGGGTGAAATAATCCAGCTGGCTGCAATGGCGCTCATCGTGCCCCAACTGACCGCGCCAAACCCGGCAGCTGCAATGCCTGCCCCCATAACACCGCCCACAACCGAGTGGGTGGTGGAAACGGGCGCACCAACCCAGGTGGCAAGATTGACCCAAAGCGCCGAAGACAGAAGGGCTGCCATCATGGCCCAGACAAAGATCGTGGCCGTTCCCATGCTCTCAGGAGCGATGATACCTTTGGCAATTGTTGACACTACATCTCCGCCTGCAATGAGCGCACCGGCGCTTTCGAATATCGCAGCGATGGCGATGGCGCCGCCCATGGACAAGGCATTTGCGCCCACAGCTGGGCCCATGTTGTTTGCAACGTCGTTTGCACCGATGTTCAGCGCCATATATGCGCCAAACATTGCAGCGATGACGACTATGAAAGTGTTATTGCCCTGCCCGAACAGGAACGCGGCGACAAGGCCAGCCACAACGATGAATGCAAAAGCGACTCCGGATCCGACAAATGGACGCCCGGCTTGCGCCGTTGCCACCTCAAGCCTCGAAAAGCGGCGAAGATCGCGGTCAAGCGTTTCGAGATGGCGGGGTTCAAAGTCTTTTTCGGCCATGGGTTCCTCATGCGTAGCGATCCGGTGACTAAGCGGGTTTGTCAGCTGACACAACAGACATGACAGAATTATGAAGCCTGACCTTCGGTCAGACGTAGCGGGCGACTATTGATGGGCGAGGCATCGTTATTTCGGATGACCTTGCCCTGCCCTGCGTTCCCGCCCATATCTAGTCTATGTTGCGTTTTACCCCGATCCTTCTGGCGATCCTCTATGCCATCGCAATGTACCGGATTTCAGTCTGGCGTACGCATCGGGAATTGGATGCCAAGTCAACCGAATTGGCCGATCCGGCGCTCAAGCGCATGACCGACAGGCTGGCGGCTGCATTGGATATCGACCGGGTTCCTGTCTATATCTACGAGATTGATCCCGTGAACGGACTGGCCGCACCGGACGGGCGGATATTCATCACGCGGGGGTTCTACCGCAAATTCCGCAATGGTGAAGTGACGGCCGAAGAGATGGCCAGTGTCATTGCGCATGAGTTGGGGCATGTCGCGCTGGGACATGCGCGGCGGCGGATGATCGATTTTTCCGGCCAGAACGCATTGCGAGCGGCCCTGATGATGCTGTTGAACCGGTTCATCCCGTTCATCGGTGCGTGGATAGCCAATATGCTGACCCATCTTCTTGCTTCGCGCCTGTCACGCGGAGACGAGTATGAGGCAGATGAATATGCTGCGGCCCTTTTGACCAAAGCAGGCATCGGTATAGGGCCGCAGAAGTCATTGTTTCATAAACTCGAAGATCTGACTCAGCAACGCGCCGGTGTCACTCCGGCTTGGCTGATGAGCCATCCAAAAACCGATGAGCGGATTGCGGCGCTTGAGGTGTTGGAACGGCGATGGAGCAACGGTGGATAGGGTGGCGCAGCGAGAGGCCAGCCTCTCGCGCTCTCCGGGATATTTATGGACAGATGAAGCGGGATCCGGATCAGGGGGCAAGCGCCTTGCCGAGTTTTGGCAGACGGGCTTTTTTCATCAGGCTGCGCAGGGTCCATTGATCCCACGAGAGACGATTGGCTTCGGACAGCACCTGTGTAGCGATGTGGGTGATGCCATCTGGATCGGTTGCGTAAAAGCCGCGCAGGAGAGTGTCGGGGTCGCGTCGTTCTAGGCCTTCTTCGGCCAGGATGTTTCGAGGGAAGTCTTTGGCGTTAAACGTCACAATCATGTCTGCTGAACTGCTGACTGCTGCTGCCAGAACATGGATATCGGCGGGATCGGGCAACCAAAGGCGCTGTTCGGTACCCGGTGTTGGTGCGCGTTCTGCATCGGGCCATCGCGCTTGCGCCAAAGCGATTTCGGCGCGGGCTTGAACCTCGCCCTCGGGCCCCAGTTTCCGGGCCGCGCGGGCCCATTCTTCGAGGATGCGGGTCGACCATATCGGGGTGTAGTGACCCAGCTTGGCAGCGCCCAACAGCATCTCTCGCATCACCGTTGGATAAATGACGCAGGTATCCAGAACCGCTTTCACAGCCTGTAAAACACGGCTTTGAGATAACCGCTTTCGGCCAGTTGCGGCAATTGCGGATGGTCTGGTCCGGCGAACCCGGTATGGATCATCTGCGCCTGCCGCCCGGCGCGCCCGATACCGCGCGCCGATGCCTCGCGAAAGCGGCCCAGATCGGCAGCGTGCGAACAAGAGCACAGGCCAAGATAACCGCCCGGTTTGACCAGTGGTGTGGCAAGACGCGCGATGCGTTCATAAGCGCGCAAGCCTGCGTCCAGCGCTTGTTTTGACGGTGCAAAAGCCGGAGGATCGCAGATGACGACGTCGAATTTCGCGCCTTCTTCGTTTAGTTGGGTCAACACATCAAAGGCGTCGCCTTGCCGGGTTTGGAAGCGATCAGCAAATCCCGAAGCGGCTGCCCCCTTTGCGGCCAGTTCAAGCGCAGCGGCAGACCCGTCAACCGACAGCGCCTGCCCGGCACCGCCCGCCAACATCGCAAGACCAAAGCCTCCGACATGGCTGAACACGTCCAGCACCTGCGCATCGGGATGAACCAACCGTGCCGCAAAGGCGTGGTTCGGGCGTTGATCATAGAACAGGCCGGTTTTCTGGCCGCCCGTTAGGTCCGCCATATAGGTCGCGCCATTCATCGGCACCGGCACTGGCGCATCGGGTGCGGCCCCGTGCAGCGTCAGATTGACGTCATCCAGCCCTTCCAACCCACGAGTTCGGCCCGATGCGTTCTTAAGAACGGTTTTCACGCCCGTGACCTTGACCAGAGCATCGGACAGAATTTCGAGATGTTTTTCCGCCCAGGCGGCGTTGGGTTGAATGACGCAGGCGTCACCGAAGCGGTCGACAATCACGCCGGGAAACCCGTCCGCCTCGGCATGGATCAGACGGTAAAAAGGCGCATCGAACAGCCGTTCCCGAAGGTCCAGTGCACGCTGCAGCCGGGCTTCAAACCATTTGGGCGTCAGGTCGGCGTTCAGGTCGCGGTCCAACACGCGACACATGATTTTGGACGCAGGGTTGACCGCAACCAAGGCGATTGGGCTGCGCTTGTCATCCTCAAGCACCGCCAGAGCACCCGGTTCGATCTTACGGGTGCGGCGGTCGGTGACGATGTCATTGGCATAGACCCAGGGAAAGCCGTGGCGCAGGCCGCGCGCATTGGCTTTGGGTTTCAGACGGATACGGGGGCGGTCATCGGCTTGGCTCATTGCGCCCTCTTAATCGCGAACGCTGCGATGGGAAAGCCCTCGTTACCTTGGACGATTGCGCCAACCGCCCCGGCGCTTGGGGGCTTGTGCCGTTTCCTGCCCTTCGCGCAGAACCTGCGTCATCGGATGATAGGCATCTTTTGCCGCATAGGTGTCGTGCAAATCGATCAACGCCTGTTTCTGATCACGATCTGCGGGAAAACCCAGCGCCCAGTCCAGAAAGATACTGCGGCATTCGGGCAAGGTGATGCCTTCGATGCGATAAGCCTCGTAGATCAACCCTTTGGGATCGTTCGGATCGTCATTTCGTCCCATCATTGCCCTCTTCCACTACGGCCGAGATCAGATCGGCGGCGGTGATATATGTGTCGGTCAACGCTGCCTGTAGCGCATGGACCTGCTCAAAACCTGTTGCACGGCACAGAAAGGCAGCCCCCCCTTCACCGATATTGTCGGCGTCGATCACCTTGCCAGACAGCAATCGGGCCGCGCATTGTACCGACCAGCATAGATCGTAGCATTCCTTTAGGGTTTGTGCTTGCGCGACATTCAGCAATCCGGCAGCGACGGCCCCGTTCAGACCGGAATGAACATCCCGCTCGGCAATCCCGGATAACAAAGCGCCGGTTTGCGCTATAAGTTCGATATCCATCATCCGGCCTGCGCCATTCTTGGCGTCCCAGATACCTGCTGGGGACTTTGCCGCAGCAAGCCTGTCACGCATTTCTGACACCTCGCGCAGGACTTTGCCGCGCTCTCGCGGCCGCGTAAGCAGGTCCGCCCGGAAGGTTTCAATATCGGTGGCCAAGGCCGGATCTCCGGCCACTACATGGGCACGTGTCAGCGCAAGATGTTCCCAGACCCAGGCTTCGTTTTGCTGGTAATTCGTGAAACTCGCCCAACTTGTCGCGACTGGCCCCTGATTGCCAGACGGGCGCAGACGCATGTCAACTTCGTAAAGCCGCCCCTGCGACATCGGCGCGGACAAAGCGGTGATCAGCGCTTGGGTAAACCGGGCATAATATGTGCGTGTCGCCAGTGGGCGCGGCCCGTCTGACATGTCCTGATCCTGCGGGTCGTAAATGACGATCATGTCCAGATCGGATTGCGAGTTGATGCGCCCCGCCCCCAGGGATCCCATACCCAGCACCGCCGCCCCGCGACCGGGTGCGGGCCCGTGTTTGAGGGCGAACTGGGCAGTCACACAAGGCAGAATCGCTGCGATCACAGATTGGGCAAGCTCTGCATATTGATGACCCGCGCGGGCACCATCGATCAATCCGCGCAAGTGGTGCACACCGATCCGGAAATGCCATTCCTTGCACCAGCGCCGGGCCAGATCAAGCTGGGATTCATAGTCTGTTTCCGCATTCAAAGCCTGCGAAAGCTCGGCCTCAAGCACCGCGCGTCCGGGCCAGTCGTTAAAGAAACTACCGCCAATAACAGCGTCGAACACTGACGCATTCCGCGAAAGATGTGAGGCCAAAGCATGTGACGTCCCCACGATGTCGATCAGAAGATCAATCAACTGGGTGTTGGCTTCAAACAGTGAGAACAGCTGAACGCCAGCAGGCAACCCGGCCAGAAACCCGTCCAAGGCCAACAACGCCTCGGCCGGTTGCGCGGTTTTGGCCAGACGCGACAGTAGCTCGGGGCGTAGTCTTTCGAATATTCGCCGCGCGCGCTGCGATCGCAGGGCCGGATAGGTGGGCCAGCGCGACAGAATGCTCTGGTCAAATTCCACGGTCGGGGCGACCGTCGGTTGCGCCCCAGGACCGGGGGCGAAGAACCCTTCGGTCAATTCGTGAACTTCGGCCAGGCGGCGTTTCAGGTCTGCGGTTAGCTCATCGCTGCTGGTCCCCATAAGGCAGGCTACACGCGCAAGCCCATCCTCGGATTGCGGAACCTTATGGGTCTGCGCATCGTGGACCATCTGAATGCGATGCTCGACTTCGCGATGGGCGCGATAATGGTCGGTCAGCTTTTCCGAAACATCTTGCGGCACCCAGCCTTTGGTCGCCAAGGCGGCAAGGCCCTGAACGGTCCCGCGCACGCGCAGGTCTGGGTCGCGGCCACCTGCAATAAGTTGGCGGGTTTGGGTAAAAAACTCGATCTCGCGGATGCCGCCCTGCCCCAGCTTCATGTCATGGCCCGGAATAGTCAACGCGCCACCTGTGCCTTTGTTTTCACGAATACGCAGGCGCATGTCGTGGGCGTCCTGTATCGCCGCAAAATCCAGATGACGTCGCCAGACAAACGGGCGCAACGCGTTCAGGAACCGCTCGCCCGCGGTGATATCCCCGGCGCAGGGGCGTGCTTTGATATAAGCCGCGCGTTCCCACGTGCGACCAAGGCTTTCATAATACCGCTCGGCAGCTTCCATCGCCATACAGACCGGAGTGACCGCCGGATCGGGACGCAGGCGCAAGTCGGTGCGGAAGACGTAGCCGTCCGCCGTCTTGTCGCTAAGCGTTGCACAAAAGTTCCGCGTCGCCCGCACCATGCCGTGTCTGGCATCGTAAAAGTCATCCGGGTCAAAGCGCGTTTCGTCAAACAGCACGATCAGATCGATATCCGAGCTGTAGTTCAGCTCATGCGCACCCATTTTGCCCATCGCAAGAATGACCATCCCGGCGGCGCTTTCGACATCGTCAGGGGTCATACCGGGCAGTTTGCCGCGCCGGATCAGGGCCGCAATCTCGGCCTTTGCGGCGACATCCGCCGCCAAGGCACCAAAATCGGTCAGCGCGGCCGTTACCTTTTCCAATGGCCACGCCCCAGCCAGATCGGCCAGCGCGGTTAACAGCGCCACCCGTCGCTTGGCCCGACGCAGGCCGGGCTTCAGTTGATCCGGCGGTAACCCTTGCGCCGCCGACATAACCTCATTCAATGCCTGATCGGGGCGTTGCAGGGCGTCAGGCACCCAATCCACCTCGCGCTCGATCAGACCTTTCAGATATGGGCTGGACCCGGCAGTGCCTGCGATCAAGTCGGACTGTTCCGGCGTCAACGACGGAACCAGATCGCGCGCCTCGCCGCCCAGTGAAACATCATAGGCGCGCGGTACCCGCCGAATGTTCAGTGGCGCGGTCATTGACCCTCCAACGGGGTATCCTGACTGAAACTGTTGACCCAAACGTCATGCCGCCTTTCCCAAAGCGACGAAATCAGCATCGCTTCGGCCTTTTCGGATCCCGGACGCTGGTAATCCGCCCGATAGGACAAAAGCACGACATCCTGGGTCAGAACACGCAACCTAGTCTCGCTGAGCTCATATCGCGCCATGGTCGGCGCGTCTGCAAACTGGCCGACATGATCGTCCCGATTGGCAAAGCCCGAAGGGTAAACCCCCAAAAAATCCGGGCTCAACAATGCGCGGTCTGCCTGCGCGTTGCCGTTAACCAACGCGGCCCAGACCTGTTTTTCCAGTGAAAGAATCTCATCAAGTGCCGGAGATGGCTTGTTTTCAGTATTTTTCATGATTGGAAACTGCGCCTGATCCCGTGGAAGGTCAACCAATCAGGTGATGCAAGCATAAATGTAAATCTTTTTTACATACACCCCTTGCAACGGGCCAGACGGTGCCCCATCTAGACAATGTAAACAGTTTTTACATCAACCCGGAGACCACACATGACCGCATTGTCAGACCCCGCCGCCCCTGAAAATCCGGGATGGCTTTACCGAACCGAAGCCTGGTTGGACAGCAAAGGCAAAGGTGCCTGGATTGCCGCCATGGTCCTTGGCTTTATCTTCTTTTGGCCCATCGGCCTGGCTTTTCTGGCCTACATGATCTGGAGCAAACGCATGTTCAGCAAATCCTGCAGCCGTCGTTCTTCGTGGAACAGCCACATGAGCGCAATGAAACCTTCGGGCAACAGCGCCTTTGACGCCTACAAGGCCGACACGCTGGCACGGCTGGAGCGTGAGCAGAAAGATTTCGAGGCTTTCCTGCACCGGCTGCGCGAAGCCAAGGACAAGGCCGAGTTCGATCAGTTCATGGACGAGCGCGCCCGTGAAAACCATGACGAAACGGATAACGGCGAACGCGTCTGATCCAATCTTGCCCTGTCCCGCAATTCGGGACAGGGTGTTCCCAATTACCTATCCGGAAAACCAGAAATGACTCACCTGCCCGACCCAGACAGTCAGCCAGAATTCTATCAATCCGTGGCGACCAAGCGGTTTGTCGCATGGCTGTTTGACATCGCCTTCATCTCGCTGCTGTGCACGGTGGCGCTTTTCCTGACCCTTGGCCTGGGCTTTTTCATCCTCGCGCTGATCTACGCGGTTGTCAGCTTTGTCTACCGTGTCGTAACCATCGCCAACGGGTCTGCAACGCTTGGGATGCAGTTCATGGGGATCGAGTTGCGCGACTCGTTTGGTGAACGGATGGATACCGGCAAAGCCGTAGCCCACACCGCCGGGTATTTCGTCAGCATGGCCTTTCCGGTGCTCCAGATCATCTCGGTCATCATGATGCTGACCAGCGCCCGGTGTCAGGGCCTGACCGACGCGTTCCTTGGTACCGTCATGATCAATCAGCGCGCCTGAAACCGCGCTTGCGCGAAACACTTGGCGGGGTCCAAAACCGTTGCTATCATCGCCCGAGGGAAACACGGGACCTTCATGCGACACACGCTGCCTATCGCGCCACAATTCTATGTGACGGCACCCCAACCCTGCCCTTATCTTGAGGGCAGGATGGAACGTAAGCTGTTCACCGCCCTGCAGGGCGAAGGCGCAGATCAGCTGAACAACAGCCTGTCACAACAGGGATTTAGACGCTCGCAGAATGTGCTCTATCGCCCGTCTTGCACCGATTGTTCGGCCTGCCTGTCGGCACGGATCGACGTGTCGGAATTTCGCCCCGGCAAAAGCCAGAAACGTGTTCTGAAACGCAACGCATACCTAAAGCGCCGGGCAACCTCGCCCTGGGCAACGGATGAACAATTCGACCTT
This sequence comes from Ruegeria sp. E1, assembly GCF_056534225.1. Taxonomy (NCBI): domain Bacteria; kingdom Pseudomonadati; phylum Pseudomonadota; class Alphaproteobacteria; order Rhodobacterales; family Roseobacteraceae; genus Ruegeria; species Ruegeria sp. E1. The sequence continues at coordinate 195,828 of NZ_JBQFPE010000001.1, read as the reverse complement.
TTCCGTAAATATCTGGACGCACGTCACGCCGATGGCGGGATGGCCGACATGGATGTTTTTGAATTCGCCGCGATGATCGAGGAAACCCCGATCCGCAGCCGCGTGGTGGAATATACCGACCCGGAAACCGAGGCCCTGATCGCCGTCAGCCTGACCGATGTGCTCGATGACGGGCTGAGCATGGTCTACTCCTTCTACGACCCGACGAAGCAACAGGATTCATTGGGCACATATATGATCCTCGATCATATCGAGATCGCGCGAGAGGCCGGACTGCCATTCGTCTATCTTGGATATTGGGTCCCCGGCAGTCAAAAAATGGGGTATAAAGCCAAGTTTTCCGGCTTTCAGGCTTACCTTTTTGGTGAATGGCAGACCATCAAAGACCCTGATCGGTTCAGCGAGGCTGTGCATCACCCGCTATCCTCCCCACCCATCGCCGAACAGGTTGCGAATATCCAGTTGCCGGATCGTCACCCAACCAAGGGATAACGCGCCATGCGGCAGAGCCTTCATGCCGTGACTCTGGTCGTGCCCGATTATGACGCCGCGATTTCGTTTTATACCGAAGTTCTCAACTTTACCCTCACCCAGGACATTGATCTGGGCGGTGGCAAACGATGGGTTCGTGTTACGCCACCCGGTTCTGACGGATCCTCTTTGTTGCTGGCCAAAGCGGTTGACGAAAACCAGACCGCATCAATCGGGAACCAGACCGGAGGGCGCGTTGGCTTCTTTCTGGAAACCGACGATTTCCGTCGCGACCATGCAGCCATGCTGGAAGCAGGCGTAGGATTCGAAGAAGCACCGCGCCGCGAACCCTATGGTACGGTTGCTGTCTGGCGTGATCCGTTCGGCAACCGCTGGGATTTGATCGAGTTTTCATAGCGTTATTCGATTTTTCTAAGCGAGAGCGTGAAAGAGCCTTTGACCACCTCCGGCCAATCGCCCAAACATGCGGCAATTTTGACCAGCCTGCATAAATATTAGGCAGTTGAAAACTGACGTTACGTCACCAGATTAGTCTGACTTCTTGATACTCAAACCAGTTCTGAGGCCTGCGGCCATCTAACGCTCTGCAGGGGCTGGTATTTTTATTGCTGCGACGGGCTTCCCACCGTTGCAGAGGTTCTGAAGGAGGGGAAAATGGTAAACGTCGCACGCCGACTGGTCTCGGCCTCATTGACGACCCAGATCCTGATCGCGCTGGCCCTCGGGTCCGTGTTTGGTCTGGTTTTGAACTATCTCGATATCGCCGCCCTGAACGCATCCCTTGTACACGGGGCGCTATCGATGCTTGGGCAAATGTTCCTGAATGCGCTGCAAATGTTGGTTGTGCCGCTTGTCGTATTCTCGCTGCTTTGCGGGGTTGTCGGAATTGGCGACGTCAAACTGTTGGGCCGCGTCGGCGGCATGACTTTCGTCACCTATCTGGCCACCACCGCACTGGCCGTGACCACCGCACTGGTTTTCGCCAGCCTGATCGGCCCCGGCAAAGGGTTCGAAAGCATGTATCTGGTCGGAGATGGCGTGACTGTCGCCAATCCGCAGACCACCTGGGAGATCTTGGCGAACATCATTCCCAAGAATCCTATCAATGCGCTGGCCAATGGCGAAATGCTGCAGATCATCTTCTACGTGATGGTCGTCGGTATCGCAGTTCTGATGATGGGCAGCCGCGCCAAAGCGTTTGTCGAAGGTTGCGAGTTCATGAATGAACTGGCGATGAAAATCGTCAAGATCGTCATGGCCTTCGCCCCCATCGGCGTCTTCAGCCTGATCGCCAAGACCTTCGCGATGGAAGGCTTTGGCCTCTTTGGCCCCGTGATCGGGTATCTGACCACGATCAGCCTGACGCTGGTATTCCACCTCTGCGTCACGCTGATGGCCCTGCTCTATTTCACCACCGGCCTCAACCCGCGCACCTTTCTGCGCAAGATGCGTTCGGCTCAGGTATTTGCGTTCTCGACCTCAAGTTCGAATGCGACGATCCCGGCCAGCCTGCAATGCGTAACGCAGCGTGTCGGCGTCGATCGCTCGGTCGCTTCGTTCGGTATCCCGCTGGGGGCGACGATCAACATGGATGGCACAGCGATCATGCATGGTGTCGCCACCGTGTTCCTGGCCAACGCCTATGGCATGGATCTGGGGCTGAGCGGCTATATGACCGTGATCTCGATCTCGGTTCTGGCCTCGATCGGAACCGCAGGTGTGCCGGGCGTGGGTATCGTGATGCTGGCAATGGTTCTGAACCAGTTGGGTATGCCGCTTGAGGGCATCGGGATCATCCTTGCCGTCGACCGTATCCTCGACATGATGCGGACCGTGGTAAACGTCACCGGCGACGCGGTCGTGACGACCATCGTCGGACAGAAAGTTGGCAAGCTGGACAAGGCTGTGTTTAATGACCCGCAGGCTGGCACCTTCGACAGCTCAGACCTTGAGATCGACCATAATGTCGAACAGGAGTTTGCCAGGCTGACACATTCGCAGCCACAGACCTGAAACAAATAAGGAGGCCCCGCGGGGCCTCCTTCACGTTAAATCCGTCGATCAGTTCGGGATCAGATCAGGAACAATCGTCACGATTGTCGGGAAGAACCACAGGATCGCAATCCCCACCACCTGAATGATCACGAACGGAACGATCCCTCGGTAGATATGCCCTGTCGTGACCTCTTTCGGCGCAACGCCTCGCAGATAGAACAGCGCAAACCCGAACGGTGGCGTCAGGAACGAGGTCTGCAGGTTCACGGCCACCATGATCGTCACCCATTTCGGATCAAACGAACCGCCGTAGATCACCGGGCCGACAATCGGGATAACGATGTAGATGATTTCGAGGAAATCCAGCACGAAGCCCAGAATGAACAACACCAGCATCACGATCAGGAAGACCGTAAACTCGTTGTCAAAGCTGCGCAGGAACTGCTGGATATAGTGCTCGCCCCCGAATGAGATCACCACAAGGTTCAACAGCTGCGAGCCGATCAGAATCGTAAACACCATCGAGGTCACTTTGGCCGTCTCGCGCACGACTGGCGTCAGAACCCCGCTTGAGAACAGCACCCAGCAGCCAAACAACAGGCCAAACAGCGCGTACAGATAGGCCGAATAGGCGATGATGAACGCAATCCAGCTTTCAACCGAGACGTCGCCCTGATTGACGCGCAGGTCAAAGTTCACGCCCATCAGCAGGGAAATGATCACGGCAAGAGTTGACCAGATGATCACCCTGCCTGACCGACCCTGATCCTGAAGCTTACGATAAGCCGCCAGCATGATGGCCCCGCCTGCACCCAAAGCCGCAGCGGGCGTCGGGTTGGTTACACCACCAAGGATCGAACCCAGCACCGCAATGATCAGAACCAGCGGCGGGAAAACAACACGGATCAGATCATTGGTGGCGCAGCGCGCTGCCGCCTCTTTGCAGCCATAGATGGCCAGCGCAAAGGGCACGGCAAGCAACAGGAACGTTGCACCGGACGAGGTTGTAGGCGCGATCAGCAGCATATCGACCAGCAACATCAGCACCAGACCAATGGCGCCAACGATCAGCGGTTGCGGCGTGCGCGACGGCGCGATGCCGCGACCAAACACCAGTGTCAGGCCCAGCAGCACGACCATCACGGCAACGCCATTTCCAATCGGGGCCGCATTGGCAATCTTGGCTTCTTGCGCAGCGGCCAGTTCTTCCTCGGTCAGGCGCTCGGAACTGGCGGCACCGCCCGCGTCGTCAATCGCTTTTTGCTCGGCAACGGCCTGATCCCAGGCGGACTGTCCGTGCAGTTCGATCATCGATGCCTTGCATTCCTCGGATACGTTAGTGCGCAGCGAAGCGCCCTGCCCGATATCCGAGAACGCCGAGACCGAGATGTTCTGGCTGCCGATCACACCCGCGCTGCCAAGCAGCACCGCGCCAACGATCAGCGCAACCGGGGCGCCCAGCAGCCATGTCAGACCCTCGGACCGGGTGATGGTTTCACCCGTCCCGCCCGACAACTCAACTGCCGGTGCCTTGTCCGGGTTCAGCAGCGCATAGCCAAAGGCATAAAGCGCATAGAGCAGCGCCAGCATGATCCCCGGCAGCAACGCCGCCTGGAACAGCGTTCCGACCGAGACAACAGCCGGTTCGCCCAGATAGGTCAACGCATCGGTACACCCGGCCTCAACCGCGCGGGTTTCCTGCGCGGTTGAATACAGATCACCGGCAAGCGTACCCAGCAGAACGATCACGATCGAGGGCGGAATGATCTGCCCCAGCGTGCCCGAGGCCGCGATTACACCAGTCGCCAGTTCCGGGGAATAGTTGTTGCGCAGCATGGTCGGTAGCGCCAGCAGACCCATAGTTACAACCGTCGCGCCCACGATCCCTGTCGAGGCAGCAAGGAACGCGCCCACAACGACAATCGAAACCGCCAGACCACCGGGCAGCGGACCAAACACGCGCGCCATCGTGGTCAACAGATCGTTTGCGATCTTCGAGCGTTCCAGCGTAATGCCCATCAGCACGAACATCAGAACGGCCAGCAAGGTTTCGATGGATTGCCCGGCCAAAACACGCTCGTTCATGCGGTTGACGATGAACGACACGTTGCGGTCCAGCGCGGTTTCCCAGCCCTGCACAAACACCGGCTCGCCTATCCTGGGCAATTCCGGGTATCGGAACACGGATATGACATCCGGTTTCACCCCGGAATTCACAAGATCCCGATAGGCCTGCGATCCGGTATCAATCGCCTGGTGAATCAACAACCCGGCGCTGTCCAAAGCGGCGATAATCCCGAAGGAAATCACTCCTGCTCCGCCGATGGCAAAGGCCACTGGAAAGCCGGATAGAATGCCTCCGAAAAGGCAGAAGAATACGATAATGAGGCCTATCTCGACGCCATCAAGTCCGAATAACATAGTCTGGGTCTCCGTCCCTAATGCGCGCCTTCATAGGCTTCTTCACCCTCGCCAAGACTGTCCTTGTCGAGGTACTTTCCAACGCTTTCCGGCCCTTCCACATATTCCAGATACGAGCGGTACAGAAACGCGATGGCGTGCAGGAACACCATGGCGGCAAAAGCAACCAGCAGGATCTTGAACAGGAAATAGGCGTTGAACCCGTTTGGGCTGAACCCGATGGTTTCCACATTCCAGCGTAGCGCGCGGGACTTGGCCACCAGCCTGTCCAGCGTGTCACTGGCCGATGGTTTCGGCACGATCAGATGCCGCCACATAAAGTACCAGCCATACATCCAAGTCAGAACGGCCATTGGCATCATGAACAGAACCGCGCCCAGCATGTCGATCACACGCTTGGTCCTGTGACTGACTCCGGCATAGATCAGATCCACGCGAACATGGCCACCCTGCACGAATGTGTAGGTGCAGCAGAGGCAGACAACCATGGCGTTATACAGTTTAAGTTCCTCGGCAAACCAACTGATATCCATCTGAAAAGGGATACCCAGGCCAAAGGACATATCAGGGCGCGTAAACACCCGTTGCATGAAGACGATAACAATCTGCTGGATCACCATGAGCAATCCCGCCCAAGCGAAGAACCGGCCCGTTGTGTTTGCAAATCCTTCCAGACCGCGCACCATACCCCACATGAAATTCCGGTAGTAAAGGCCGATTGCGGTCAGAACCAGAAACAGCGTGAAGATCACAAAGAAGAACTCGACCGAGCCGCCATAGTAGACAAAGCGCATGATCGCTTCTTTGTCGGACCAGTCCAGCCAGAGCTGCGGATGCGTGATCGCGTATCCGAAATTATAGAAGGCTTCGGCAATGTTCTGAATGAACCAAACCAGTCCATTCCACAGGGCGCCGAAGAACGAGATACCGTTTTCGTCCTGCATGTTGTCCCCAGGTCGTATCGGTTGCACGTTTGGTTATGGCGGCATGTCCTTACCGCTTATGTGCAACGTGAAAGGTCCCCCCGGCAGGCGGGGGAACCGATTGTATCGAGCGGGTTACTTAGCCGCGTACGCGGTCACGCTCGGCGGTGTAGACGCCCGATGACAGGTTGTTCCAGGCCGAAGATTCAGCCATCGACTTCATAGCGCTGTCATGGATGCGCGCGAACAGCTCGTCACCCATATACTGGTCCAGAACTTCCTGGCTGGCCTTGCCGAACGCATCCCAAACAGGCTGCGGGAATTCCATGACCTTGACGCCTGCGGCCTGCAGACGCGCCAGCGCCGCACCGTTGTTGGCCAGGAATTGCGCCAGATTCCACTGGTGGCACTCTGCTGCAGCGATCTCGATGATCTTCTGCTGTGCCGCGCTCAGGCTGTCATAAACCTCACGGTTGGTGGCCAGCGACAGGCCCGCACCCGGCTCGTGGAAGCCGGCGGTGTAGTAGGTCTTGGTGATTTCCTGGAAGCCGGCTTTTTCATCGGCCCAGGGACCGATCCACTCGGTTCCGTCAATCGCACCGGACGACAGCGCCTGATACACTTCCGACCCTGGAATATTCTGCACAGATGCGCCCAGTTTACCCAGCGCTTCACCGCCCAGACCCGGCATACGGAACTTCAGACCGTTGAAATCTTCGGGGCTGTTGATTTCTTTCGAGAACCAGCCGCCCGCCTGCGCGCCGGTGTTACCAGCCAGGAAGGATTTCAGGCCGAAGATTTCGCCCAGCTCATCATGCAGCTGCATACCACCTGCGTGATAGTACCAGTTCACCAGTTCCTGCGCGGTCATGCCGAACGGAACAGCGGTAAAGAACGCATAACCTGGGTGCTGACCGACAAAGTAGTAGTCTGCGGCATGATACATATCAGCCTGACCGGACGAGACAGCGTCGAACACTTCGAACGCGCCAACCAGTTCGCCGGCGGCTTTGATCTCAACGTTCAGGTTGCCATCCGACATGGTGGTGATGCTGTCGGCGCAGCGCTGCGCGCTGTCGAACACGCCAGCAAGGCCGCGGCCCCACGATGTTACCATGGTCAACGTGCGCTTGCCCTGCGCATAAGCGGGTGCTGCCAGTGTGGTGGCTGCAGCAGCCGAGCCGCCCAGTGCTGACGTTTTCAGAAACTTACGACGATCCATATGAGTGATCCTCCCCTACATATTCATTGCCCGGGTTTTCCCGGACCGATCGTTTCCAGTGCGCGCCAGCCTAGTGAAGCGCTCCTGAATGTGAATACCTACTACTACGTAGCCGGGCGTGTTTTTTGCCGCCTTCAGTGGAAAAACCGAGCGGATTTTGAGTGTTCAGCACTTGAATCCTGGCTGTCGACCGTCGCACCGCTCTTACTTTTTGCAATTTCCGCGCGGCTTGCGTATCGATTCGTTATGAAAGGTTTCCGCAACCCAATCTCGCTGACCTACGCCCAAAAGCTCTCGCTTGTGGCCGCGATCCCGTTGATCGTTGCGGTGGCGGCAATCGCGCTGCTTGTTGCTCATGAATCCCGCGCCACCGCCGAAAGCGAAATCCGGGCGCTGGAGCGCCGGTTGATTGAAGCCAAACGTGAAGAACTGCGCAACTACGTTACGCAGGCCCGCAATGGATTTGCCTATATCTATGGCCGCTCGGCCCCGGATGACGAAGATGCCAAACGGTTGGTGACACAGATTCTGTCGGCGATGATCTACGGCAAGGACGGATTTTTCTTTGTGTATGATTACGACGGCAACAATCTGGTCAGCCCGCGCCAGACCGAGTTCATCAACCGCAACTGGGAAGGTCTGACCGACAGTGACGGCACGCCCATCGTGAACGAATTCATCCGCCTCGCGCGTCAAGGCGCGGGATGGCACAATTTCATGTGGCAAAAGCCCTCGACCGGGGAAGAGGCGCAGATGATCGCCTATGTCGTGGGCCTTCAAGACTGGCGCTGGGTCGTGGGTACCGGGGTTTTCATCGACGATATCGTTGCCACCGTCGCCAACGCGCGGGCCGAGGTCGAGGCGCGGGTACAAAGGACGTTCATGTATATCGGCGCCATCGTTCTGGCGGCTGTTCTGATTGTCTTTGCATCGGGCATGTTGCTGAACTTTCGCGAGCGTCGACTGGCGGACGCCAAGCTCAAACAACTGACCCAACGCGTTTTCGACGCGCAGGAAGAGGAACGTGGCCGCGTCGCGCGCGAGCTGCATGATGGGATCAGCCAGATCCTTGTCGGCGTTCGTTACGCGCTGGACAACACGCGACGGCGGTTGTTGCGCGGCGATAAAGACGGTGCGCAAACCCCCTTGGACAAAGGCATCGAGAACCTTGGAACCGCCATTACCGAGGTGCGCCGCATCAGCCGCGATCTGCGGCCCGGCGTGCTGGACGATCTTGGGCTGGGCCCTGCCCTCAAGGCGCTGACCGACGATTTCCGCGAGCGCACCGGGATTGAGATTGAGTTTTCGACCGTGGTGTTCCGTAACAGGCTGGATCAGGACAGCAAGATTGCGCTCTACCGCATCGCCCAAGAGGCGCTGACCAATATCGAACGCCACTCCGGCGCGACCCATGTGACTATCGATCTGCGCGGTCACAAAAAAGGAGCCACAATGCGGATCACCGACAATGGTCGCGGTCTGCCCAGCGGGTCAGATCGGGTGGCGACCGGAATTGGCCTGCGAAACATGCAGGAACGCATCGAACAGCTTGACGGTTCGCTGCGAATCCTGTCCTCGCGCGGTGCACGCAGCGGCACCGTTATCGAGGTCAGCCTCCCGCTCAGCCACCTGCTGGCCCCGCAGGAAGACGCAACCCCGAAACGAAAGGCCGGTTCCTGATGCCTGATACTATCCGTGTGCTGATTGTAGATGATCACCCGATGGTCGCCGAGGGCATTCAGTCGCTTTTGGAAAGCTACGATGAGATTGACGTTGTCGGCACCTTGTCTAACGGTCAAGAGGCCGTGGATCAGACCACATATCTGCAGCCCGACGTTATCCTGATGGATCTGAACATGCCCGGTCTCGGCGGGCTGAGTGCAACCGAACTGATCCTCGAACGCCTGCCCGACACCCGCATCCTGATCCTTTCCATGCATGACAGCCCGGAATATATCTCGACCGCGCTCAGTCACGGCGCGCGGGGGTACATCCTGAAGGATGTCCCCACCGATGAGATCAAACAGGCCATAGACGCGGTGATGCGCGGCGAAAAATACCTGTGTACCGGGGCCAGCGGGTCACTGGAGCCGAAAAAGGACGATGGCCGCATCGCGCTGACAGGACGCGAACAGACGATCCTGCTGGAGCTGGCGCAGGGAAAATCCAACAAAGAGGTGGCCCAGACGCTCGATATCTCGGTCCGTACGGTCGAAACGCACCGCAAGAACATCAAGCGCAAGTTGGGCATTTCTTCCACCGCCGGCCTGACCCGCTATGCGCTGGAACATGGTATGCTGCAAGGCACTGGCCACAGCTTTTGACCGCAGCGCGGCACGCGCTGCCCGGCCCAACCGGCAGAGGCGCGCCGCAAGGCGCGTCGATAACGGGCGGGAGCGTTACGTCTTGGCGCGTGGGCTAATGTCCTGTCCGAAAAACACCAGTGTTCCATCCTCGTCGATCACATGGAATTCCCGTTGCTGATAGGGTTGATCAAACGGTGCGCGCACCCGTCCTTCGGGTAAGTCCTTCAGATTCGGCTCTAATCTCGCATAAAGTTCGTCGATGCCCTGCACGTCGATATAGAAAGACTGGTCATCCCCCAAAGGCAGCCCATCCGATCGGGGCGGGCATTCCAGCAGGCGGATCGCAACTGGCCCATTGCGAAGAAACGCATAATTGTCCTGCCTGAACCCGCAGGAAAATCCCAGCCGCTCGCAATAGAAGTCAATCTGGTTTTGCAAAGACGAACACAGGACAAAAGGCGTGAGTTGTAAAATCTCGGGCACATGAACCTCCGGTGCAATGGGTGCGGCCAGCATACACCAAGGGCCCTAATCCAGCAGCCCGTCGTTGCGAATACCCGCGCGTTCATAATGGTGCGGCAGAACCCGGCCGTAGAGTTGCCGCGTTCGCTCCACACCTCCGCACATGCCTTCAGCTTCAACAAAGGAAAAGATACCCACATAGCGTTTGCGCGCGCCTTCAACCGGCGCAACCCGGTGCAATGAGTAGCGACCCTTGAAAATCTGCAAGTCTCCGGGCTGAAGATCCAATTGCCGCACCGCACTCATGTCTCCGTCCAGAACCGAGGCGACGGCATCGAAATTCTCTTCCTCGGCACTGCGCAAATTTGGAACATACTGAAACGCGCCACCCTCTTCGCCGTTCTGAATGGCCAGGGTCACGGTGAAGTTGTTGGTGTCGAAATGCCACGGGAACCCCTGCCCCTCTTCGACCACGTTGATGATCACATCGGCCAGAGGGTCGTCATAGCGAAAGAAACGCTCGGCCGGTTGATCCAGGGCGCTTCGGATAAAGGGCAAAAAGAAAGGATCTTCATAGATCCGGCGCAGCGGTCCGGATTTGGGGAAATTGTCCGCCGGAACAAACGCGTTCGAGCGCTCGTAGAACCGTCGTATGGGATGGCCAATGCCGAACCGGGGATCGTCCTTGCTGAAATAGGCATTCGTTCGGTTGAATGACCGATGCGCCTTAGGGGCAACCTTGTCGGCCTCTTGAAGAACATGCTCAAGCCCGCTCTTGTGCACAAAGCCAGTCAGAATGGCGCAGCCTTCGCGGTCCAGATCGCGTCGAAGATCCCGGATCAGTTGTTCATAGCCCCACGAATCCGGGCGGTCGATCGGATACCGTCCAAGGTCAATCAGATCCTGCAGCATGATCCGCTCCTCATTTCCTCGGGTGTCGGAATCAGATTGTCTCAGCCTAAGAACACGATCATGCCCGTTTTGGACATTGGCGTGACGCTTTGCGACCTTGGGATTTACCTGTCTGTCAGCAGCAAATGCCGCAGAATTCGCGGAAATTCTCGTGCTGCGTCATTTTGCGCAATAAAATGTCGCAAAATTCGCGATTCAAGTTACGAAATTGAATCAATTGACTGTTGACGCCCCCGCGCGCCGCTCATAATGTCCCTGCACGCAAAGAAGGAGCCTCTGGCGATGAAAGCGCTAGTCGTAATCGTAGGAAACACGCGCATGGGCCGGTAACGGAAATCCATAATCCAACCCATGCGCCTCCGAAAAATCTCGGGGGCTTTTTTTATGCAGAACGCAAGACACATGTCGCGAACGGAGCAAAGCAGATGACAGGTGAGATGACCGGCGCAAAGATGGTGGTTCAGGCGCTCAAGGATCAGGGCGTGGACACGGTATTCGGATACCCCGGCGGCGCTGTGCTACCTATTTACGACGAGATCTTTCTGCAAAATGACATCCGCCACATTCTGGTACGCCACGAACAGGGCGCGGTTCATGCCGCCGAAGGCTATGCACGCTCGACCGGCAAGCCCGGTGTCGCGCTTGTGACGTCTGGACCGGGCGCGACCAATGCGGTGACAGGGCTGACCGATGCCCTGCTCGATTCAATCCCGATTATCGTGCTGACGGGACAGGTTCCGACCTTTATGATCGGCTCGGATGCATTTCAGGAGGCTGACACGGTTGGCATCACTCGCCCCTGCACCAAGCATAACTGGCTGGTGAAAGACACCGATACATTGGCCGAGACCATGCACGAGGCATTCCATGTCGCCATGTCGGGCCGCCCGGGGCCGGTGCTGATCGACATCCCAAAAGATGTCCAGTTCGCTACAGGTGAATATACCAAGCCCAAGCCATCGACCTCACACTATCAGCCGATTGTAAAAGGGGATCTGGAAGAGATCACCGAACTGGTTGCCGCGATCGAAACCGCGAAAAAGCCGGTATTTTACACTGGCGGGGGCGTCATCAATTCCGGCCCGGCGGCCAGCCAGTTGCTGCGCGAACTGGTGGATGGGACAGGTTTTCCCATCACCTCGACCCTGATGGGTCTGGGGGCCTATCCGGCTTCGGGTGAGAATTGGCTGGGCATGTTGGGAATGCATGGTCTCTACGAGGCCAATCTGGCGATGCATGACTGCGATCTGATGATTAATGTCGGTGCCCGGTTCGACGACCGGATCACTGGGCGGATCGATGCGTTCTCGCCCAATTCCAAGAAAGCGCATATCGATATCGATCCGTCCTCGATAAACAAGGTGATCCGGGTGGATATCCCCATCGTTGGTGACGTTGCGCATGTTCTTGAAGACATCCTTAAAGTCTGGAAGGCGCGTGGACGCAAGACTGACGCGGCAGCGGTCAAGCAATGGCAGGGGCAGATAGCCGAATGGCGCAAGGTGAACTGTCTGGCCTTCACCAACAGCGAAAAGTCGATCAAACCGCAATATGCGCTGCAGCGGCTTGAGGAACTGACCAAAAAACACGACCGCTACATCACTACCGAGGTTGGCCAGCACCAGATGTGGGCGGCGCAATATCTCGGGTTCGAAGATCCCAACCGCTGGATGACATCGGGCGGGCTGGGCACCATGGGCTATGGGTTCCCCGCCTCAATCGGCGTGCAGATGGCCCACCCTGAGGCGTTGGTGATCAACGTCGCGGGTGAAGCGTCATGGCTGATGAACATGCAAGAGATGGGCACCGCCGTGCAGTACCGCCTGCCGGTCAAACAGTTCATCCTGAACAATGAACGTCTTGGCATGGTCCGCCAGTGGCAGGAACTGCTGCATGGCGAGCGTTACTCACACAGCTGGTCCGAGGCCCTGCCCGATTTTGTAAAGCTGGCCGAGGCCTTCGGCGCCAAGGGTATCATGATCAGCGATCCCGCCGATCTGGACGACGCGATCATCGAGATGATCAACTACGACGGCCCAGTGATCTTTGACTGTCTGGTGGAGAAGCACGAGAACTGCTTCCCGATGATCCCGTCAGGCAAAGCGCATAATGAAATGCTGCTGGGTGAGGCCGAAACGCAAGGCGTGATCCAGGCCGGGGGCGCTGTGCTGGTTTGACCACTGTTGCGCCGGCCCTTGCGCCGGCGCTCTTTCAGGGGACATTCCACCGCGTTAGCCTTGGCCCGTGTCAATCGAACAGAGGACGATCATGCGTGATCTGAACACGTCAGTGCCCAAAGGTGCCTCAAGCCCCGAGGCAAATCTTGCGATCTTTGCCGGTCGCCGGGGCTGGCAGGTTGGAACGCTGGTTCCCGCGTTTGTTCTTGCCCTGTTTGTATTCTGGCTGGGATCGGTCTGGTACGAGCTTGCCACGAATGGCAGAACCGCCTTGGGTTTTGACTTCAAGGTGTTCTGGGGGGCAGCACGCCTTGCTCATCTGGGCGAACCGCTGGCAGCGTTCGATACCCAACGACTGCAGGATGTCCATCAGGCTTCGGTCGGGGATGACTGGATGCCGTGGTCATACCCACCTGCTTTTCTGGTTCTTCTACAACCGCTTGGTGCGCTGACCTATTCACAGGCCTGGGCCGTTTTCTCGCTTGTTTCCATCGTTGCGATGGCTCTGGCAGTTCGTCCATTCGCTGGCGGGATCGCTCCGGTTTGGTTGGCCTTTGCGATGCCGCCTGCCCTGCTGCCCAACCTATACATGGGTCAGACCACCGGTCTTTGGGCCGCCGGGCTGTTGGCCGCGCTGGCAGCATTTCGCGATCGTCGATACATTCTTGCGGGTTTTTTTATCGGCTTGCTAACCCTGAAACCCCAGCTAGGATTGTTAATCCCCGTTGCTTTGATTGCCTGTGGCGCTTGGCGGACGATCCTGTCTGCGACTGTCACCGCGATCATACTGTCGGTCTCTGCAACGCTTGTTGTCGGTCTCGAATACTGGACAGAAATGCGCGACATGATGGGTGTGCATTTTGAGATAATCCGGAAATATATCCCGAACAACATTCTCATGATCAGCCCTTACTCCATGCTGGCCGGTCTTGGTGTGAATGAGAAGCTGGCACTGATCCTGCAATACTCGATAACTGCGCTTGCTGCCGTCACCGTCTTTGTAGCGTGGCGCAGTCCGAAAATCGGCTTTGACCTGCGTGCTGCCATACTGATCCTGGGGATCGTGTTGTCGACACCCTATCTCTGGCACTACGAAGCCGGACTGCTTGCGCTGGCCGCCTTGTTTTTGCTGCGCGCAGGCATCCTTACGCAGCGGCCATGGGGGCTGACACTGGCGGCGGCCATGTGGATCGGTGATGCACCCATGTTCTTATATAACCTGTTCAGCTATACCGGCACATTCTCGATGCGCCTAGTATTCGCCCCCGTTCTGATACTGGCTTGCCTGGTCTGTCTTCGCGCGTTGATTACAAACCTGCGAAAGCCATCCGCACCTTCTGCTCATGATGAGGTCTTCCCATGACACCGCTAAATATCGTCAAAGGCTCTACGCGCCATTCAGCCTATAATCTGCGCCCCAACTTTTCGGACGAACAGGAACGTCACACGATTGCGTTGCTGGTCGAAAACGAACCCGGCGTTCTGGCCCGCGTGATCGGGTTGTTCTCGGGCCGGGGCTATAACATCGAAAGCCTTACTGTGGCCGAGGTTGACCATACCGGGCATCTGAGCCGCATCACCATCGTGACCACCGGTACGCCGCAGGTCATCGAACAGATCAAGGCACAATTGGGCCGGATCGTGCCCGTTCACGATGTGCACGATCTGACCGTCGAAGGCCCCTCAGTCGAGCGTGAGCTTGCCATTGTCAAAGTGGTCGGCGAAGGCGACAAGCGGGTCGAGGCGTTGCGCCTGGCGGATATTTTCCGTGCCAACGTGGTCGACAGCACGCTGAATTCCTTCATTTTCGAAATCACCGGAGCGCCCGACAAAATCGATGCCTTTGCCGATCTGATGCGCCCTCTGGGCCTGGTCGAAGTGGCCCGCACAGGCGTTGCTGCGCTGCTGCGTGGCGACTGATCCAACCCATCCCGCACCGCTCTGGGCAAGCCATGAAGACCAGAGCGGTGTCCCATTCGAAATCTTTTTTGCTGCGAAAATGATCCAATAGGCCTTGTTGTTGCGTATTGTTCCCGGTTGGGAAAGTGCGCGGAAAAGATCATGCAAAATACGATAAAGCCTATTGCTTTTGCCATCTCTACCGTTAGCTTATGCCCCGCAACGTGCGTCGGACAGCGCTCGATGGGGTCTTTTTTATGATTTTGACTGCCGCTCGGTCGTTCTGACCGGTCCGGTCGTGTTTTTGCTGAAATGCCGGTTGAACCTGGGACGAACATGGCCAATACCTTTCGCAGCCCCGAAGAATTACGCGATATGTTCGGGGCCAACCTCAAGCGTCTTGCACAGAGCTATCCGTCTGTTTCAGAGCTTTGCCGACAGCTTGGCATCAACCGCACCCAATTCAATAGATACCTTCTGGGCGAAAGCTTTCCGCGTCCCGATGTGCTGGACCGCATTTGTCGGTTTTTTGATGTCGATGCCAGAATTCTGCTGAAACCGCTGGATGAGATCGAAACGCAACTGCGTCACCCCTCGGCGGATATTCTGGACCACTTTCTTGCTGCCCGGCACGAACCGGAGTTGCCCGGTGGTTTTTTTCACGCAACCGAAACCGATCCGAACGATGCAAACGCGGCGCAGAACCGGTTGCTGTTCCTGCGCCCGGTCAAACGCAATATCCTGCTCAGGGGATATGAACCGCGTGCGCTGATGCCGGGTGAGCCGCCTGCGGCGCGCGAGATTCAGGGGATTGTCTGCAAATCCGATGCGCGTGTCTTTATCCTGATGTCCCGGCGCGGCGGGCAGGATTATCGGGTTATGGTTGTCTCGAAAACTGACCGCGACGGTGGACCGTGCTGGGCCGGGCACACGACCTATTTGTCCGGTAGATCCGGCACGCCGCCGATCACGCGGCCCGCGGAACTGGTGCATCTGGGCGATCAACTTCCTGCCGCCCTGCGCATCGGGCGTGCCGCCCCCGGCGCGCCGTCGACATCCCAGCCTCGCCCCGTTTCGGAAGGTACTGCCGTCTGACCTGAGCGATCAACTCGGCGCGGTCGCTGCGGAGCCTTCCGCGCTAATCAGGCGGTACAGATGCCAGCTTGCGTGCCCCAGCAGCGGCAGAACCAGCAAAAGCCCAAGGAACCACGGGATCATCGCCAAAAACGTCGCAATCGCGATGAACGCCCCCCACAGGATCATCACGCCAAAATTCTCGCGCACATAGTTAAAGCTGGTGATCATGGCGGTCACGAAATCCAGCTCGCGGTCCAGCAACATCGGAATCGACAGGACCGAGATCATGAACAGGATCAGCGCAAACACTGCCCCAACGGCGGTGCCAAACGCAAGCATGGTCAGGCCATTGAAGCTCAGCAGCACTTCGAAAGAGGACGAGATATTGGTCATCGTCGCAAGGCCCAGAAACAGGGCAAATATCATGTGCCCGAGGAAGAACCAGAACAGGAACATGACGACGATAATGGCGCAGATCGACGGAAGCTGGCGTCGGCTTTGCAACAGCACAACACCAAAAATTTCGCGGAAACCCAGCGGCTTTTTCTGTTCAAGACGATGCGAAACCTCATAAAGACCGACCGCTGCAAAAGGTCCGATCAGTGGAAAGCCAATCGCCGCCAGAACCAGCCAGAACGAGGTTCCCGTTTCCAGCGTGACCCACGCCATCAGCCAGCCCGCGATCACATAAAACCCGGCAAATAGCAGGCCGAATACGGGGGCGCGGCGAAAATCCTGCCACGCAAGGCGCGTGGCTTGACGCAGCATGTCGGTGGTTACAGGCTTGAGCGCCGGAACGCCAAAGGGCTTTTCCATGTTCAGTTCATCCTCCGCTGATTTCTACGCCAGGGCGGGCCGTTTTTGCGGCCACCCGGTCGCCGCGTGATAGGCCGCGCCAATAGACAAGACGCGCGCGTCTGAACCCTGCGGGCCAAACACCTGTACGCCCATCGGCAATCCGTTTTCCCCAAACCCGGCGGGCACCGACAGACAAGGCAACCCAAGCAGGCTGACGGGCGTAACAACCTGCATCCAGCGGTGGTAGGTATCCATCGATACGCCCGCAATTTCGGTAGGGAATGGGATTTCAACCTCAAACGGCCACACTTGCGCGGCGGGCAGGATCAGCGCGTCGTAGTGCTTGAAGGTCTCCGCAGCCCGTCGAAACCACTCGGTCCGGATCACGCTTGCGTGGTGAACGTCCATCGCACTTAGCGCCAGTCCGCGCGCCAGCTCCCACTGTGCGCTGTCTTTCAGCATCTCTCGGCGGTCGGTCAGAGGCAGCAAACCTGCCGCGACGCTCCAGGATCGCAGCGTGACCCAGCTGTCCCAGATCCGGTCGGCCTCGAACGGAGGGGCAAGTTCCTCGACCTCGGCACCCAGATCGGCGAATACGCCAAGGGCGGCTTGGCAGGTCTCGAGCACACCGGGTTCAAAAGGAAATGCGCCGCCCCAGTCACCCAGCCAACCGATGCGCAGACCTGTCAGGTCGGCTTTGGTCAGAGGGCCAACCGGGGTGACCGGCTTGCCCAGCGGTTGCCGCGGGTCCGGCCCTGACAAAACGTCCAGCAACAACGCCAGATCCTCGGGGCTGCGCGCCATCGGCCCGGCGGTTGAAAGCTGGTGCAGATATCCGTCGCCCACGGGCTCGGACGGAACGCGCCCCCAACTTGGCCTGAACCCATAGACATTGTTCCATGCTGCCGGATTGCGCCGGCTGCCCATCATGTCAGACCCATCCGCCAAAGCCACCATGCCGGTCGCCAGCGCCACTGCCGCGCCACCGGACGAACCTCCGCAGGTTTTGGCCGGGTCATAGGGATTGCTGGTCGCCCCATAAACCGGGTTAAAAGTATGAGAGCCCAACCCGAACTCGGGCGTGTTGGTCTTGCCGATCAGAATAGCCCCGGCAGCGCGCAAACGCTGGGCAAGCAGATCGTCCACCTCAGGCACATGATCCTGAAATATCGGAGACCCCTGGCTTGAAACGATCCCCGCCACGTTGACAAGATCTTTTACAGCCATGGGCAGACCATGCAAAGGACCACTATTGTCTCCCTCATCCATCGCCCGCGCCTCGGCCAGCAAATCCTGCGCCGGACGCAAGGCGACAATGGCATTCACCTGATCGTTCACCGCCTCGATCCGGTCCAGCGTCGCCTGCATCAAATCGACGGCGGTCAAGCGCCCTGCTGCCAGTTCTGCCTGCAATTCCGTGGCGGATGATCGGATCGTATTCATGATGGTCAGAGCGCCTTGTGTCAGGTTATTCGCGCTCAGCCTAACCGGGGTGGATATTCAATTAAACCCACAGTTCAGATACATCTTTCCGGCGTTCACCTGATCTTCAGGCCAAAGCGAAGATTGCTGTCGCGCCCCAGAAACCGCTTTACGCACAAGAGGATCGCCAAAAGGCTCAGCGCCAGCCAAGCCCCGCCCCACAGCATTGTTGTACCGCCAAATTCCTCGGCCAGCATATAGGCGTCCGAGCGCGCGCCTGAGCGGCGGATCGTGTCGTCAAAAATGTCGTAGGGCACATAGATCACGCTGGTAAGACCAATGATCCGCAACACCAGATCACAGACCGGACGGCTGAGAAACCACGCCATGGCTATCATTACGACGCCAACACCCGCACAGAACGCCATCGCAAAACTGTCGCGGACATAAAGCGCCGTTACCAGCAACATAACCGCTCCGAATCCGCCAAGGACAGCGCGATCCCAATGCGTGCGCAGCGCGATAATCAGCAACCCCATCCCAAAGGCAAGCGACCCCAGATACCCGGCCGACAGGCTGATGAAACGATTGCCGCCGCGTCCAGTCACCAGCCCGCCCTGCTGGGGCGAGATCGAAAAGCTTTCGACCGAACCGCCGGTCAGAATGATCGCGATGGCATGGGAAAGCTCGTGCAGGAACACGACCAGCAGTTTCAACGGCAGCACAAAGGGCGTGCCCCAGAAGACAAAGACCAGCGCGATGATCGCGATCAGTTGCCAATGGCCTTTGATCAGGTTGATCACGACCTGATCAGCCCTCGCCCTGCGCCTCGGACCGGCTTTTGCCTGACACGTTCAGGGCAAGGGTTGCGGCCATGAAATCATCCAGATCGCCGTCTAGCACGCCCTTGGTATCCGAAGTTTCATGATTGGTCCGCAGGTCCTTGACCATCTGGTAGGGTTGCAAAACATAGGACCGGATCTGGTTGCCCCAGCCCGCATCGCCTTTGGCCTCGTGCGCGGCGTTGATGTCGGCATTCCGGCGGTCCAGCTCTTGCTGATACAGCCGCGATTTCAGCGCCTTCATGGCAATGTCGCGGTTCTGGTGTTGCGACTTCTCGGAACTTGTTACCACGATGCCCGTAGGAATGTGCGTGATCCGCACGGCCGAGTCCGTGGTGTTCACGTGCTGACCACCCGCCCCGGAGGACCGGTAGGTATCAATGCGGATGTCCGAGGGGTTCACCTCGATCTCGATATTGTCGTCCACAACCGGATAAACCCAGACCGAACTGAACGAGGTATGCCGTTTGGCCGCTGAATCAAACGGAGAAATCCGCACCAACCGGTGCACGCCGCTTTCGGATTTCAACCAACCATAGGCGTTGTGGCCGGAAATCTTGTAGGCTGCGGACTTGATCCCCGCCTCTTCGCCCGAGGTCTCGGATTGCAGCTCGACCGTATACCCCTTTTTCTCGGCCCAGCGGACATACATCCGCGCCAGCATCGACGCCCAGTCGCAGCTCTCGGTACCACCCGCGCCCGAGTTAATTTCCAGAAACGTGTCGTTGCCGTCGGCCTCGCCATCCAGCAGCGCCTCAAGTTCCTTTTTGGCGGCCTTGGCTTGCAGCTTTTTGATCGCATCCTCGGCGTCGGTGACGACCTCTTCGTCTTCTTCCATCTCGCCCAGTTCGATCAGTTCGATATTGTCGCTGAGGTCGGTTTTGATGGATTCATAGGTCTCGATCGCGTCAACCAGCATCTGCCGGTCACGCATCAGTTTCTGAGCGTTTTCAGGGCTGTCCCACAGGTTCGGATCCTCAACGCGGGCGTTGAATTCCTCCAACCGGTGCGGCGCGGTTTCATAGTCCATGCGCTGCGCCAGCAGCTCCAGCGACTTTTCGATTTCCGCCACGATATTCTGGGTTTCGGCGCGCATGGTCTTGTCCCAACTTGCTCAATCAGGCCTGCGTGATAGCAAGAGCTTGGGGCCACCACAAGACAGGCGGGACGTGAATGCAGATCGCACCGGACAAGTTTCTGAACAGTTGGCACCTGACCCTTGTGCGTCAGGTGGCGGACACAGGGCAGGCACAGGTCTGGAAGGTGGAAACGGCTGACGGTCAACCCGCTGCGCTGAAAGTGTACCAGCGTGCTGATCGCGGTAACGAAGAACCCGGTCCGCGCCTGATGACGCTTTGGCAGGACCGTGGGGCCGTTGGGATATTGGCCGAAGCGCCGAATGCGCTGCTCACGGAATGGTTGGAGGGGCCGTCCTTGGGTGATCTGGCCCGCGCGGGTCAGGCCGACACAGCCCTTGAAACGCTTGCGCAGGTTGCCGGTCGCCTTCACCAACCACCGCATGTTGCAGCGACCGGGCTGAAACCGCTTCGGCAGGTTTTCGTGCCGCTATTTGAATGCAAGTTTGCCGAAAACTGCCCAGCCATTTTGAAACGCGACATGACAAAGGCGATTTCGATTGGCCACGATCTGCTGGACAGTCAGGACCGAACGGTTCCCTTGCATGGCGACCTGCACCCCGACAATGTCATTGTGACGACATCGGGAACTCGGGTGTTTGATGCGAAGGGATATGTGGGCGATCCGGCCTTTGAACTGGCCAATGCGCTCCGCCATCCCAAGGGAATGCCCGCGCTGGTTCGACAGCAAGATCAGATCGAAAAAAGTCTGCGCCTTTATGCAACCGCTATGGGGATTGACCGGAACCGCCTTGCCCGGTGGTCCGCGGCCAAATGCGCATTGTCGATTTTCTGGAAATCCGGCGGCGTCATCTCGGACGACGCCGAAGCAGACTTGCTTAGCTTGTTGTTACACGCAGCGGATCAATAAAGCCCGCCGCCCTGCAACTCACCCTGGCTTGCATTTGGCCCGACGGTGATCGTGTCACCTGTCGAGGTGGTGACCTGACGACCAGACCCGCCGACTTCTTCGAACAAAGGCAGATCCGATCCCATTGCGAAACCACCGTCAAAGACGCGGTCGATAAAGCCGTCCACGCCATCCCGGAAATACTCGGCCACGACATATTCACCGCTGGCCTCGTCGGGCAAGCGCGCACCGCTGAACCGGTCGATCTTGATGAAATGCCCACCGGGGGGTACGTCGAACGGACCGCCGCCATATTTCTCGACCGCTTTTTCCATAAAGCTCTGGAACACCGGGCCGCACATGGTGCCGCCATAAGCCCCCCGCCCCATCGGGCGTGGGCGGTCATAGCCGATATAGCAGCCCGCCACGATGTTCGAGGTGAAGCCGATGAACCACGCGTCCTTGGAGTCGTTGGTCGTGCCGGTCTTGCCCGCCGTGGGAACCGGCAGGTTGACATGGGCCGAGGCCGTCCCGCGATCCACCACGCCCTTCATCATCGAGGTCAGCTGATAGGCTGTGATCGCATCCATCACCTGACTGCGATCCGTGATGATCTGCGGGGCCTCGTCCGGTTCCAGCCAGCTTGAGTTGCAATCCAGACATTGCCGGTCATCATGGCGATAGATCGTCTTTCCGAACCGGTCCTGAATACGGTCAACCAGAGTGGGTTCTACCCGCTCACCGCCATTTGCGAACATCGCGTAGGCAGCGACCATCTTGTACAGCGTGGTTTCCTCGGACCCCAGTGAGTTCGCAAGGAATGCGCCCATCCGGTCATAGACCCCGAACCGCTCGGCATAGCCTGCAACCACCGGCATCGTAATTTCCTGCGCCAGACGAATGGTCATCAGGTTCCGCGATTGTTCGATCCCGGTGCGCAGCGGCGTTGGTCCATAGAACTTGTTCGACGAGTTCTTGGGCCGCCACAGGCCCTGGGGCGTGTTCACCTCGATCGGGGCGTCCACCACGATGGTCGCGGGGCTATACCCACTGTCCAGCGCTGCGGCATAGACGAAGGGTTTGAAGCTCGACCCCGGCTGGCGCTGCGCCTGTGTGGCGCGGTTGAACACGGTGTCCTGATAGGAAAACCCGCCCTGCATCGCCAGAACCCGGCCCGAGTTCACGTCCATTGCAACAAAGCCGCCCTGCACTTCGGGCACCTGACGGGCGGACCACTGACCTTCTTCGCCGGCCATCACAAGGATCACATCACCGCGTTTGAAGTTGGCGGCAAAATCGCCCTGCATCCATTTGATATCCGCGCGCGGGATGGTGCCATCGGCCGGGCCATCCTCGATCCCAACGGTGAGGGATTGGTCAGCCACGTTCAGTACCACCGCCGGAAACCATTGCGTCGGTAGCACCACGTCGCGCGGAATTTCCATGATCGCCAGCGCCTCGCGCCATTGCGCCTCATCCGCCAGCTTTTCCTCGGGGATCACCTCACCCGTGCCGCGCCATTTCCCGCGCGAGCGGTCGTATTTCTGCAACGCGGTGCGCAGGGCCTTGGCGGCCTCGACCTGCATCTCTTCATCAACCGAGGCGCGGACGGTGAAACCACCGGTAAAGAACTCACCCTCGCCGAAATCCTCGCTCAGCTGACGGCGGATTTCGTCGGTAAAGTAGTCACGCGGCGGCAAAGCCGTGCGGAAGCTTTCGAAATCGCCGTTCTGCACCGAACGCAGTGGCATCTCGACTTCGGCCTCGTAGGTCGCCTGGTCAATATACCCGTTCTGCTGCATCTCGCGCAGCACGTAATTGCGGCGGTTCAGCAGGCGTTCTTTCTGGCGGACCGGATGGTAGTCGGAAGGCGCTTTGGGCATCGCGGCCAGCATCGCAGCCTCGTGCGGGGCCAGTTCCTGCAGCGTCTTGTTGAAATAGGTCTGCGCCGCCGCCGTCACGCCATAGGAGTTCTGACCCAAAAAGATCTCGTTCATATAAAGTTCGAGGATCTGTTCCTTGTCCAAAGTATCCTCAAGCCGGGTGGCGAGGATGATTTCCTTGATCTTGCGCTCGGCCCGACGATCACCGGACAGCAGGAAGTTCTTCATCACCTGCTGCGTGATGGTCGATGCACCACGAACGTTTGCGCCCTTGGATTTCACCGCTTCAACGCCGGCCGCGATGATACCTCGTGGATCATAGCCCTGATGGGTATAGAAATTCTTGTCTTCCGCCGAGATGAACGCCTGCTTCACCAGATCGGGAATTTCCTCGGACGGCGTGAACAGACGGCGTTCCTGCGCGAATTCGTCGATCAGTTGGCCTTCGCCCGAATAAATCCGGCTGATGGTGGGCGGTTTGTATTGCGCAAGCGATTCATGGCTGGGCAGGTCGCGCCCATACATCCAGAACACCGCGCCAACAACCAGCGCGGCCATGAATATACCCAGGGTTACGAGGCTGAAGATCGCCCCGAAAAATGAAAAGATGAACCGGATCACATTACTGCCCTTCACTCGCGGTGACGCCTATATAGGGGCGCACCGGCGCAGGGTCAAAACACGAAAGGCTACAATGGCCGATTTGCGCCGTCAGGTCACTGCCCGATCAGGGACCGTTTGACCAGATCATCCTGACGCCAGCTTTCCAGACCTTTGAATATGCCTTGCGCCATCGCTGCCCGCCATTCCGGGCTTTGAATGTTCTTCAGATCCCTTGGGCTGGACATAAATCCCAATTCGATCAGAACCGAGGGGATGTCAGCCGCCTTAAGAACCGAAAACGACGCGGTTCGGATGGGTTTGTTGTTCATGGGCCCGCCCTGCTGGCCCATCCCTTCGGCCAATGCCCTTGCCAATGCCTCTGTGCGCGGGCGGGTTTCGCGGCGCGCCATGTCCAGAAGAATGTCAGCGACCTGATCATCCGACCCGCTAAGGTCGATGCCTGATATCAGGTCCCCGCGGTCATGCCGTTCCGCCAGTTTCTGGCTGGCAACGTCCGATGCATCCTCGGACAGCGTATAGACCGCCGCACCATGCGCGCGCCCTTCCGACAGAGAATCCGCGTGCAGCGAGACAAATATGTCCGCCCCGGCGCGGTGCGCCAGCGCGATACGGCGTTCCAGCGACACGAAGTGGTCGTCGGAGCGGGTCAGGACCACCTCGTAATTGCCCGACCGCAACAGCACTTCGCGCAACTCACGCGCGAAGGTCAGCATCAGGGTTTTTTCGTCGGTTCCACCCGCCTCGGCCCCCGGATCGATGCCGCCATGGCCGGGGTCCAGCATAACCCTCAAGGGACGGGCTGTGGCCTGCCCGGATTTGGCCAGTGCGACGGCAGGTTCCGGCAAATCCCAACCCGGCTGGCGGGGAGCTCCGGCGCTGGCGGCGAAGGTGTTGAAATCCGTCCCTTTGAGATTCAGCGTCAGTTTTGCCCCTCCGGTCGCGGGATCGACGCGCAAATCTGCGGTATCGACAGCAAGCGGTGCCCCAAGCTCCAACACCAGCCGCGACCAGCCCGGTACGTAAGCACCGTACTGAATGTCACTGATGCGCTGGGTTTGCAGAAAGCTGTCCCGTTCCAACCCGGACCAATCAACTTCTTGAAAATCAAGCACCATTCTGTATGGATCACGCAGGGTGAAGATGCGATAAGGAACCCCCTGACTAAGGGCCAGTTCCACGCGAACCCCTGCCCGTCCCTGATCGGTAATCCGCGACTGTTCGGGCAAAATCCGCGCAAGCGCGCTGAAGTTCTGCGCAAGCGCAGCACCACTGAGCGCCCAGATCAGCGCGATGGCGTAGAAAATCCTGCTCATGG
This sequence comes from Ruegeria sp. E1, assembly GCF_056534225.1. Lineage (NCBI taxonomy): Bacteria > Pseudomonadati > Pseudomonadota > Alphaproteobacteria > Rhodobacterales > Roseobacteraceae > Ruegeria > Ruegeria sp. E1. The sequence goes on along the minus strand of NZ_JBQFPE010000001.1, from coordinate 171,072 downwards.
CCTCAAGTTATCCCGAGATCGTTTCGCAAGACCCTACAGCACCTGCCGAAATTTGTGAACGGCTTAGGCGACGGTTTTGATTGCCCCCCTGTCAGCCATAAACTGGCGCAGTCGGTTCAACCCTTCCTGAATGTCGGCAGTCGATCGGGCATAGGAAAAACGCAACGTGCTGTGCCCTCGCAGCGGGTCAAAATCCAGCCCCGGCGTGACGGCGACTCCCGCCTTGTCCAATATCTCAGCAGCAAAGGCGCGGCTGTCATCGGTCAGATCCGAAACATCAGCATAGACATAAAATGCCCCATCCGGCGGCGCGATATTGGTGAACCCAGCCTTTGGCAGACCTTCCAGCATCAATGCGCGGTTGGCGCGATAGACGTCCAGATTGGCCTGCAATTCCACGTCACACTCCATCGCGGCAAGTGCGGCGACCTGACTGGCATGAGGCGCGCAGATGAACATATTCTGCGCGATGCGTTCAACCACGCGCACCTGATCTTCGGGGACAACCATCCAGCCAACGCGCCATCCCGTCATCGAGAAATACTTGGAGAATGAGTTGATCACATAGCACTCATCCGTCAGCTCCAGCGCGGTGATGGCTTTGGCCTCGTATTCCAGCCCGTGATAAATCTCATCACTGATAAAAGATGCCCCCTGCCCCTGCGCGGCCTCAATCAGCGCACCCATCGCGGCATGATCCAGCATTGTGCCGGTGGGGTTCGCGGGCGACGCGACCATCAGGCCTTGCAGGTCCATCCCCGCGAAATCCTGCGGCACCGGTTGCAAACGGTTCTCGGGCGCGGTCGGCAAATCAACCGGCACCAATCCCAGCGCCTTGAGGATTTGCCGGTAAGATGGATACCCCGGCGCGCCGATGCCCACTCGGTCGCCACTATCGAACAAAGCGGTGAAGGCCAGCAGGAACCCGCCCGATGATCCGGGAGTAATCACCACACGCTCGGGGTTCAGATCGACGTTGTACCAGTCGCCATACATCCGGGCGATCCGCTGTCGCAGCGCAGGCAGGCCCAAGGCGACAGTGTAACCCAGCGGGCCTTGGGTCATCTCTTTGTCCAACGCCTCAACCGCGCCCTTTGGCGCGCCGGTGCCGGGTTGCCCCACCTCCATATGGATGATGTGGCGTCCAGCTTCTTCGGCACGGCGCGCGGCCTCCATCACGTCCATCACGATGAAGGGATCGACCCCGGACCGGGTTGAGTTTCTCATGCCCATCTCCCATGTTGCAGCCATGGCTTTTGAACGCGTATCCAGGCTGGCGTCAATCCCAGCCCTGTTGCTGATGGCGGTGACATGGTTCACAAGCGCGTTTCAGGCCAACGCCCAAAGCCTGATCCGAGACCCCGATATTGAACACGGGCTGCGCGAGCTGGCCTTTCCGGTCCTGCGCGCTGCGGGGCTGAACACCAACCGGGTGCGGATTTATGTGGTCAATGACAGCACGTTCAACGCCTTCGTCATCGACTATAACGCGATCTACCTGAACTATGGGCTGATCCTGTCGGTCGAAAGCCCTGAGATGTTGCAGGCCGTGATTGCCCACGAGGCCGCCCATATCGCCAATGGCCATCTGGCGCGCCGGGCCGAGAACCTGCGGGCCGCGCAGCGCAATGCAGGCTTTGGCACCGCGCTGGCCCTTCTTGCTGCACTGGCAGGCGGAGGCGAAGCCGCGGCAGGTATCGCCGCCGGCACCCAATCCTCGGCTCTGCGCAGCTTTCTGGGCCATACCCGCGCCGAAGAAGCCGCAGCAGACCGCAGCGCTGCCAGCTATTTGCGATGGGCCGATATTTCACCCAGCGGCATGGTGAAACTGCACCGCAAATTCGCAGGCCAGGAACTGCTGAGCGAGGTCAATCAGGACCCGTACATGCGCTCGCACCCCACCAGTCGCGAACGCCTGCGCGCAGCCGAAGCTTTTCTGGACGAGTTCGGAGATCAGGCCAAGCGCAATCCAAACGCCGATTACTGGTTCGCGCGGGTCAAAGGCAAGCTCTCGGCCTTTTTGCGCGCACCCGGCTGGACCCTGCGTCGCGCGGCAGAAGAGGACCACCAAGACATCCGCATGATGCGCGAGGCATCGGCGCATCATCAGAACCGCGATCTGGGACAAGCCAGCGCCGCCATCAATGCCGCGCTGAAGATGCGCCCGGACGACCCGTTTTACTATGAACTGAAAGGGCAGATCCTGCTCGAGCACCGCAAAACCAAGGACGCTATCGCGGCCTACGGGTCAGCAGTTGAAATGGCACCGCAGGACTCGTTGATCTTGGCCGGGTACGGTCGCGCCCTTCTGGCGGATGGGCAGACCCAAAAGGCGCTGGATGCACTTGAGAAAGCCCGCGCCAGAGACTACCGCAACCTCAGACTGATGCAGGATCTGGGCGTGGCCTACGCCCAGCTTGGCAACAATGGCATGGCCTCGGCCGTGACCGCCGAACGATATGCCGCGCAGGGCCGTTTGGCCGATGCGGGCATCCATGCAAAACGCGCGGTCGGGCAGTTGCCCGAGGGTTCTCCGGGTTGGCAAAGGGCACAGGATGTGTTGATTGCATCGGAACGCGCAAAGAAAAAGAAAAGGAGAAGGAAATGATCCTCAGACATGCAGCACCCGCCCTTCTGGGGCTTTCCTTGATTGCAGGGCCTTCACAAGCGCTGGACCTGAACGCAATGACGGATGACGAAAGGGCCGAATTCGGCGCGCAGGTGCGCGAGTACCTGCTGGAAAATCCCGAAGTGATCATCGAGGCGATCAACATTCTGGAAGCGCGCAATGCCGCAGCCGAGGCCGAAGCCGATAAACAGCTGGTCCTCTCCAATATGGATGAGCTGGTGAATGACGGCTATAGCTGGGTGGGTGGCAATCCCGATGGTGACATCACCCTGGTCGAGTTCATGGACTACCGCTGCGGCTATTGCCGCCGCGCGGTGCCCGAAGTGGCAAGCCTGCTGGCCTCCGACGGCAACATCCGTCTGGTGATCAAGGAACTGCCTATTCTGGGAGACGCCTCGGTAATGTCGTCACGCTTTGCGGTGGCAACCAAACAGGTTGCAGGCGATGACGCCTATAAGCAAGTGCACGACGCATTGCTTGAGTTTGGTGGCGATCCGAACGAAGTCACCCTGAGACGCATTTCCGACGGGCTGGGGCTGGACAGCGACGCCATTGTTGCCGCCATGGACAGCGATCAGGTGACGGCCGAGATCAACCAGACCAGAGAGCTGGCGCGCAAGATGAACATCTCGGGCACGCCTTCATTTGTGCTGGGCACCGAAATGCTGCGCGGCTTCCTGCCTGCTGATCAGATGCAACAGATCGCGAATGGTGTCAGGGCCGAACGGGGATAAGCCCAGCCTGCGCGGCATAGCTGACCTCAGCTGATATCGAATTTGAGATACAGGCGGCCTTCAGTCGAACGCCGCCTGTGTTTTGCCGAAGCTTTTTTCAGCGCTCTTACTTAAGCGAAACCTACACCACTCGAGACCCGCACCGGCAGTTCGGTGTGGCCGATGGCCCACATAGTATGCGGAACTGGCGAAATTTTGCCGGGTCGCGGACAGACCTCTTTCCATAAATATTAAGATCGCCTTAAAACTTCATTACCACTCAAAAACCGGCACCGAAGTTTCTTGCAAAACAGCATTGGCGATACGAATAGGAATTGGTCGCGCCTGCGCACCACAGCCCGCACCGCGATTGCGATGGGGCTTGTTGCGATCCTTTCTGCCTGCGCTCAGAACCCGAACGAGGTGGATCTGAATCCGGAACGTCAGGCAATGGCGCTGCAAGAGGTTTCAAGAAAACATGCCCTAGGGCAACGGGTATGGTGCGTCCCTTACGCACGGAACCTCAGCGGCATCGAAATTCGCGGCAATGCCAAAGACTGGTGGGGCAAGGCGCGCAATATCTTCCAGCGTGGCAATGAACCGGTTGTTGGCTCGGTAATGTCGTTCCGGGCAACCCGAGGAATGCCCTTGGGCCATGTAGCGGTCGTATCCGACATTGTCTCCGAGCGCGAAGTTATCATCAATCACGCCAACTGGCACCGCAACAAAGTGACGTTGAAAATGGGCGTCAGAGACGTATCCAAAAACAACGATTGGACGGTGGTGCGGGTCGAAAGCCAGCCAGGACGATATGGCAGCCATTATCCGGTGAACGGGTTCATCTATCCAAATTTCGGCGAATAATCCGGATACGATTGACGACTGAGTCGCGGCTAGCCCTGCCCGCCAGATAGTTTGTGCGCGCGGTCGAGGCAAACCTTGCGCAGTATACTGAAACCCGACTCCGTCAGGGCACCAACTCTGGTCGCCTGAATTGTTCTACTGATTTCACTGCTACGGCTCCTTTCGCATTATTTCGAACGCTGCTATGCAAATCGAAACGCGCTTCACCACAACAACGCGCCAGATATCAAATTTCAAATCTGTTCTCTCTCCAGTGAGCAGCAAATCAAACCAATTTTGAGCAGATTTCAATGAAGACAAACGGTGTTTTTCTTTACTACGCGGCCGCTGGTTGGATTGCATTGGGTGTTGTGCTGGTCCTGTATTTTCTGTTCCAGAGCATGGAACCAACGGCGGACGTCAACGCCAGATATCAAAACCGACTTCGCTCTGTCCTTGTTGAAAACTGGGAACCCGGCGACGCGAAGACCCTTATGTTTGACGACAAGCCAGTTGTTTTATGGCGTCGCAGCATTGCGGAAATGGCGGCGGCAATGGCTCAGATCGAGCCAACCATCCCCGAGTCGGACTGGTTTGCCGCGCTCAGCGACGGGTCACTTAAACGCGACCTTGGGCCCGAGAAATTTTCCCGCCTGGAATGGTTAGCCATCAGCCCCATAAACACCGGAGGGTTTGGGTGCATCGTTCGGACCAAAGCGGGGGACTACGGCGGGTTCTTCGACCCGTGCCAAACAGTACATTTTGATTTGTGGGGGCACCCCAGAAAAGGTCCGACCAATGAGAACCTAAGGGTTGCACCGTCTCAGTTCGCCGAGGATCTGAGATCGATCTATCTTGATGTCTCAGGTATGCCATCGACGCGGTGATCTGGCTGATGGCCCCTTACTCCGCCGCCTCAGCCGCTGCATCCAGCTCGGCCGCCTTTTTCTCGACCTCTTCGACGATGTGGTCGATCATCTGGTCGTTTGACATCTTGTGGCTGGCCTTGCCCGCCAAATAGACCATGCCGGACCCGGCCCCGCCACCGGTAAAGCCCACATCGGTCATCAGCGCCTCACCCGGGCCGTTTACGACGCAGCCGATGATCGACAGGCTCATCGGCGTCTTGATGTGTTCCAGCCGATGTTCCAGTGCTTCAACCGTTTTGATCACGTCAAAGCCCTGACGCGCGCAAGAGGGGCATGAGATGATGTTGACCCCGCGATGGCGCAGACCCAGGGACTTGAGGATTTCAAATCCGACCTTGACCTCTTCCACCGGATCAGCGGACAGGCTGACGCGGATCGTGTCGCCGATGCCCATCCACAGCAGGTTCCCCAAGCCGATGGCGGATTTGATAGTACCCGACACCAGCCCGCCGGCCTCGGTGATGCCAAGATGGATCGGCGCGTCGGTTGCCTCAGCAATGCCCTGATAAGCGGCTGCCGACAGGAAAACATCACTGGCCTTCACACTGATTTTGAAGTTGTGAAAGTCGTTATCCTCAAGGATACGGATATGTTCCAACCCGCTTTCAACCATCGCTTCGGGGCACGGCTCGCCATATTTCTCCAGCAGGTGCTTTTCCAGACTGCCTGCGTTTACCCCGATCCGGATCGAGCATTCATGATCACGCGCGGCCTTGATAACCTCTTTCACGCGCTTTTCGTCGCCGATATTGCCCGGGTTGATCCTTAGACAGGCAGCCCCGGCCTCAGCCGCTTCGATCCCGCGACGGTAATGAAAATGAATGTCCGCCACGATTGGAACAGGGCTTTCGCGCACAATCTCTTTCAGCGCCTTTGACGACGCCTCGTCGGGGACCGAGACGCGGACGATATCAGCTCCGGCTTCGGCCGCCGCCTGCACCTGCGCCACGGTGGCTGCAACGTCCGTCGTCAGCGTATTTGTCATGGTTTGCACGGCAATCGGAGCGTCCCCGCCCACCGCGACTTTGCCCACCATGATCTGACGGGATTTGCGGCGGTAAATGTCGCGCCACGGACGTACGGGGTTGTGGGACATAAGGATCGGTCCGGATCAGCCTAGGTTGCGCCTTAGATAGTTCGCTGACCGTCGGGCCGCAATGCCAAGATCATTCGGCGGGCGCTTCTGTCGCCTGCGTCTGCAACTCTGCCACCAGCTGTTTCAGCGCGCTGTTTTGCTCGGCCTCAAGATCGGCAACCTCATAGCGTTCGGCCACGGCATCCTTGGACAAAACCACGCCCTTGGCGACCGTACCGGGCGCACCCGCGGGACCAAAATGTTCACCATTCATCGAAAAGAACACCGAACCCGAAGCACCGGCGCGCAATAGTGGCGGTTCTTCGGTTAGGGGAACTTCGAAAACGCTGCCCTGTTCAACCGTGCCCAGCGTGCCTTCGAAAATGACACTGCCATCGGCAGATGTGACACGCATCCATGCAGGATTTACCGCGACAATTCTAAGGGTTGTATCAACTTGTTCAACCACCTGCGGCAAGGTCGGGCGTTCAACAGTATGAACCTCGGCCACCTCGATCTGCGGTGGTTCCGGCGCGCGGAACGTGCCCACATTGCGCGGATCCAGCGTAGAAATCGGAGCATCACGCGCCACCAGTACCGGAACATCCAGCGCCTGCGGGCGATAGAGACGATCCAGCGCCTCGGCATTCGGCGCTTCTACACTTGCAAACTCGGGCGCGTCCACTTGCGTGCGCGCGGCGTCCAGCGGATCAAGATCGGTCAACACGACCGGAGCCTGCTCGACCGGGCTGACCTGCACCTGCTGAATGCGGTTCAGCACGGACCAACCGCCGTAGCCAATGCCGCCAATCACTGCCAGCAGTACCAGCGATGATCCGATGGCCCGTGGTTCGATCTGGCTGACAAAGGAATCCTTGCCCGGAATATATGGCGTGTTGGGTGAGATGAACGGATCGCGCCCCATCGGCCCCCGCGCCGGCAACCCGCCCGAGGCTTTGCGTACGACCGAGGCCTCGGCGGACATGCCATGCGCCACCTCGAAACCGCTTTCCTGGCAGAAGGTGGCAAAGGTCTCATCGGGGTTCATGCCCAGATAACGGGCGTAAGAACGCACATACCCGGCAATAAAGCCGGGTGTATCAAAGGCATCGGGATCGGCATTTTCGATGGCAGCGATGTAGTTGGCCTTGATCCGCAGTTCGCGCTGAACATCCAGAAGCGACTTGCCCATCGTAGCGCGCTCGCCGCGCATGACATCGCCAAGCCGTACTTCGTAGTCGTCGAAACCCTTGGGTCTGGCGACGTCAGTATCCTCTTCGGAATCGCGCTGTGATCTGCGCCCAATCATTCCTGCTGCCCCATTCTGCCTTCATGCGTGTTACACGCCAACGACGAATCAATCCCAAACGATTCGTCCACTTCTTTTGTTAGCGTAACTTTAACACGCGACAAACGCGTTGCACACTTTAGGGTGAGGTTAACCGGCAAGTTCGGCGCGATTTAGCGCACAATGTGACCAAAGTTCGTCCATTGCTTGGATCAGCCTGTTCATCTCGCCCGGCCCATGGACCGGTGACGGGGTAAAGCGCAGGCGTTCGGTCCCGCGTGGAACAGTCGGAAAATTGATCGGCTGGACATAGATGCCATAGTCATCCAGCAGCATGTCGCTGAGCTTCTTGGTATGGACAGGGTTGCCGACAATCACCGGCACAATGTGGCTGCCGTGATCGATCAGGGGCAGGCCCATCCCTTTCAATCGCAGCTTGAGCACCTTGGCTTGGGCCTGATGCTGCTCGCGCAATTCGGATGCGCCCTTGAGATAGGCCACCGACGCCGCAGCGCCGGCCGCAACCGCCGGCGGCAGTGAGGTCGTAAAGATGAAGCCCGGCGCATAGGACCGCACGGCGTCACACATTTTCTCACTGGCGGCGATATAGCCACCCATGACGCCATAGGCCTTGGCCAGCGTGCCGTTGATAATGTCGATCCGGTGGGCAAGACGATCACGCTCGGTCACGCCACCGCCGCGAGGGCCGTACATGCCGACCGCGTGAACCTCATCAATATAGGTCAGCGCGCCGAATTCATCGGCGAGATCGCAAATCTCTTCAATCGGGCCAAAATCGCCATCCATCGAGTAGACGGATTCAAACGCGATCAGCTTGGGTGCGGCCGGATCATCAGCCGCCATCAGCTCCCTCAGATGAGCCACATCGTTGTGACGGAAAATGCGCTTGGCCCCGCCATTGCGACGTACTCCTTCGATCATCGAGGCATGGTTCAGCGCATCCGAATAGATGATCAGACCGGGAAACAGTTTCGGCAGCGTCGAAAGCGTCGCATCATTGGCGATATAGGCGCTGGTGAACAGCAGCGCCGCCTCTTTCCCATGAAGATCCGCCAGTTCCGCCTCAAGACGCTTGTGATAAACCGTGGTGCCCGAAATGTTGCGGGTGCCGCCCGAACCGGCGCCTGCGGCGTCGACCGCCTCGTGCATGGCGTTCAGAACAACCGGATGTTGCCCCATACCCAGATAATCATTGCCGCACCAGACAGTGATGTTCTGCTGCGACCCGTCCGGGCAGGTTCGCACCGCGTGCGGGAAATGACCATTGCGGCGTTCGATATCGATGAAAGTCCGGTAACGTCCTTCGTCATGCAGCCTGGCAATCGCTGAATCGAGCTGAGCAGTATAGTCCACCGGTTTCTCCTTATGCGCCCGACACCTTACCGTCGAACCCTTGTCTTCGCCGCAAAGAACAGAACAGGCTGCCTATGCAGTTTTGCGTCTCATTGATGTACCGCAGATTGCGGTTTACGCAGAGTCGCATCATTGATCTGCATCAATTATCCCCGATCTTGCCCCCGAACAAGTAAAGTTACGGCCATCAGACGCGAGGAAACGACGCAGGGCGCTACCTGTTACATGCGGCGTTTCCAACAGTATAGCCTGATTCCCGGCAATACGCACTGGACGGCGCAGACAGCGCTGCTAGGGTCCGCAGCAGTTCAAAGCATTCAGGAGAAGCCCCATGTCGTTAGACGCTGTTCTAAGCCGGATCGACGCGGATCTGACCACCTCGATCGACCGGTTGATGGAATTTCTGCGCATCCCGTCCATATCGACCGATCCGGCCTTCAAAGAGCAGGTCGATCAGGCCGCCGACTGGCTGGTCGCAGACCTTCAGAGCATCGGCATCGACGCCGAGAAACGCGAAACCCCCGGTCATCCGATGGTGGTTGGTCATGTCGGCGAAGACGGTGTTGGCCCGCATGTTCTGTTTTATGGTCACTATGACGTGCAACCGGTCGACCCGCTTGAGCTTTGGAATCGCGCCCCGTTTGACCCGGCACTGGAGGAATCCGAACACGGTCAGGTCATCCGTGGCCGCGGCGCGTCTGACGACAAGGGACAGTTGATGACCTTTGTCGAAGCCTGCCGCGCGTGGAAAGCAGTCCATGGCACCCTGCCCTGCCGCATCACCTTTTTCTTCGAAGGCGAAGAAGAATCCGGCTCGCCGTCGCTGGTGCCTTTCCTTGAGGCCAACAAAGAAGAGTTGCAGGCCGATCTGGCGCTGGTCTGCGATACATCGATGGTCGCACGCGGCGTGCCGTCGATTGCCGCTCAGCTGCGGGGGATGCTCAAGGATGAGTTTACCATTATCGGCCCGCGCATCGACCTGCATTCGGGGCACTATGGCGGCCCGGGCCTGAACCCGCTGCGCGAACTGTCCAGAATCGTCTCCTCATTCTATGACAATGAAACGGGTCGTGTCGCTGTTGAAGGATTCTACGAAGGCGTCCATGACGTGCCGGCCGAACAGCTACGCCAATGGCAAAACTGCGGCTTTGACGAGGCCGATTACCTGAACTCGGTCGGCTATACCCAGCCGCATGGCGAAAAAGGCTATTCCACCCTAGAACAGCAATGGGCGCGGCCAACTTTGGAAGTGAACGGCCTTTGGGGCGGCTATAACGGAGCAGGATCAAAAACCGTCATCCCGTCTCAGGCGCATTGCAAAATCACCTGCCGTCTGGTCGGCGACATGGACCCTGATGCCCTGCGCGACAAGATCCGCAAACATGTCGAAGATCGCCTGTCGCCAGACGCCAAAATAGTCTGGGACAATGACCTCGAAGGTTCGCCCGCGTCGGTAATGAACCTCGACCGCCCGGAATTCGAGGCAGCGCGCGGTGCGCTGTCCGATGAATGGAACCGCGAGGCTGTGTTTACGGGAATGGGTGGTTCGATCCCGGTGGTTGGGTATTTCGATACGGTGCTTGGGCTGGATTCAATGCTGGTCGGCTACGCCAACGAAGATGACGCGATTCACTCTCCGAATGAGAAATATGACGTCAATAGCTTCCACAAGGGCATCCGGTCCTGGGCTCGTATTCTGGATGCGTTGAACAAATAGTATTTTGCGAGGCTCTGCCTCGCGCTCCGGGATATTTAAGGACAGATGAAGAGCGGATCCCTTGCTTCATCTGTCTGAAAATATCCCGGGGGAGTCGCGGCTTGCCGCGGCGGGGGCAGAGCCCCCACTCTTCTACATGTGGATCACGCGCCCATAAGCGTCCAGCACACTTTCGTGCATCATTTCTGACAAAGTCGGATGCGGGAACACGGTGTTCATCAAGTCTTCTTCCGTTGTCTCCAATTGACGGCCAACGACATAGCCCTGAATCAGTTCCGTCACTTCGGCGCCGATCATGTGCGCGCCCAGCAATTCACCGGTTTTGGCATCAAACACCGTCTTGATCAGGCCCTCGGGTTCGCCCAGCGCAATGGCCTTGCCGTTACCGATAAAGGGAAAGCGACCCACTTTGATGTCATAGCCAAGCTCTTTGGCCTTGGCCTCGGAATAGCCCACGGATGCGACTTGCGGCTGGCAATAGGTGCAACCCGCTATGCTCTCAGGTTTCACCGGATGCGCGTGTTTGCCGGCAATCAGCTCGGCGACCATGACACCCTCGTGGCTGGCTTTGTGTGCCAACCACGGCGCACCCGCGATATCGCCGATGGCATAGAGGCCCTCGACCCCGGTGCGGCAGAACTCGTCCGTAACAACGTGCGTGCGGTCAATCTTGACGCCCAATGCCTCAAGCCCGAGATTTTCAACATTCCCGACAATACCAACGGCCGAGATCACGGTATCAAAGTCGTGTTTCTCAACCTTGCCCTTGACCTCGATATGCGCGGTAACCTTACCCTTGGCGCGGTCAAGCTGCTTGACCATTGCCTTCTCCATGATGGTCATGCCCTGCTTGGTAAAGGCTTTCTTGGCGAAGGCGCTGATCTCGGCGTCTTCTACCGGCAGCACGCGGTCCATAACTTCGACCACCGTGGTGTCCGCGCCCAGCGTATTGTAGAAGCTTGCGAATTCGATCCCGATCGCACCCGAACCGATGACCAGCAATTTCTTTGGCATTCTCGCCGGTTGCAGGGCGTGCTTGTATGTCCAGACCAGATCTCCATCAGCCTCCAAACCCGGCAATTCGCGGGCGCGTGCTCCGGTGGCCAGCACGATGTTCTTGGCCGCCAGCTCCTCGGTGCCCTTGTCGGTCTTGACGCTGACCTTGCCCTTGGCGGGGATCGTCGCCGCCCCCATGAACACGGTCACTTTGTTCTTTTTCAGAAGGTGGCCGATACCGCCCGACAATTGCGCCGCCACCCCGCGCGAGCGTTTGACGACCGCGTCCAGATCATAGCCGACCTTATCCGCCTTCAGGCCAAAATCCTTGGCACGTTCCATCAGATGAAACACCTCGGAGGAACGTAGCAACGCCTTGGTAGGAATGCAGCCCCAGTTCAGGCAGATGCCGCCCAGATGCTCACGCTCGACAACAGCAGTTTTCAGGCCCAGCTGTGCGGCACGAATGGCGGCGACATAGCCTCCGGGGCCCGCCCCGATTACGATCAGATCAAAGGATTGTGCAGCCATATGTACCTCTCGGCGCAGGTCGGTTGAAAACTAGTTTACCGTTAAACTATTTCTTCCAACGCATCAATATTGGTATCCGCGACATATGTGACGCAGGGTAAGAATGGCGCCTTGGCGCCGGATTTAGCCTATACCCACCTTGCACCCAACGCTAGAAAAGAGCCACATTCGCGCAACAGCAAATTTCAACAGATAAGATATTAAAGGACTTACCATGGCCAAAACGCTCAAGGATTTGTTTCTGGCACTTCTGAACGCGACCCTGATCCTGCTGGCCCTGTGCCTGTTTCTGGGCTGGAAACTGGCCCAATCGATCGACAACATTCGGGACGGGTTTGCCGAGAATCTGCAGGTCGTCGCCCCCTTACGCGAACAAGCGCAGGGTATTCGTGGCGAGTTGGCCGCGCTGCGCAGTGATCTGGCTGCGATCCGGGCTCAGGGGGATACGCTGGACTCTGACGCTCTACAGCAGTTGAACGCGACGCTGCAAAGACTGACCAATCTGGAAGCGGGTCTGGAAGGTGCTCAGGCCCGGCTGGCGGGCCTGGTGGACAATCCAGAAGACCTGATTGACCATGCAATCACGACATCGGTCGACAAAGTCACCGACAGCCTACTGAGCATCCGGGGATGCGTGCCGGCGATTTAGCGCGCGCCAGTTTGCAGCTCGCGCACCGTTGCACCGTATCCGCCGTTGCTGACATACGCAGCTTCGTGTTCAGTCGTGCTACGATCCAGGGCATCGTTGCGATATGGGAAACGACCGAATTTGCGAATTACCTCACGGTGGGCGCGCGCGTGCAGCAGATTGCTGTCACCATCCTGCGTCATCCGCTCGTGCATCAGGCGCACACAGCGTTCCTGATCGCACAGGTTTTCCGAATGCATCATCGGCAGGTAAAAGAACTGCCGCGCCGGTTCATCGATCTTCAGATCCCAACCCTTATCGACCGCGCATTTTGCTGCCGCCAGCGCCGCGCGATCCGTCGCAAAGGCCTGCCCGCTACCGCGGAACATATTGCGAGGGAACTGATCCATAAGGATAATATAGGCCAGCGAACCGCTGGGATAGGTCAGCCAGAGCGAAAACTTACCCTCGCACGCGGCCTTCCACGTCGCCAGAAATTTGTCGCGGATTTGCGCATCCAGCGCATCATCCTGCAGGTACCACCCTTTGGGGCCAACCTCATCTAACCAAAAACTCAATACTTCTTCAGGACCAACCATTGCCCGAGACTCCGTAATTGTCCTCCCCAGGGACGTAGCGTCATTAAAATGTTTTTTACAGATTTGTGACAGTAACATATTGCAACACAAAAGTCACAATTCCGGCGTCAGGCGGGTTGTTGCGTATCCTGATCCTCTTGCGCGGCCTCGATGGCAACTTCCTGCGCCACTTCCATGGCAACTGGGGATGAAGTTGGGTAGACCGGAGCGATTGCACCGGTTTCATCAACCGGAACATAGGCGCGCTGGGTCATGCGATAGGCCGCATAGGCTGCCATCGCAAACATCAGCGCCGCGATGAACAGAAAGAACCCGGCCGGGCCCAGCAAGCCAAGCCCCATCAGCCAGCCGGTGATGATCGGTCCGGCGATGGCACCCAAACCGTTGATAAAGACCAACCCGCCCGAGGCGGCGGACATATCGTCATATTCCAGATAGTCGTTCGTATAAGCGATCAACAGGGAATAAAGCGGGCTCGTCATCCCTCCGATCGAAAAGGCCGCGATCAGCAGCACCGGAAAGGCCCCCGCCCCGAATAGCATCCCGATCAGGGCGCCGACCCCACCAACCGTTGCCACCAGCAGGATCAGAATGCGCCGGTCCATGCGGTCCGAAACCCAACCAATCGGATATTGAAGCACCACGGCTCCGACATAAAACGCCGCCACAAAGGTTGAAATCTCGATCAGAGAAAGACCGGCCTGCGCGCCGTAAACCGCGCTCATCCCGAACTGGGCCGAGAACACGCCACCCAGCAGGAACATGCCAACACAGCCCAGCGGCGAGGTTTCCATCAGCTTGCGCAAGGTCATCGGCTTTGTCGTGTCAAAGGCAGGCGTAGGTGAGATCGACAGCAGAATGGGCGCAAACGAGACCGAAACCAGGATCGAGGCGATCACAAAGGTCTCGTACCCCGCTGGATCACCGACCAGCAGCAGGGCCTGCGCGCTGACCACACCGGTCATTTGCACGATCATGTAAAGCGACAGCGCCTGACCCCTGTTTTCATTGCTCGCTGCGTTGTTCAGCCAGCTTTCCGCCGTCACATACACGCCCGAGAAACAGAACCCGATCACCACCCGGCCCAGCGACCATGCAATTGGGTCGGCCAGCATCGGGTACATGATCATCACAGCCGAGATAAACGAGGCCAGCGCCGCAAAGACGCGCACATGCCCGACCCGCCGGATCATCTCGGGCGCAAGGCGCGATCCGCCCAGAAACCCAAGGAAATAGGCCGACATGACAAATGACATCTCAAGGGTCGAAAACCCCTCGATCTCGCCGCGCACACCCAGCAACGTGCCCTGCAGGCCGTTACCGACCATCAGCAATCCCATTCCAAGAAGAAGCGCCCAAGCGCTGGAAAGAACCTGAAGCATGTTGTCTGTCCAAATGCCGAATGTGTTTGTTCGCTGTGCGCTCAATTACCGCCTGCGTCGCGTTTGTCCACGACATAATCAGGACGCTAACGGGAAAAGTGATCGCTACGGTATCAAAAGCGAGGCGTCGCCGTATGAGAAGAACCGATAGCCGCGCGCCACAGCGTGGTCATAGGCCTTCTGCACCCGGTCCTGCCCGATCAGGGCCGAGACAAGCATCAGCAGAGTGGATTTTGGCAGGTGGAAATTGGTCATCAGCGCATCGGTGACGTGAAACTGGAAACCGGGATAGATGAATATGTCGGTTTCACCTTCCCAAGGCTGTATCTCACCGCTGCGGGCAGCGCTTTCGATCAGCCGCAGCGCCGTTGTGCCAACCGGTATGACGCGCCCACCGGCGGCTTTGGTTGCGTGGATTTCGTCTGCCGCCCGGGCGCTGACCTGCCCCCATTCGGCGTGCATCTTGTGGGTGGTCACGTCCTCGACCTTGACGGGCAGAAACGTACCCGCGCCGACATGCAGTGTGACATGGGTGAACTCCACACCACGCTCAGTCAGGGCCTTCAGCAAAGCCTGATCGAAATGCAGTGACGCGGTGGGGGCGGCAACAGCGCCGGAATGGCGCGCCCAGACGGTCTGATAGTCGGTCTTGTCCTGCTCGTCCGCCGGGCGCTTGGCGGCGATGTAGGGCGGCAAGGGCATGGCACCGGCCTGCTCTAACGCTTTGTCGAAATCCCCGCCCTTCAGGTTGAACTTCAGATAGGCCTGCCCTTCCCCGACCCGCTCAAGCCGGGCACTGAGCGCGTCAGAGAACACGATATCTTCGCCCAGCCGAACTTTTTTCAATGGCTTGATCAGCGCCGACCAGCAGCCATCAGCCTGCGGGTCCAGCAAGGTCGCCTCGATGGCCGCCGATACCGGCCCTTGGGCGCTCTCGCGATGGCGACGACCGCTCAGACGCGCCGGGATCACCTTTGTATCGTTCAGGACCAAACGGTCGCCAGGGCGAAGCCAATCCGGCAGATCGAACACATGCTGATCGTGCACCGCATCACCCTGCGCCACCAGCAGCCGCGCGGACGAGCGTGGGTTGGCGGGCCGCGTGGCAATCAGGTCATCGGGCAGATTGAAATCGAAATCGCTGAGTTTCATAGCCGCGCCATACATCGGCGAAACAGATTCGGCCACCGCTGCGATTAGCGATCCTCGCCCCGTGTCTGCGCGCTTGGATGGTCCCGGATCGGTGTATTCCGCGTCGCGTTGGGCCCGTCCGACACGGTCGGCGCAGGCGCGCGCATCAGGTTGCGCAGAAACAGCGGGGCCAGACCCGACAACGGGTTCACCGAGACCGATGGATCGGAAAGCGGCCCCTTCAACGTATAGTTAAAGGCAAAAACACCTTCGCCCTTGCGGGTCAGAACACTGCCCACCGCGTTCAGCAGATAGATCGGAGAGATCGCGCCGCGCAAATTCAGCATTCCGGCCACCGTATCGATGGTGCCGTCAAAAGACAGACCCATCGACGGCCCGACAGCGCTGCCGGCCAGAACCTTGATCTCGGTTGGCGTCACGCGCATCTGGCTTTCGATAGACGAGAAATAGATGCCCTGCCCGGCCATTTCATCCAGCAGCCCCACAAGGCTGATGGCGTTCAACAGGGCGGCCATCGCTGGTGCGTCCTTGATGCGCGTGTTTCCGATCCGAAGATCGACATCATAATTACCTGCCTCGGCAATCGGATCCAGTTGCAGCGCAAACGAGCCGCCGCGCGCCTGCGTGATCACCCCGGCGGACCGCAACACCGCCCCCGCGTCATCCGAAGTCAGGCTGACCGCGCTGCGCCCGGAATGTGGTGCCACCTGCCCTCGGATCGCAGCGCCGCCATTGACCAGCGCGGTAAATGCGCCAGACAGACCTCCTGTGGTTTGAAACGCGCCTTTTAGCCCGGTCAGCGCGACGGTTTCCGTCACTTGCAGCCGATCCAGCGTGACATCCAGTTTCGGCCCCTGTCCCGAGCCGCCACCACTGCTTTCGCCAAACGTGGATTTGCCCAGATCCATCACCCCACCAAGCACACGAATATCCGGCACCGCCTTTCCGCGACCGATCAGCTCGGCAGGGACAGCCAGCCAGTCACCCAGTTCGAATGAGCTGAAGCGAACGCGATCCAGATCACCGTCCCGAAACGAGATCGAGCCGGAACTGCGCAGTCCGGCGGCATTCAGCTTCAGCGCGTTAACGGCAAGCTGTGCACCCAAAGTCGCGTCCACAGTCAGCGTGCCCTTGGTGCTGGGTGATTTGCGCCAGCCCAGTTCAGGGATCGCAAGACCCACCCCGACCAAATCAGACTCTGCGCTCAGTGTCGGGGCGTCGCCGCCGCCGATGTTCAGCGTGAAATCGGCCAGCCCCAATCCCGTCACCATCCCCGAGGGCAACCCGGCGCCGATTTGCTGCATCAACTGGTTTGACAGTTCAATCCGCCCGGTCAACTGGCTGCGACTTTCTCCGACAGGCTGCGTCCAGGCTGCGCGAACAGGAACATCTCCGAACAGCCCGTTGCCATCAATCGAAACCTGCGTCTGATCGCCTGAAAGGCGCAACTGGTCCGCGCTGACATTGGTGTCGGGCACCAGCTTGTCGCTCGCAACATCAGAAATCACGCCAGTATAGTGAAATTCAGTATCCTCGAATTTGAGGCCCTTCATCATCGGCAATGCCAGGGTGCCTTCCAGTGCCACCTGCCCCTGTGCCAGATCAACGGGCAGATTGGCCTTGGTCATCAGTTGCAAGGGCGGTCGATCAAGCAGCGACATGGCCGCCGTCACGCTGCCTTTCGCCTTGATCCGCGCAATAGCTGGCGCTTTTTTCTTGATGCTGATGTCGGGCAGGATGAACGACGTCCCGGATGCATCGACAGTGCCCCCCTGGTCCGCAGTCACAAGCCCCTTTTGCGCGGTAACTGTAAAGCGCCCATTCAGCAAACTGACCTGCCCTTGCGCGTTTTCCACCGGAGGCAGCGTCTTGGCGAACCGCACGCTGGTGTCATCAAACTCGAAGCTGGCAAAGATATCCGGCTTGGCGTCGGGTTTCAGGCGGAAGGCAAACTCAAGATCTGACATCTGCCCGTCATGGATGTTCTCTTCCACCCAAAGACGTGGTTTGGGGGCGAGGCGCGGCGGCCAATAACTCAGAACCTGCCCGACGCGCATCTTGTCGATCTGGCCGTCGATGCCTGCAACCCAGCCTTCGGGCAACCCGGCCAGATCGCCGCTCAGCCGCAGACGGTGATCTCCATCTTCGACCCGCATCTGGCCGATCTTGACCCGGAATGGGGCCAGTTTCATCTGAAAGTCGATGTCTGCATGGGTCAGGGTCAAAGGCTCAAGAAACAGATCGGCCGGATTGACCCGGATGCCGCTCAGCCGGAACTGGGCATCCATGCTGTCCAGCCCACCCGCCGAGACGCCCTGCAGATAGGCGGTGCCTTCACCGTGTACATTCCCCCAAGCGGAATCGACAGAAACCTCGTTGAAATCCAGCACCTGTCGAACCGGATCATAAGTGAAATAGGTTCGCGCGGCCTCGAACTTGATCGGCACCGTCTCGGGTGTGGGCTGCACAGCCCCGGCGCCCAGATTCAGCGTTGCAAAAACCGGCCCCAGTGCACCATCCGCATCAATACTGCCGCGCAAGGCCCCCGAAATCGGAGTGCGCAGAACCTGCATCCAAGCCAGCGCCGGAGAATGACCGCCGATATCTTCGGCAGGTAGATCCGTGATCGAGACACCGAACCCCGCCTCTGCGCTGCCTAATACACTGGTATAGTTCGCCTCGATCGAGCTGACATAGTCGCGCCCGGACAGAACCGAAAAGCCGGTCGCCAACCGAACTTCATTGGCGCTGCGAGTCATCTGAATATGACCGCCATCCAGAACCCAGGACCGTCCCTGACGCAGATCGCGATAATCCAGCGTGATGGCATCCAACTCTACCGAAGTCAGCGCCGACAGGTCGGGGGACAGAAACACCTCGTCCGATGTTTCGATCAACTGCGCCAGATCCGGTGCCTTGCCGACGGGTGCACTATCGGTTCCGACGGTCAGGGACAAAGTGCCATCAACACCGCGCGTCAGCGCAATCTGTGCACCCTGCAGCATGATCCGTTTGGGCCGCACATGCCCGCGCAGCAAGGGACGCATCGCAAGGCTTGCGCGCATGTCCGACACTTCGGCGATTTGCTGCCCCGCCGCGTCGCTGATTTTCACGTCGGTCAGACGAAGACGTGGACGCCAGCCTTCGTGAATAATCAGGCTGACATCTCCGAACCGGATCTGCACCCCGCCCAGCGCCTGATCCAGTCGCGCCTCGACCCGGTCGCGCAGCCAGACCGGCGCGTGCATCCGATGGCCGACCACCATAAAGGCAGTGATCACACCCAGCAGAACCAGAACCAGCGTTCCGCGCATGGCCCACAGCCCCGCCGCGCGACGGCGTGACCGGCGGCGCGGTTTCCTGGCCCCCTGATCATCCTGCTGTTCTGGCTGCACCAATTTGCGTTCCACGTCTTTCAACCTGCCCGGTGCGCCCTATGATACAGGGCAACCGAAATTTTCAAGCCGGAGTTTGCATATGCCCGACGTTTCAGACATCGCCCCCGATTTCACTCTGCCCCGCAACGGCGGTGGCGAAGTGAGCCTTTCGGATCAGCGTGGCCAGGCCGTCGTTCTGTTCTTCTATCCCCGCGATGATACGCCGGGCTGCACCAAGGAATCCATCGGATTCTCGGAACAACTCAAGGACTTCGCGGATGCGGGCGCTCACGTTTTTGGTATCTCGCGCGACAGCGTGGCGAAACATGACAAGTTTGTCGCCAAGCACCAGTTGACGACGCCACTGTTGTCCGACGAGGGCCAAAGTGTTTGCGAGGATTACGGCGTCTGGGTCGAAAAGAACATGTATGGGCGCAAATCCATGGGGATCGAACGGTCAACCTTTCTGATCGACTCCGAAGGCAAAATCGCCCGCGTCTGGCGAAAGGTCAAAGTCCCGGGCCATGTGGATGAGGTGCTCGAGGCCGTGCGCGCCCTGTAGACCTGACCTGCCATCTGGTCTATGCCCCGCCGAAACCCTGATACCGGCGGAGCATCCCCTTGCCCAAAACACTGACCCAGATGGCAACCGAGGTTCTGACAACTGCGGATGGGCGGGCCAAGACCGCCCTGTCCAAACGCTATGCCGCCGACTGGTTTGCAGCACGCAAAGGGGACGCGCCCGAGATACCCGTGGGCACCGCAACGCCTCCGCAGTCCCCCGCGCGACCCGACAGGCCCGAACTGCTGTCGCCCCGCGATGTGCCAAAGCGCCGCCCCGGAACCGAGGCCGGGCGTATCGCGCTGCTTCATGCCGTGGCGCATATCGAGTTGAACGCGGTTGATCTGCACTGGGACATCATCGCGCGCTTTGGCCATGTGCCGATGCCGATCGGCTTCTACGACGATTGGGTCAAATGCGCCGAAGAGGAATCGCGCCATTTCGAGATGGTATGCGATTGCCTTGAACGGATGGGCAGCCACTATGGCGCCCTGCCCGCCCATGCAGGCATGTGGCGCGCTGCCGAAGACACCGCTGAGGATCTGATGGGCCGACTTGCGGTGGTTCCCATGGTGCTTGAGGCACGCGGCCTGGACGTAACCCCCGGCATGATCGACATTTTCCGCAAAGCGAAAGATGAACAAGCGATTGCCGCGCTGGAAGTGATCTATGCCGAAGAGGTCGGGCACGTGGCCTATGGCTCTAAATGGTTCCATTTTCTGTGTGGTCGCGAAAACGCCGATCCAAAGGATGTGTTCCACGCGCTCGTCCGACGCTATTTCCACGGCGTGCTAAAGCCGCCCTTCAACGAAGAAAAGCGCGCCGAAGCCGGGTTGCCGCCCGATTTCTACTGGCCCCTGACCGAGGACCTGCCCGCCCCCGGAACCACGGCAAAGTAACCGTCCGCGCGCCTTTTCGGCAATTTCCCGCCGATATTCTGCGGGAAAACCCCGGTTACGTGACGCTCTGCGCCAAGATTGTTGCCCCATAGCATCTGTCGCTTTATGCAAACGCCCCAAGAGGCGGCTACTCACTCACAACCGGCCTCGCATATGGGGACAATTGAGGTGCAGAGCGTGCGAACACGTCTGGCAATCAAACTACACTCACTGCTCGAGCGGCACTTTCCGGAACGCCGACTCTTTTTGAAATCCGACACCGATACACGGTACATCCGACTCAGTTCCGAGACCCAGATCGCAGCCGTTGCAGGCGTGGCGGTCATGGTCGGCTGGACAGCGGTTGCAACCGCGATTCTGCTGATGGACAGCATCGGATCAGGAAATTTCCGCGAACAGGCAAAACGGGATCAGGCAACCTATCAGGAACGTCTGAACATTCTGTCCGCCGAACGCGACGCCCGCGCCGCCGAAGCGCTAGCTGCACATGACCGGTTTAGCGCGGCTTTGGCCCAGGTCTCGGCGATGCAATCTCAGCTGCTGGAATCAGAAAACCGCCGCCGCGAGCTGGAAACAGGCATCGAGGTCATCCAGACCACCCTTCGAGCAACAATGAAGCAACGTGAAGAAGCCCGTACAGAACTGGCCGAGTTGCAATCCGCCTCGGACGCCGACGCGCCTTATGTGATGGCATCGGCCAATCCGGCGCAAATGGCGTTCATGACCGATGCTCTGGCGCGCACGGCGATGGAGCGTGACCAGATCGCCGCCGACGCCCAGGGCGCGCTGGATCAGCGCGACGAGCTGGAACTGGAAATCCGTCTGATGCAGGAACGCAGCGACGAGATTTTCCGCCAGTTGGAAGATGCCATGGTGATCTCGGTCGAGCCGCTGGACAAGATGTTCCGCAAGGCGGGAATGCCCACCGATCGCATCATCGAAGAGGTCCGGCGCGGATATAGCGGTATGGGCGGTCCGCTGACCCCTTTATCCTTCAGCACCCGCGGTGAGGAACTGACCCCCGACGAGGTGCGCGCAAATACTCTGCTGCAACAGATGGATCAACTGAACCTGTATCGCATCGCTGCCGAAAAGGCCCCCTTCGCCAGCCCTGTGAATGCCGCCGTTCGTTACACCAGCGGCTACGGCACCCGCCGCGATCCGAAAACCGGCGGCCGCCGTATGCATAACGGCGCGGATTTCGCGGGCGCACACGGCACCGACATCTTTGCCACCGCCGACGGAATCGTGACCCATGCGGGCTGGCAATCGGGGTTTGGACGGCTGGTGAAAATCAAGCACGCCTTCGGAATTGAGACACTTTACGCTCATAACACCAAGATCCGCGTAAAGGTTGGTCAAAGGGTCTCGCGCGGGGATCATATTGCTGATATGGGTAGCACCGGACGGTCGACCGGTACCCACCTGCACTATGAGGTGCGCGTGAACGGAAAACCTGTAAACCCAATGACTTACATCAAGGCTGCGAGAAATGTTTTCTAAGAGCAAAATCAACGAGCCCGGGTCGAAAGAAACCGAGGCAGCAAAACCCGCCGCACCGGCCACTCCGGCGACCCCTGCACCGGCTGAAACCAAAGCCAGCACCCCGCCAAAGCCCAAGCCGCCCGCATCGGTCCTGTCCTCTGACCTGCACATCACCGGTAACCTCAAGACCTCGGGCGATATTCAGGTCGAAGGTACTGTCGAAGGCGACATTCGCGCGCATTTGCTGACCATCGGCGAAACCGCGACCATCAAGGGCGAAGTCACTGCCGACGACGTTGTCGTAAATGGCCGAATCGTTGGCCGCGTACGTGGCCTGAAGGTCCGTCTGACATCGACCGCGCGGGTCGAAGGCGACATTATCCACAAGACCATCGCCATCGAAAGCGGCGCGCATTTCGAAGGGTCAGTCCAGCGTCAGGACGATCCTCTGAACCCTGGCCGCAGCGCCAAGTCGGGCGCCAACCCGGCGGCAGAGGTCAAGCAGTAACACTGCTGAATATCCAAATCCAAAAACGCCGCAGCCGCGCCTGCGGCGTTTTTTTCTTCGCCTCTCCTGATCTTGCCAAAACGCGGCGCTCCGTTAGCGTGGACTGATACCACATTTTCACCGGAGGCCCTTGAAATGATACGCAACCTTATCCGCAGTCTTGCCACCGCGCTGTCGATCGCTCTCGCGGCACCCGCCATCGCCAACGAAGGCAGCGGCTTTCCCCAGATCGTCGGCACATGGACCGGAACCTATCTGGTTGCCTTTGCGAAATCGAACCCGAACCACGAAAAGGGCCTGCTGCAGACCGAAATGGAGCTGGAAATCACCAAGCTCGACGGTAATCTCATCACGGCCACCAACCGCTGGCGTCGCATCGGCGACAAAGAATGGATCGTGGAAGAAGCGATGGGTACCTTCAGCCTTGCAGACCCGAACAGCTTTGTCCTGGCCGAGGCAGGTATATCAGGCGATGATGTTTCATCGGGTATCTTTCAGGGCGTCTATATCGATGACGTGATCATGGTGACCTATGCTGGTCCGGGCACCGGCGTTTCGTTTGCGGCGCAGCTGGTGAAGAAAGACGACAACAAGTAACCCACCGCCGATATGATCGAACTCCGACACCCGACGCAGGGTGTCGGGCATCCGCTTACACCTAGGTGTCGGGCTGGCAAAACCCTCGAAAAATTCCCCACACCCATCAATTTCACAAATTATGTTTTTTGATTAAACTGAAAGCCATTGTTTTCAGGAGGAGTTTCCATGTCATCTAAACTCATGGCCGAGTTTTTCGGCACATTCTGGCTGGTTCTGGGCGGTTGCGGCAGCGCGGTTCTGGCCGCTGGTGTTGCCGATGTCGGCATCGGCTGGCTGGGCGTTTCCTTCGCCTTTGGCCTGACCGTTCTGACCATGGCCTACACGGTCGGCCATATCTCGGGCGGGCACTTCAACCCTGCGGTCAGTCTGGGCCTGATGATCGGCGGGCGGTTTGAGGCCAAGGATCTGCTGCCCTATTGGGCCGCTCAGGTCGTCGGTGCAATCGCAGCCGCGCTGGTGCTCTACCTGATCGTCAGCGGCGCACCGGGATTCGAGGGCGTCGGCGGGTTCGCCTCGAACGGCTATGGCGAGGCGTCGCCCCAAGGTTATTCGCTGATGTCGGCCTTGATCATCGAAATCGTCCTGACCGCGTTTTTCATCGTGATCATTCTTGGGGCCACATCCAAAGGGGCCCCAGCAGGCTTTGCCCCCATCGCCATCGGTCTGGCGCTGACCCTGATCCACCTGATCTCGATCCCGGTGACAAACACATCCGTTAACCCGGCAAGATCAACCGGCGTTGCCCTGTTTGCCGATGGGCCGGCGCTGGCGCAGCTCTGGCTGTTCTGGGTCGCCCCTTTGATCGGCGGCGCAATCGGCGCGATCATCTGGAAAGTCCTCAGCCCCGACGACTGATCCGTCGGAATACCCCGGCACCAGAACAGGTGCCGGGGACAATCTTATTCTGTCACGGTGACCTTTTTCATCACATCCGGCTGTCCGATGACGGCCCCGTTCTGACCTTCACCGCGTTTGATCGCGTCAACGACGTCCATACCATCGGTGACTTGCCCAACCACGGTATATTGGCCGTTCAGAAACGGACCCGGCTCAAACATGATGAAGAACTGCGAATTGGCGCTATTGGGGTCCTGAGCCCGCGCCATACCCACGACGCCCCGGTCAAAATTGACGTCCGAGAACTCGGCAGGCAGATCAGGACGATCCGAGCCGCCCGTTCCAGCGCGGCCAAGGTTTCCGCCCAGGCGGCCATGTTCCACATCACCGGTCTGCGCCATGAAGCCATCGATCACGCGGTGGAACACCACGCCATCATACTGACCCGCGGCAGCGAGGGCGCTGATCTGCTCCACATGTTTGGGCGCAACGTCTTCGAACAGATCGACGGTGACGGTGCCGTTGGCGCCCTCACCTTCGATCTCGATCTGCAATCCGGTGGCCAGCGCAGGGCTCGCCAACAGAGCGAATACGGCGGCTAGCTTATGCATCGGCGGCCACCTTGACGCTGATCATCCGGTCGGGGGTCGCTGGCGGCTCGCCACGAACGATGGCGTCCACATGCTCCATCCCGTCGATGACGCGGCCATAGACCGTATACTGACCGTTCAGGAAATGGTTGTCCTTGAAGTTGATAAAGAACTGCGAATTGGCCGAATCCGGGTTGGCCGACCGCGCCGCGCCCAAGGTGCCGCGATCATGGGGCAGTTTCGAGAATTCAGCCGGAACATTCGGCAGCGACGAACCACCGGTGCCCGCCATACGCAGGTTGAACCCGTCTTCCATATCGCCGTGCTGCACATCACCGGTCTGCGCCATGAAACCGTCGATCACACGGTGGAACGCCACGTTGTCATATTCACCACCACGCGCCAGTTCTTTCATCCGCGCCGAATGCTGAGGGGCCACGTCCGGCAGCAGCTCGATGACGACATTGCCGTCCTTCAGTTCTATGATGATTGTGTTTTCGGGGTCTTTGATCTCGGCCATGAGGCCCTCCTGTCGTTTTAACTTGCGCAAATACCTATGACGCGGACGCGCGAATGCCAAGTGACGCATTGACCTGAGGGCAAAATGCAGGAAAAGAACCGCCTAAAGCGAATTCAATTTCTGGGGATTGCACGATGGGCTGGAAAACGCTGGATGATATGGACCTGAATGGCAAGCGCGTGTTGGTGCGTGTGGACATTAACGTACCGGTCGTTGAAGGCGTTGTGACAGACGCCACCCGCATTCAACGGATCGTGCCGACGGTGCGCGATATTCTGGCCGCAGGCGGCAGACCGATCCTGCTGGCGCATTTCGGTCGCCCCGGCGGTGAACGGCGCGAGAACCTGTCGCTGAAACAGCTTGTTCCGACGCTTGAGGCTGCCTTTGACACGCAAGTCCTGTTTGCCGCCGATTGCGTCGGCACCGAGGCCGAACTGGCTGCCGAGGCACTGCAACCCGGTCAGGTGCTGCTGTTGGAAAACACCCGCTTTCATGCGACCGAAACCAAGAATGATGCCGATCTGGCTGCAGGCATGGCCAAGCTGGGCGATGTGTATTGCAATGACGCATTCTCGGCGGCGCACCGCGCCCACAGTTCGACCGAGGCGATTGCCCGCCTGCTACCCGCCTGCGCCGGTCGCCTGATGCAGGCCGAGTTGCAAGCGCTCGAAGGCGCTCTGGGCGCGCCCAAACGCCCCGTGACGGCGGTTGTTGGCGGGGCCAAGGTCTCGACCAAACTGGAACTGCTGGGCAACCTGATCGACAAGGTGGATTATCTGGTGATCGGTGGCGGCATGGCGAATACGTTTCTGGTGGCGCAAGGCATCAACGTCGGCAAATCGCTGGCCGAAACCGCCATGAAGGACACCGCTGCTGAAATCCTTTCCAAAGCCGAAAATTCAGGCTGCGAAATCGTCCTGCCCCGCGATGTGGTCGTGGCCGAGACTTTCGAAGCCAACGCACCCCATCAAACCCTGCCCGCCGATCAATGTCCCGATGATGGCATGATCCTTGACGCAGGCCCCGAAAGCGTCGCTGCCATCACCGAGATCTTCGGCAAAAGCCAAACCCTGATCTGGAACGGCCCCCTTGGCGCGTTCGAGCTAGAGCCATTCGACGCCGCCACCAACGCCGCCGCATTGAAAGCAGCAGCGCTCAGCCGGTCGGGTCAGTTGATCTCGGTCGCCGGGGGGGGCGATACGGTTGCAGCCCTGAACGCATCCGGCGCGGCTGCGGACTTTACCTATATCTCGACAGCGGGCGGTGCGTTTCTTGAATGGATGGAAGGCAAGACCCTGCCCGGCGTTGCCGCGCTTGAACAATAAGTACTGTATTTTTGCGAATCAGGGGATTCACATCGCGAATCCCCTGTGACATAGTGCCGGAAGAGGCCCGGATAAGGGCCCGTTTTGAGGCAGAGTTCATACGGCGGTAAACAGAGTGTCCCGTTCCCATCGGCCCGGTTTGGGCGCAGTTGTCTTTTTCTCGGTGGCTTTCATGCTGGGTGTCTATTTCACCTTTGCTGCCGTGCAGGGCGACTATGGTCTTTTCCGCAGGGTCGAGATCGCGGCGGAACGGGATGCTCTGTCACGCGATCTGGCAACGCTGAACGCCGAGATCACCGAAATGGAAAACCTGACCCGCCGGTTGTCAGACACCTATCTGGACCTCGATCTGCTGGATCAGCAGGCACGCTCGGTCCTTGGCATGATCCGCGCCGACGAGATCGTCATCCGCTGACAAGATTTCTCGCAGAAATATCTCTGCACCCTCTCGCCCAGAAATTTAGCAGACACTGGCCGCAAAACACGCGCCCTGCCCCCGCGTCACTTTTCCCCTCGCCAGATGGGCCGAAATGTCTTAGTAAATAGTTTAACGCTAAACTATCTTGCCGAGAGGGGGAGATCGCCACAATGGCTGCGCGAAAAACCACAAAGAAACCAAATGTTTCTGCGGAAGAACTCAAAACCTACTACCGGGAAATGCTACTGATCAGGCGATTCGAGGAAAAGGCGGGCCAGCTGTATGGCATGGGCCTGATCGGCGGGTTTTGCCATCTCTATATCGGGCAAGAAGCTGTCGTCGTGGGCCTTGAGGCCGCAGCCGAAGAGGGCGACAAGCGCATAACCTCTTATCGTGATCACGGCCACATGCTGGCCTGCGGCATGGATCCGGGCGGCGTGATGGCCGAACTGACCGGGCGCGAGGGCGGCCTGTCCAAAGGCAAGGGCGGCTCGATGCACATGTTCTCGAAAGAGAAGCATTTCTATGGCGGCCACGGTATCGTTGGCGCACAGGTTCCGCTGGGTGCGGGTCTGGCCTTTGCCGACAAGTACAAGGAAAACGGCGGCGTCACCTTTACCTATTTCGGTGACGGCGCGGCAAACCAAGGTCAGGTCTATGAGACCTTCAACATGGCCGCCATCTGGGATCTGCCCGTTGTGTTCGTAATCGAGAACAACCAATACGCAATGGGCACCTCGCAGGAACGCTCGACCTCGACCAAGGACATCTACCATCGCGGCGAGGCCTTCGGCATCCCCGGCGAGATCGTCGACGGCATGGACGTGCTGGCCGTCAAGGCCGCCGGGGAAAAAGCTGTCGCTCACTGCCGCGCGGGCAAAGGCCCCTATATCCTTGAGGTCAAAACCTATCGCTATCGAGGCCACTCGATGTCCGACCCGGCCAAGTACCGCACGCGCGAAGAGGTTCAGAAGGTACGCGAGCAAAGCGATCCGATCGAACATGTGCGCGAGTTGCTGCTGACCGGCAAGCACGCGACCGAAGATGACCTGAAGGCGATCGACAAAGAGATCAAAGAGATCGTCAATCAGGCCGCCGAATTCTCAAAAGAAAGCCCCGAGCCCGCGCTGGACGAGCTCTGGACAGATATCTACGCCTGAGAGGACGAATAAGATATGGCAACCGAAATTCTAATGCCCGCCCTTTCGCCCACGATGGAAGAGGGCACGCTGGCCAAATGGCTGGTCAAGGAAGGCGACACCGTATCCTCGGGCGACATCATGGCCGAGATCGAAACCGACAAGGCGACGATGGAGTTTGAAGCCGTTGACGAAGGTATCGTCGGCAAAATCCTGATCGCCGAAGGCACCGAAGGGGTCAAGGTGAACACCCCCATAGCCGTTCTGGTTGAAGAAGGTGAAGACGCCTCCGCCCTGCCTGCGGCTGCGCCCGCAGCGGTGGCCGAGGCCGCCCCTGCGGCGGTTGAGGCCCCCGCTCCCGCCGCCGCAGCGCCTGCTGCGCCGGTTGTGGACCTGTCGCCTGACTGGCCAGCCGATGCCACGATGAAATCCGAGACCGTCCGCGAAGCCCTGCGCGACGCGATGGCCGAAGAAATGCGCGGCGACGAAGACGTCTACCTGATGGGCGAAGAAGTCGCCGAGTATCAAGGCGCCTACAAAATCAGCCAGGGCCTGCTGGACGAGTTTGGCAGCAAGCGCGTCATTGACACCCCGATCACCGAGCACGGCTTTGCCGGTATCGCAGTCGGCTCGGCCTTTGGCGGTCTGAAACCGATTGTCGAGTTTATGACCTTCAATTTCGCCATGCAGGCGATCGACCAGATCATCAACTCCGCCGCCAAGACGCTTTACATGTCCGGCGGTCAGATGGGCTGCCCGATCGTATTCCGTGGCCCCAACGGTGCCGCCGCCCGCGTGGCAGCGCAGCACAGCCAGGACTACGCCGCGTGGTACATGCAGATCCCCGGCCTGAAGGTTGTGATGCCATATTCGGCCGCCGACGCCAAAGGCCTGCTGAAATCGGCAATCCGCGATCCCAACCCGGTTGTGTTTCTGGAAAACGAAATCCTCTACGGCCGGTCTTTCGACGTACCGCAGGTGGATGACCTGACCATCCCACTGGGCAAAGCCCGCATCTGGCGCGAAGGCTCGGACGTGACCATCGTCAGCTTTGGCATCGGGATGCAATATGCACTGGAGGCCGCCGACAAACTGGCTGAAGAGGGCATCAGCGCCGAGGTCATCGACCTGCGTACAATCCGTCCGATGGACACTGGCGCGATCATCAACTCGGTGATGAAAACCAACCGCCTGGTAACCGTCGAAGAGGGCTGGCCGCAAGGCTCGGTCGGCAGCTACATCAGCTCGGTCGTGATGCAAGAGGCGTTCGATTATCTCGACGCCCCGGTCATCAACTGCACCGGCAAGGATGTCCCGATGCCCTACGCTGCGAACCTCGAAAAGCTGGCGCTTATTACCACCGATGAGGTGATCGCGGCGGTGAAACAGGTGACCTACCGGTAATGGAGATCAGGGGCCGCGATCCAGCAACCGAATGCTACCGTGTCGAGATTGATCTCGACAACCGCATCGTTCGCGCACTTGTGCCCGAACGGCTTGCGGCGGATAGGCTGTTGATCGGCGCGCGCCCCTCGCATCAGACAGCCTATGTCTGGATGGCCGAAAACAAAGACAAAATCGAGGCCGCGATTGCTAAACTCGCACGCGGCACCGGGCGCCCCAAGGCGCCCTTTGACCAAATTACTCTGATTGAGGAGCGCTGAGATGCCCACCGAAATCCTGATGCCCGCCCTGTCCCCGACGATGGAGGAAGGCACCCTTGCAAAATGGCTGGTCAAGGAAGGCGACACCGTCTCCTCCGGCGACCTGCTGGCTGAAATCGAAACCGACAAGGCCACGATGGAATTCGAGGCTGTCGACGAAGGCACCGTCGGCAAGATCCTGATCCCGGAAGGGTCCGAAGGGGTCAAGGTCAACACCGTCATAGCCGTTCTGCTGGAAGATGGCGAAAGCGCCGATGACATTGGCACGGCACCTGCCGCAGCACCCGCGGCTGCACCCGCAGCCGCAGCGGGTAACGAGGCTGCCGCGCCAGCGGTATCCGAGGCACCCGCCCCTGCACCGGCTGCTCCGGTTAAGGCTGATGGCGGTCGTATCTTCGCCTCACCGCTGGCGCGTCGCATCGCGGCGCAAAAGGGCCTCGATCTGGCGCAGATCTCGGGTTCCGGCCCGCATGGCCGCATCGTCAAGGCCGATGTCGAAGGTGCAACCGCGACTGTCCCGGCAGCGGCCCCTGCCGCGGCCGCCCCTGCACCCGCCGCGGCTCCGGCTGGACCTTCCGCTGATGCCGTGGCCCGGATGTACGAGGGCCGCGATTACGAAGAAATCAAACTCGACGGGATGCGCAAGACCATCGCAGCGCGCCTATCCGAGGCCAAACAGACCATCCCGCATTTCTACCTGCGCCGCGATATCAAGCTGGATGCGCTGCTCAAGTTCCGCAGCCAGTTGAACAAGCAGTTGGAAACCCGCGGCGTCAAGCTCAGCGTCAATGACTTCATCATCAAGGCCGTGGCCAACGCACTGCAACAGGTTCCCGAATGCAACGCCGTCTGGGCGGGCGACCGGGTGCTGCAACTGAAACCCTCGGACGTGGCCGTTGCGGTCGCCATCGAAGGCGGTCTGTTCACCCCCGTCCTGCAGGATGCCGACACCAAATCGCTGTCGGCGCTGTCGACCGAGATGAAAGACCTCGCCGGTCGAGCCCGCGAACGCAAACTGGCCCCGCATGAATATCAGGGCGGTACCTTTGCGGTCTCGAACCTCGGCATGTTCGGCATCGACAATTTCGACGCCATCGTGAACCCGCCCCATGCCGGTATCCTTGCGGTCGGCACTGGCCTCAAGAAACCGGTTGTCGGTGACGACGGAGAGCTGACGGTCGCCACCGTCATGTCCGTTACCATGTCGGTCGATCACCGGGTCATCGACGGTGCGCTGGGTGCACAACTGCTGCAAGCCATCGTCGATAACCTCGAAAACCCGATGGTCATGCTGGCCTGATCAATCCCGCCGTCGGGGCTCACCCCCGGCGGCACCTCTCACGATCACCGCCATGATGTGAGCAAGCGTGATCGCCCCTCCGGTTGCCCGAATGGGCACATTCCCCCACTTTTGATGCAGACGGCTTTGCAACCCAAAGGTGGACCATGCGTTTTTCTGACTTGATCAAAACTCTGCTTGTGGTCGCCGCAACTGCTGCGCCCGTTGCGGTTGCCGCAAAACCCAACAGCTACCCGGGCGAAAACTCCCGATTCAAATCATCCGACCCCGCCGTGATCGCCCAGCAAAAAGCCGAACGCCAGCGGCGCATTGAACTGCGGAAACAAAAGCGCGAAGAACGGCGGCGCGAGCGGCTGAACCGTCGGAACACCCGCTCGGACTGATTACTGGTCCTTGCCCAGCATGTGATCCATCGAGATCGAGGGCTGATCACACCCTGCCTCGCCCACGATCTTGGCCGGAATACCGGCCACGGTTTTGCAGGCCGGAACCTCTTGCAGAACCACCGAACCGGCAGCAATGCGGCTGCAATGACCAACTTCGATATTGCCCAGAACCTTGGCACCAGCGCCGATCAGAACACCGTTGCCAATGGTGGGATGGCGTTGTTCCTCTTCTTTTCCGGTCCCGCCCAGAGTCACCGAATGCAGCATCGAGACATTGTCTCCAACCACGGCGGTTTCACCGATCACGATGGAATGCGCATGGTCGATCATGATCCCTTTGCCGATCTTCGCGGCAGGGTGAATATCGATCCCGAAAATCTCGGACGACCGCATCTGGAAGAAATACGCCAGATCATGCCGCCCCTTGCGCCACAGCCAATGGGCCACGCGATAGGCCTGCATCGCCTGATACCCCTTGAAGTACAGGATCGGCTGCAACAGCCGATGGCAGGCCGGGTCACGTTCATAGACGGCCATCAGATCGGCGCGCGCGGCTTCGATCAGACTGCGATCTTCGGCATAGGCTTCGTCCACAATCTCGCGCAGGACCATCATCGACATCTCGTTCGAACACAGCTTGGCCGCAATCCGGTAAGACAGCGCCCGCTCAAGGCTGCGATGGTGCAGGATACAGGCGTGCACCAGCCCGCCCATCAGCGGCTCTTTTTCGACAGCGGCGTGGGCCTCATCTGTGATACGATCCCAGACCGGGTCGACATTGGTCACTTGGCTGCGCGTTTCAAACATGGCTTTTCATCCTTTGCTGCGCCTAGAATAGCCACTTAGGCCCTAAATGGCCAAACGCAAACCCTTGATGTGCATTGCAACAAAAAATGAACACAGCTGATCTGAAGGAATTTGAACGCCTCATCCGCGACCGCCTTGCGCAGCTCGACGCTGATTCAGCATCGGGGGCAGAGGCGCAATCCGTGGTCGAACTGGATCAGCAGGCCGTTGGGCGGCTCAGCCGGATGGACGCCTTGCAAAATCAGGCGATGGCCAAGGCTCAGCAAGCTCGGCGCGATCTTGAAACGCGCCGCCTTGTTGCCGCGCTCGCCCGCATCGACGAGGGCGAATACGGCTATTGTGAAGATTGCGGCGAACCAATTGCGCGCGGGCGGCTGCAGCTTGATCTAGCCGCCAGCAAATGCGTCAGCTGCGCCTCTGGCTGATGTGAAACCGGATCAGCTGCTGCAGAACCATTTCAAAACACTGGCAATAGTGCAGGTTGTCAAAACCCGGCTCATCCGCCAGCGATCGATTGCGCGCCACTGCCATAAGTGATCCATTGCCGTGCACCGGATGCAACCGACCTGTGGCTGACACATGCTGATGCGCCAGTTCGGCCTCGACCAGCATCCGCGCGCACAAGGCCCGCCGCGCAGCTGGCGGCGCGGCCAAAAGGGCCCGCGCCGCGGCACTGACATCACCATGCAGGACCGGACGCACCCGCCTCAGCCCACCAGCCGCCGCGCAAACGGACCCGGACCATAAACGGCCGACACCTGAGCGACCTCAAGCGTATAGGCGCCGCTCACCCCATCAGCCGCCTTCATCGCCGCCGAATATGTCCATGCGGGCGCGATCGTCACCTCTTCGCGCAGAACCATACCACCGGCACGCACCCGCACCAGATAGGCTTCGCTTTCTTCACCCAGCGGCACGTCCAGCCCGTTCCAGTCATCACCATCGATCCGCGTCCGGCGTATCCACGACGCACTGTCCCCGCCCGACGCGCGCCGAACGCTCAGATGCACCGGCGCATAGGGTCTCAGCCCATTGCCCGCAAAAGTCTCGACCTGATGCACGTAGGCCGGATCGTCATACCCGCGCGAGGCAGGACCGATGCGATAATGCCGCGACACCTGCCGCTCACTGCGCAGCAGATTGACCTGAGACACCCGGTCATCCAGCAGGACAAAGACCGAACCTGCGGGCCAGATTTCCGGCACAAACGCATCCGTGCCAAGCTGACCGCGCAGACGGCCCGTCAGATCGTAGACGCCGGTTTCGATCAGCGCGGCGCCCGCGAACTGAAACACCTCCCAATTGCCGGGGGTGCCATCACCGATCGCGGCCAGATTGGCCCCGTTCAGCAAAGCATCCCGCGTCCGCGATTCTAGCAAGCCGTCGATCAGGTTGACCCGCAGCGGCGCGCCTTCGTCCCAAACCCCGGTGCTGGCAAAGCGCAGCGGCGTTTCGGTAAACCCGATCACCGCCTGATCCGGGATCACCTGCCGCAATCCGTAATCCTCGTCCTGAGCTGCGGCATAGACGGCGACATTCCCGGGCCAGGGATCAGCCGACACCGCCAGATAGGGCGCGTGCGGGCTCTCTGCCCCGGTGATCAGCGGCAGGTCCATGAACATCGGCAACACCGGAACCGGCGCGATATGAGGTTTGGCTGTGACCTCGTCCTCTTCGATCTCGGCGGGGGCGTAAACGCCCGGCTCAATCCGCACCGCATCCGCCAGTTGCATCTCGGCCTGCTCCATCCGGTCGATCCGGAACAGGGTGCCCGAACTTTGGCCGTCACCGGCCAGCCGCACCACATCGCCTGCCCCCAGATGCAACTGCGACGGAGGCAGCGCAAACCGGGCCGTTTCCCGCGACACCCGCGATTCACTCAGCCAGCGCTCGACGGTCTGCCGCCCTTCAGCCCGCGTCATCGACAGCGGCATTTCACTGACCGACACGGCATGGGTCCGGTCATCCGGCAACACCGCCTCTTCCGCGACAATGTCATGATCGGCATCCGACTGAACAAAGCGCAACCGCGCGCGCCCGGTCATCTCAGCCTCGGCCTCGCGGCGGTACTCGACAGACCCATCGATGTCCGAGGCGATGGCCAGCTTGTCCGCGTCCACATCTACAGGCTTGTGCCCGTCCCGCGTGCGGAACACCAGCTTGCCGTCCCGCTCGATGGCATCAAACCCATACCGCAGCATCAAGGGCTGCAGCGCCTGCCGTGCATTCATCACGTCCTCGACCGTGTAGCCGCGCACCACACCATACAGCGCCGAGGTATCAATCTCGGTCACACCCGCCCGGAAGCAGATCTCGGTCACGACCGAGGCCAGCGTGCGCGACCCGGACCGCCCGTTCAGCCAGTGCCCGCGCGGATAATTCACCCCGTCGGTCCATTGCGACCGCAAGTTTGGAAAGGTCGGATAGGGACGCGCATCCCAGGCCCAGACATAGGCATTGGCCATATCGATCATGGGCCCGCCGTAAATCTCGGACACCGGGTTGTTCTGCGGTTCCGACCAATAGCCCAGCATTGCCTTCAGATACTGCACCTGCATGAAATCGTCCCGCTGCCCGTTGGAATACCGGGGCAATTTCGATTCCGACGATTTCGGGTCCAGAAACTTGTTCGGCTGATTGGTGCCCTTGTCGATGGCGGCACAGCCCAGCTCGGTGAACCAGACCGGCTTGGACTCCGGCACCCATGCTGTCGGCGCGGCCTGCCGCACGCCACCGATGCGTTCGTGATGACGATTCGACCACCAGCCCCGGATATCCTTATAGCGCCAGACCCAGGGCTCATTATGCGCACCATCCTCGATGGGCGAGCGAATCTGAGCCTCGGCCTCCTCGGGGCTGGCATAGTACCAGTCAAACCCCTCGCCGCCTTCGATATTGCTGCGCAGATAGTCCAGATCATAGATCGCATTTGCGCCCTCGGCATCCAAATGCCCGGTACCATCGCGCCAATCGGACAGCGGCATGTAATTGTCGATCCCGACAAAGTCGATGTTCTTGTCCGCCCATAGCGGATCGAGGTGAAAATACCTGTCGCCGCTGCCGTCATCCGGCATATAGCCGAAATATTCGGTCCAGTCGGCAGCATAGCCGATCTTGGTGCCCGACCCCAGAATCTTGCGCGCCTCAGCGGCCAGCGACCGGAACTGCGCCACCGCCGGAAACCCAGACGCCCCGCGGATCTGGGTCAGCCCGCGCATCTCGGATCCGATGCAGAACGACGCAACGCCACCCGCCGCCTTGCACAGGGCCGCGTAGTGCAGAATGAACCGCCGCAGGCCCCACTCATTGGGGCCGCTATAGGAAACCTCGCCGTCCCGCACCGTGAAATCCGAGGCCTTGGCCTGACCAAAGAACGCCCGCACCTGTGTATCAGCCGCCGCCGTTCCATCGGGTGAGCCCGCCTGACCCGGCGCCTTCGACAACGTGATCCGCCCACGCCACGGCAAATGCGGCTGGCGGCTGGCATCCGACCACGGATCGGGCAGAGAATTCCCCTGCATCTGATCCATCAGGATGAAGGGATAGAACATCACATCCTGCCGGTTCTTTTTCAGATGCTTGATCGCCTCGATCACCGACGCATCCGCCGGAGTACCGCCATAGATCGGCCGACCGTTGCGACGCTGGACCTCCTGCGCGGTGGATTTGGTCAGCCCCGATACCGTCCACGGCATATTCTCGCCATCAATATTCTTGCGCTCGACCTTGGGCCGTATATCGCACTGCCCACAGCGCAGGTCATCCCCGAACCACGACACGATCAGCGAGGTCGCCCGGCACGCCGGAACCTCAAGACGCAGCGCCCGGATCGAGGCCGCAAGGTCGGTCTTACCCACCCGCGAATTGGCATTGGCCGCCCAGCTTTTGCCGCGCCCCTTGGTGTAATTGACCTGCGAGTTGGCCAGCGCGTATTCACCCGTTCCTGGCATCAGCGCCACACCCCGGACCGTGCGCGACAAGGCCTCGCGATAGTCGGGAACATCCGGTTGCTCTTGCCGCACCACCTCGAACGAGAATTGCGGCACGCGGTTGCCATAAGGCTCCAGCGGCAGATCCTCGATCACCACATAGGCCGTGCCGCGATAGGCCGGAACCCGCCCGGTGCCTTCAATCGCTTCGATCAGCGGATCGGGCAATTGCGTATCCGATCCGCGATAGATCCGCATCCCAAGCGAATACAGCTCGACCTCTTCCCCATCCAGCCAGACGCGCGAGACATCGCGGATCACGCCCTCGCCAACCGCAACGGCCAGCGAGACGGAATAGGAATAGCTATGCGTCTTGGTCTCCACCTTCGCCGGTTTCGGCGACCCTTTGCCCCCGCCGGTCGACTGGCTGGTCGTCGTCGTGGTGCGCGTCTCCAGAAAGTCCGAGGCCCAGATCACCTGCCCCCCGACCCGCATCCGCCCATAGACCGTTGTAACCGGCGCGCCCTCGCCGGTTTCGGTCAGGCGAAACCTATCGATGCGGCCGGTCTCGACCACCTCGCTGCCGCCGCCCATGACCGATTGCCCCATCAGCCGGTTGTCGATCACCCGCCCCAGCGTCGCGCCCACGGCACGCCCGATGATTGCGGTTGACAACCCGGCGACCGTGCCACCGATTGAACCACCAATCGCGGCACCCGCCGCAGACAAAAGAATTGTCGCCATCAGAGTTCCTTTCGCGGAAATTCGAAACAGGCGACAACACGACGTCGCCAAGGGTCGCTCAGGGCGTTTTCGACAACGCCATGGCCCGAATAGGCATGAATGAAACGCAAAACCGGGTCGGTCTGGCTGACGATGCCCAGATGCTTGGCAACGCCGTGCTCGCGCATCCGGAACAGCAGAACATCCCCCGGCGTCAGATCATCGATGCGCTTTTCAACCAGATTGCGCCGCGCGGCGGCCCACATGCGCTCTTCGCCCTGCGGCTCGGACCAGTCCATGCTGTAAACCGGCACCGCCTCGGGCTCGTGCCCCATCACGCCGCGCCACACGCCGCGCAATAGCCCCAGACAATCCGTCCCCGCCCCCCTGACCGAGGCCTGATGCACATAGGGTGTTCCCAGCCAGTTGCGCACCTCGGTCACGATATCCTGTCGGCCTTGTGTCACCGCCTGCTCCCCCCCTTGTTCGGATTGGCTTTCTTGGGCACCGCCATCACCCAATCCTCGCTGGGCAGGTCCGGGAAACCCCGAAAGTTCAGGATGTTGGCAAATTTATACCGGCAGGTATTCATCCGCTTGTCGCACCCGGCGGTCAGCTTGACCCGGTCGCCCACGGCCAGCCCGCCACCAATGCCGGACCACAGCACGATACTGCGCCCGTCGCCCACGCTCTGATCCTGCTTGATCGCCGCCCACAGCCCCTTGGCCGAGCCCGACACGACATCCAGACGCCCCCGCTCGAACCAGCCCAGGCTTGGCGTCTCGGCGCCACGCAACCGCAGGCTGGCACCGCCTTCCATGCCGATCACCTCGGCCTCGGCCCACAGGTTGGGTGCATCAAGATCAACCTTGCAGGCCCTGTCGCCAAGAACGGCGGTACAGGGCTTTTGATAGATGCGTCCCATGGGCCGGTTCAGCAAATCGGTCAGCCCACGCAACTCCGCGTGAAACGCACCACCCGCCCGCCGCAACTCACCGATCGAGCCGCGAAACTGCAGCATCCGCTGCTCGGTGTCGGCCCAATTGACCAGCCAGGCCCGCACCTCGGCCCCGTCAAAGCGGCCCGCCTCGATATCCTCTTCGCGCACAGCGGCATCGGACAGCGCGCCCATGGCCTCGGAATTGTCAATCGACAGCCCGGTCGCCTGCTCGATCGCTGCCGCCGTCAGGCCGGTGCTGGCGCGAAAACTCAGCCCCTCGAACGCCAATTCGCGGTCATGGTCGGTGAACCCATAGGCCTGTCCGTCGGTGCGCGTGATCGCCCAGCACCGGCACGTCGTTGTCATCCCGGTCTGCAGATGATCCAGCAGTGCTTGTTTGTTCCCGCTCATCACACACGCACCTCGATCACCGGCACGTTCGGCGCATCACCGGCCTGAAAGCTGGCCACGCTGGTCTGGATCTTGTCGGTGTCGAACCGGACCGGCACGTCAAATTCAAAACCCGCCGTAATATCAACCTGTTCCGCCGGAGCAGACGCCAAGGTGACAATCCCGGTCTCAAGATCGACGTCAAAATCGACCCCCTCGCGCAGCGCGTCCTGATCCAGTCCGATCTTCACCGTCCCCAGCACCGGCTTTACGATGGGCCGCACATAACTGACCCCGCCGGACGTGTATGTCTTAATCAACTGAAACGCCGTCTGCGCACCATCACCCCGCGCGATCACCTGATCGCCCTTGTCGATCTCAGCCGTCGGAGCACTGGATTTGAAATCCGACCAGTCCTTCCAGCGAAAGCCAAACATCTGCCCCTGCCGCGCCTCGAAGAAAGAGATCAGCGTCTCGATGTCGTCCAATGACCGCATCCCCAGACCCGCGTCATAGCGCCTGCGCGAATGCGCCCAGGGGGTGTTGCGCTCTTCAAACCCGTTGGCCAGCGTCACGATATCCGTGCGCCGCTCGGGCCCGCCGACCGAGCCAAAACTCAGACCGGCGGGAAATCTCACCTCGTGAAAATTCATGCTCTGCTCCCCTTACCTGTTGCGATTGCCGCGCCCCAAAACACGGCTCATCTGCGCCGCGATCTGACCCTGAGACCGGCGGAACCCCTGCACATCGGGGGTCGAGATATTCATCACCACATTCACCGCCCGACCGCCGCCCTGCGTCCGTACGCCCAGCTTGCCATCCGCCCCGCGCGCCAGCGGCATGATCGCCTCGGGGCCTGCTTCACCCATCAACCCGGTGCCGCCGCGCATCGGGAACATGGTCGGGCTGCTGACCACGCCGCCATTGGCAAAGGGCATCACGCGGCCCTGGGCAAAGCTGCCGCCATCAGCAAAAGGCAGAATGCCCTTCACAAACCCGCCGACCGTATTCGCCAACATGCCGCCGAAATGATCCGTCACCGGCTTGATCGCCGCCGCATAAGCCGTCTGGATCATCGAGTTCTTCAGCACATCCAACGCCCCCGACAGGCTCATCCCGTCCAAAACCACACCGTCAAACGCCTTGCGCAGCCCGCTGGACATGCCACGTTCCAGCGTTGCCACGTCCTTGCCAGTCTCGGCAAACGCCGCACTGATCCGCTTCATCTGCCCGTCAAACGCCGCCGCCATCCCGGCGGCATCCCCCAAAGCATCGCCCAGCGCCTCGCCGCGCTCCTGCAGGTCGTCAAACCCCTCACGATCCGTCATCACGCTCTCCTTGTTCCTTGTCCGGATAGGCCGCCAGCAACGCATCCAGCCCCGCCCGGTTCATCGCAAGCATCCCCGCGCCCTGCCCCAGCATCAGCCGCAGCTCAGCCGGGGTCAGACGCCAGAACTGCTCTGGCGTCAGACGCAGGCCCAGAAACCCGGCCCGCATCAGCGCGGGCCAGTCGAACCCGCTCACTCAGCCACCATGAAGGCGCGCGCCAGCAGTTCCGCTGCCGCCCGCGCCCCCGCCATCGGCCCGCCCGCGATCTCAGCATGCAGCAGGTCATCACGGCTCACCTGCGCACCCCCACCGCGCAGCCCCGCGACAAGCAAAGCCAACACATCGCCGCTGGAATACCCGCCGCCCTCGAACCGCTGCACCAGCTCGACCAGAGACCCGACCTGCAATTCCTGCTCCAATTCCGCCAAAGCACCCAAAGTCAGCTTGAGCACCCGCTGCTCCCCATCGATGGTCAGCGCCACCTCGCCCGTCCACGGATTGGCCATCAGAGCGCCGTAAAGCTCAGCGCACCGGCGCTTGCCATGCTCATCTCATAGGTCGCCTCACCGTTATGCGAGCCCGCATATTCGATGCTGCTGACCTGAAACGGCCCTTCGACAATGCCGAAATCCGGGATGATCACCTGAAAACCCGGCGTCTCACCGTCAAAGAACAGCTGACGCGCACGCTCGTCGGTCCCCGCATCCTTGAACACGCCCGAGCCGGAAATCGCAGCGGATTTCACCCCCGCCCCCGACAGCAACTCGCGCCACCCGCCCTGGCTTTCGAGGCTGGTCACATCCACGCTTTCCGCGTTGAAACTGATCCGCGTGGCTCGCAGGCCCGCGATGGTCTCGAACAGACCGGTGCCATTCATATCCACTTTGACCAACAGGTCTTTTCCGTTCTGGGCAGCCATATGCTCTCTCCGTTGATTGCTTAGTCGTCTTCCACGCGGGCGCGGAATCTCAGGTCGATCTGGCGGATCGCGCCGCCAGTTCCCGTGCGCCGGGCGCTGGCGCGTTCGAACCACAGGCCAACCAGACGGCCCCGGTCCAAGCTCAGCGCCGCACCTTCCAGCGCGTCACACACCGCACCAGCAAGTGTCTTGGCCGCACCAAAGCCTGCCGCTTCGGACACCACCGAAACGGTGAACCGATGCACCGCGCCCACGCCCGTCCGGTCCGAGGCATCGCGCACCTCCTCCGGCCCCAGCGTCACATAGGTCTGCGGCAACACGCCCGAGGGCACCGCGTCATAGATCGCCCCGCCCGATAGCGTGCTGACCTGCGCATCCGCAGATAGCTGTTGAAACACCGCCGCCTGCAACGCGGCTGCAACGCCATAGCTCATGCCGCCACCTCTTCATCTGCAAAACAGGTCAGGTACTGGCCGCGCCCATCGCGCTCAGCCACCGCGCGGATCACAAACCGTCGCGCGCCTTCGCGAAACCGCTGATCCGGCGTAGGCCGCATTTCGGACCCTTCGGGCGCCCCGCGCACCACGATCCGATACCCAACCCGCGACACCGAGGCGCCACCCACGGCCCGCTCCGCCCCGCTGCGCGCCGTCACCTCGGCCCAAAGCACGCCCATGGCGGCCCATGTCTCGGTGTACCCACCCGCTCCATCGGCCACGCGCGTGGGGGCCTCCAGCACCAGCTTGCGGTTCAGTCGCGGCGCGCTCATTGCATCACCCCTGCGCCAAAGCGCACCGTGCGATAGCGCTGGATCAGGCTGGTCACGCCAAAGGGCATACACCCCGCGCCCAGCGCCGTTTCATCGCGGTATTCATAATAATGCGCCGCCAGCAGCAGCACCGCCTGCCCCAGATCGGCGGGCAACCCGCCCCAATCCGCCGCCATCCCGGCGGTAAAGGCGATCTTGACCGACCCGCCCGTGGGAATGGTCGGCAGGGTTGCACCCGCCGGACGCAGACGCGAGCGCTGGCTGTCTTGCGCCAGACGATACCGGCCATTATCCACAACCGTATCGGTGCCGGACGCGTCGGTAACAGTCACCGCGCTGATCGCCGTGACCGGGGCCACCGGCAACACCTCAACCGCCGTATCGCGCCAGCTGTTCAGATCCCATGAAAACCCGCGCGAGATCAGCACCTTTCCAGTGCGCGCTTCAATCGCTGCAATCGCCGCCCGCAGAAAGCTTTTCAACACTTCATCTTGCACACTGTCTTCGGCAAACCCCGTGCCCAGCCGCAGATGCGCCTTGAACTGATCCACCGGCAGCGCCGCATCCGCGATGGCGGTTTCTTCGATCAACATCATCCATTCACTCCGCAATCTCGGACCCCTCCGGGGCCGACCTTCAAAAAATGACGGGCACGCGCCGCCCCACGTTGCTCGGACGGAGGGGAGCAGCTAGACAACGCGAGGGTTCACCCCGGCCCGTACCCGCCGCCCGAGGGGCCATGCAGCCCCCCGGGATTCAGCCCGCGTTAGGCGGTGCCGAATTTCACCAGCTTGATCGCGGCAAAGTCGCTTACGTCACCGCCCACACGCTTGGTCGCGTAGAACAGAACATGCGGCTTGGCGCTGAACGGATCGCGCAGCACGCGCAGATCAGGACGCTCGGCAATGGTGTAACCCGCCTGGAAATCGCCAAAGGCAATCGAGAAGCTGTCGGTGCCCGCATCCGGCATATCCTCGGCAATCAGCACCGGGTATCCCATCAGACGCGCTGGCTCACCCGCCGCCA
Organism: Ruegeria sp. E1; assembly: GCF_056534225.1. NCBI lineage: Bacteria > Pseudomonadati > Pseudomonadota > Alphaproteobacteria > Rhodobacterales > Roseobacteraceae > Ruegeria > Ruegeria sp. E1. The sequence continues at coordinate 128,774 of NZ_JBQFPE010000001.1, read as the reverse complement.
GACCATCCGACCACAGGAAACGACCATCGCTGTCCTTCAGCTTGCGGAGCAAACCAGCGGTTTTCGAGTTCATCACGAAGGTGCCGTTAACCCGGTACTGCGCACCCAGCGCATAGACCACATCCACAATCGCATCCGCATCGACACCGCCATCCGTACCGGTCGCCACATAGCCCAGATTGCCCCAGGCCCAGACGTCATTGTCGACCTTGGCATGATCCAGAATACCCTTGGGCTTGTCCGCCCCATCGCCTCCAATAAATGCCGCCGCCTCAGCTCGCGCGAACTTGTCGGCGATACGACCGGCCAGCCAGCCCTCGACATCAAACGCACTGTCATCCAGCAAACGCTGCGAGGCCTTCGGCAGAGCGCTCAGCTCGTGCAGCGGAATGGAAATCCGATCAATCGACGGCGTCGCGGTCTCCGCCGTGGCCGAGGTCTCATCCGCCCAGCCCGCGCCGACATCCGTATGGTCGATCAGCACATCGAACGAGTTCGCCTCGACATTCACCACCGACGCAATAGACCGGATCGAGGCGGTCGAGTTCAGCACCGACTTGATCATCTCAGCCGTCTGCGGATCAACCAGATAACCGCCATCGCTGTTCACCGCGCTCGACAGCGATTTGGCCTCAATCTCCAGCCCGCGCAGCCCGTCATCCTCACCCGAACGCACATACGCATCGAATGCCTTCTGGTGCGGTGCGCCGTCCTCAATGGATGCGGCAAGATGCGGGCGTGCCGCGATGGTTGATTTACGATCCAGCATGGTCAGTCGCTCTTCTGTCTGTTGCAGTTTGGTTTTAACTTCGGCCTTGAGGTCCTTGAATTCATTCACGAAGCCAGCCATCGCCTGCTTCACCTCCTGAACCAGGGGCGCACCCTCTCCGGTCAAGGCCGGGGTCTCGGTCTTGCTCATCAGCACTTCCTTATTGGGGGGTTGAGGCGCTAGATCCGCGCCAGCTCCTGCCGGGCGTCATTGAACACCTCGGCAATACTGCGCCAGGTGTTTTCAACGTCAGGCTCACCACCCTTCGCCGCCACCCGCGCACTGGGCAGCATCGGGAATGTCACCAAGGACACCTCCCACAGCTCCAGTTCGGTCAGGACCCGCTGGCCCTTGTCATTCTTCACAGCCCGCTTTGTGCGATAGCCAATCGACAGGCCATCCATCGCGCCTGCCCGGATCAACTCAGCCGCCTCACGCCCCTTCTGCGTGGCCTCCAGCAGACGCCCCTTGACCCACAGGCCCTTGTCGTCCTCGCGCACTTCATCCCAGACGCCAATAGGCTGCGCCGGATCATGCTGCCACAGCATCTTGACCCGCTGGCCCGCCTTGGACAGCCCGTCAAGCGAGCCTTGATACGCCCCGCGCTGCACCACATCGCTGCCCTGATCGACCTGCCCGAACAGGCTGGCATAGCCCTCGATCACCGCATCCTCGGACACCGACAACCCGTCGCCAAACCGCGCGAATTTATGTTCCAAATCCATGAACTTCTCCATGTAACCCACTGATATTACGGCGCTGCTACCAACAACGACTGAAACGCCTGCGCCAAAATCACCGCCGCCACGCCGTAAACCGTCAGCCACAACCGCTTCTCCAGCCGCTCCATCATCTCTTCGATCTGATCCAACCTGCGGCACAGATGCGCGTGCTGGATCTCGGCGACCCGCTCGTGCGCGGCCAGCCTCAGCCCCGGCGCACACTCGAACGAGGGATAGTCACCCATCGCCACGCTCCGGCAGCCCCAGCAAGGCGCGCTTTTCAGCATCGCTCAGGAAATCGGCCCCATTGACCCGCGCCCATTGCGCATCGCGCTCGGCCGACAGCGCGGGCACCTGATCCAGATCGGGCTTCAGCACCAGATCCTCACCCGAGAACCCCGCCAACCATTCCGACACCGCCGCCGCCACCCGCGTCACCAGGGGCAGCACGGTCAGGCGGTAAAACGCCCGGTTGGCCTCCTGATAGTTCGAATAGGTCGCATCGCCCTGGATCCCCAGCAGCATCGGCGGGACCCCAAAGGCCAGCGCGATCTCGCGGGCGGCGGCTTCCTTGGTCTTTTGAAACTCCATGTCGGACGGCGAAAAGCCCATCGGCTTCCAATCCAGCCCCCCTTCCAGAACCATCGGACGGCCAGCATTCCGCGCCCCGCGATAGTTCTGCTCGATCTCATCCGACAGACGCCGGAATTGATCCTCGGCCATCACCCCGTGGCCATCACCTTTCCACACCAGCGCCCCCGAAGGCCGCGCCGCATTATCCAGCAGAGATTTCGACCACCGAGACGCGCTGTTATGCACATCGATCGCCATCGCCGCCGCCTGCATTGGCGAGAAGCCATAGTGATCGTCCTGAGGGTGAAACGACTTGATATGACAGATATTTTCCGCCGCAAACCGGTGCTTCTTGCCACCCACCGCGTAATCATACGCCTTGGGCCAGCCATCCGCCCCCGGCACCACGCTCATCCGGTCCGAGCGCAACACATGCAGTTCAACCGGCAAGCCTTCCTCGGCCTGAACAGCCTCAACATAAGCATTGCCCGACAACAGCAATTGCCCGAACAGCGCCTCCATCAACTCTGCCCGCCCCTGCGCCGCATTCGGACGGCGTATCAGCGACAGGATGGGATGCGTATCAAACCGCTGCGCCTGATCCTGCAGAACCAGAGGCATAGCCGCCGCCGCCTCGGCAATCAGCTTGACCGAGCGGAACCCCACCGGGTTCCCGGAAAAACCCGTCCGCGTCAGCGACACCGCATCCCGAGGGCTCCACGCCACGCGCCCGCCCGTCTGCCACGCCACCACAGGCCCCGCCGCGCTCGCCTTCGCCTCGGGCGCTTCGCCCGCCGATCCACGACGCAAGAAATCGAATACCATCTGTGCTCCTTTCTGCCGCCGCTCTGCCCGGCTTGTTGAAAGGAGTTATGACGGAAAGAAGTTTAGGGCTTGGGAATGGGGCGTACGGGGGTTGGGCAACGGCTTTCCTATAACTCCGATCCCTCTGCATTAGGAACGAACAACCTTGGATAGCTAAAATATATTCAGCCCTTAACTTGCAGATTTGGCTCAAGTTCTGTACCGCTCAATGCCTTAGTTGCTACTACTTATTGGCTAAAGAGATGTTCGCTATTCGCTTTATATATCTTGGGATACTGTCAACTATCGCCAACATTACATCGGCACACGCTCAAGTCGGTGACCTTCCGACCGGTATTGCGATTGGAAATACGCTTCAAGAACTAGAGGCAGCGGGCGAAGCAAATGGCTGGGCACTCGCACCCGGTAATTGGTTCCCGGAGACTATGACAGTGGAAGGTACCGATTTAACACTCTATTTTTGCGACCAAGTGCTCTGGACAATTGATGAACACTTTCCCGGAGGCTTTAGAGAATTCGTCGAAACAGTACTTCGGCTGGAAATTGAGCACGGAGAAGCAGAAACTGACGTGGCATTCCTTCCGGCCCCCACATCGCTTTATTTGTCCGATGCAAAATTCAAAACTAAGGATGGCCTAGAAATCAATGTGCAAGTCTACACTAAAGACGACCAGATGACTCTATGGTCACGGACTTCGACTATTGCCATGTGTGACGCTGATTGATTCACGATCGCGATCGGACCGAAACGTTGCAAGTCAATCCTACGTCTACCATAGCACGGAACAGTGATTGCATAGAGAGATGTCATCTTACAGCCTTCACAAAGCCCTTACCCTCGGCCGCCGATACCCCCCCGCAGGCCCCACAACCAACTCATGCAGTGCCCAGACCAACGCGTCGACACGGTCCGGCGAGCCCTGCCCCTCGAACCCCCGCGCGGTCATCTGGCACATCTGTTCCTCCAGCGCGTCCAGCCCGGCCACATGGCGCACCCGCCCTTGCTCGTACAATGCCGCCACAGGCTCGGCCCGCGCGACCTTGCCGCGCGACGCCCGCACCGCACGATAAGGGACCAGAGGGTCCACCTGCCGCACGACCTCTTCCACCAGTTGCCCGCCCTGATTGACCTCGGCCACCAACCGTTCGGCCCCGAATTCATCCATCGCGTCAATCGCCGCCTGCGCCCAGCCCGCCGGACCAACGCCCTGCACCGTCCGGTCGGCCAACACATAGGCGCGCCACGCCTCGGGCGTCCCCTGCACCTGCGCGCCAACGACCACGATCCCGCAGGCATCCGCATCCGCCCCCGCCGTCACCGCCGGGTCCAGCGCCACCACGATGCGATCCAACGCAGGCACCCGCGCGCACCGCGCCGCCTCCAGCATCGAACCTGTCCAGAGCGCCCCTTCGGCATCCGACAGAAGCACCCCGTCCAACTCCTGCCGTCCCAGTCGCGTGCCGGCATAGCGCGCGCGCACCTCATCCAGAAACGAGTCCGCCAGATTGGCCCGGTTCGCCTCGGTCGGCGCGTGGGTCTGCATGGTCGATGGCGACGCCAGCAAGTCCTTCAAAACCTTAACATTGCGCGGTGTCGTGGTCACGCACACCCGCGGCTGATCCCCAAGGCGCAACGCAAATTGCAACATATCCCAGGTCTCGCCCGCCTTCTTCCACTTGGCCAACTCATCCACCCAGGCTGCGTCGAACTGCGGCCCGCGCAGCCCCTCGGGATCATGCGCTGAAAACGCCTGCGCCTCGGCCCCGTTGGGCCAGACCAACTTACGTTCGGATGCCTTCCACGTGGGCCTGCGATCCGGCGGCGAACACTGCAAAATCCCGCTGTCGCCAAAGATCATCACATCGCGCACCTGATCAAAGGTCTCACCGACCAAGGCCACCCGACACGCCTCGCCGTGATCCAACGGCAAAGACCCCTCGACCATCGACCGCACCCACTCAGCCCCGGCCCGCGTCTTGCCAGCCCCCCGACCGCCCATGATCACCCATGACCGCCAGTCGCCTTCGGGCGGCAACTGATGCGGCAGCGCCCAGAACTCGAACAGGAAAGGGAGGGCGCACAGCCCTCCCTCCCCGATCTCACTCAGAAACCTGTCCTGCACCGCAGCAGGCGCGGAGGCGAGCCAGCCTGCACCCGATCTCAGATCGTGCCCGATCAAGGTCGAGCGCGTATCCCCCTTGGGCAATTCCGGCTTGTCTGTGATGTTGTTCGACAAAGCTTGTCTCCACTTTCTGGCAACTGCGGATCAGCCCCTCTAGCTGACCCAGTTGCTTGCCTGTTCCGGCAAGGTCTGCATCCTCCCCGGCACCGATCTGTTTTCGCAGTTCTTCCGCTGCCTGACGCAGATCGCGAATGGACCTCTCCAGCGACATCAACAAATCCGCCGTCTGTGAAATCCGCTCTTCCGGGGTAATCAAAGTCATGTTTGGCTATTGACCTCATGCGTGAGTTTTTCCGCACGAGAGAAACGAAAAACGACCGCCGGGTCGCCCCGGGGCCGTCGCCCACTTCTTCTAGCATGACATAAGGTATACGAGATTAAGTGCGCAAAGTCAATGTGTTACGCAACATATACGCAACAACCAGCGGGCGCATTGTTAACCATTGGGCCATCCAGAGCTTGACATTTCCACCAAGACCCATCATCTGCCGACCAAACCAAAGCGCTGCCGCGTGAGCATTCAGGCCAAGTCTGGCCCCCACAGCGCCCGATCCACCATAGTTCCCCATCACGCAGGGTTCTTGACGCGATGACCGGATGACGCAGGAATCGCCTGCCCGTCCCGAGGTCTCGCAGCACCCCCTGCCGGTCGCCGACGCGGCCCGTCTTGCCCCTGCGCCATTGCAAGGGGCTGTAAAGGATAGTTTTTTGTTCGACTTCGACATGCTGGGCCTTGCGCCCGCCCTCAATGATGCGCTCAAACGCGCCAAGTTCAGCCAACCCACCCCGATCCAGAACCAGGCCATCCCTTTGGCGCTGAACGGCCACGATATACTGGGGCTGGCCCAAACCGGCACCGGCAAGACGCTGGCCTTTGGCCTGCCGCTGATCGATCACCTGCTGGCGCAACCGGGCAAACCTGCGCCCAAAACCGCCAAGGCGCTGATCCTTGCGCCCACGCGCGAGCTGGTCAATCAGATCGCCGACAGCCTGCGCAACCTGACCAAAGACACCAAACTGCGCGTTGCTACCGTCGTTGGCGGCCAGTCCATCAACAAGCAGATCATGTTCCTGTCGCGCGGCACCGACATTCTGGTCGCCACGCCCGGTCGCCTGATCGACCTGATGGAGCGTCGCGCGGTTGACCTCAGCTCGGTCCGTCATCTGGTGCTGGACGAGGCTGATCAGATGCTCGACATGGGCTTTATCCACGCGCTCCGCAAAATCGCGCCTACCCTTGGCACCCCGCGCCAGACCATGCTGTTTTCGGCCACCATGCCCAAACAGATGGAGGAGATCAGCCGCGCCTATCTGACCAACCCCCAACGGGTTCAGGTCTCGCCCCCCGGCAAGGCCGCTGACAAGATCACCCAGTCGGTGCATTTTGTTGAAAAGCCTCAGAAACCCGCCAAACTGCGCGAGATTCTGTCTGCGGATATGGACGCCCTGACGCTGGTCTTCTCGCGCACCAAACACGGGGCGGAAAAGTTGATGAAGGGGCTGGTGGCCGACGGCTACAACGCCGCCTCGATCCATGGCAACAAAAGCCAGGGTCAGCGCGACCGCGCCATCAATGCCTTCCGCGCCGGAGAGATCAACGTGCTGGTCGCCACCGATGTCGCCGCGCGCGGCATCGACATTCCCGGCGTGGCTTACGTGATCAACTATGACCTGCCCGAGGTGCCCGACAACTATGTCCACCGCATCGGCCGCACCGCCCGCGCCGGTCGCGAGGGCGAGGCGATTGCCTTCTGCTCAGCGGAAGAGGTCGACCTGCTGATCCAGATCCAGAAGCTGATGAAGATCGAAATCCCGGTCGCCAGCGGCACCATGCCTCAGGCCGTGGCCCCCGCCAAACCCGCCCGCCGTCAGGGTAACCGCCGCCGTGGTCCGAAACCCCAGACCGCCGGCGCGCCGAAACCGGGCGGTCAGAAACGTCGCCGTCCTCGTCGTCCCAAGGCGGCCTGACACGCAAACGGCCCGGTCGATTGATCGGGCCGCTGCTTAAAAATCGGTTAATTCAGGTTTGTACAAACCGGACAAAGCGCCGGTTTAGCCTTGTACAAAACGTAAGATCGGCTCAGTTGCCCGAATTGCGCTCGGCCTCGATCTCGCGCCATTTGGCGACGTTGCGATTATGCTCTTGCAGCGTTTCGGCAAAGGCATGGCCCCCGGTTCCGTCGGCAACAAAGAACACAAAGTTCGTATTGTCCGGGGCGACCGCCGCCTCAAGACTCGCAAGGCCGGGATTGGCAATCGGCGTCGGCGGCAGACCATCAATCTGGTAGGTATTCCAAGGCGTTGGCCGATTCAATTCACTCCGCCGCAGGCCACGGCCCAAGGTACCGCGCCCCTTGGTGACGCCATAGATCACCGTCGGGTCCGTCTGCAATTTCATGCCTTGATTCAATCGGTTAACAAAAACGCTGGCCACCTGCCCGCGTTCCTCAGGCACACCGGTTTCCTTTTCGATGATCGAAGCCAGGATCAACATCTCTTCGGGGCTGTTCAAAGGCAGTCCATCCTGACGACCCTCCCACGCGGCATTGATCCTAAGCTGTTGTTTATCCTGCATTTTTGTTAGGATGCCGTTCCGATCATCGCCAGGTGTGACCTCATAGCTGTCGGGCGCCAACATACCCTCAACGGGGATTTCGGCGACCTCACCATCCAGAAAATCCGCCGCCTTCAGCGCCTCAACCACTTGCCAACTGGTCACCCCTTCGGCCAGAGAAACGCGATAGCGGGTATCCGCCTCATTCCGCATTTGTCCATATCTATCAGGAACTTCACCCTCACCGACTACGAACTCTGCAACATCGACAAAGTTCAGAGTCGCCGGGTCCAGCTCTCGCACACGGGTCTGAGTGCGGGTCACACCGATCCGGTACTCGATCTCGGTCCCACAGGTGCTGGCCCCGCTTTTGGTGATGTCATCGACAATCTGCTGCATCGATGCACCTTCGCGCACCAGAAAACTTCCCGCTTTCAACTGCTGCGATTTGTCGGTGTAGTCCGCCCCCATCCGAAAGATCGTAGCACTGCTGATCGCACCCTGATCTTCCAGATCACGACTGACCCGCGTCATGTTGGAACCGCTTTTCACCTGCAGGCAAATCGCGGTTTCCAGCGGGCCTTCGGTCTTGTATTGCGATTGACCCCACAGGATCACACCGCCCACCAGAAACAGGCTGACCACCAGAATGGTCAGCATGTTCGACGCAAGGGCCCGCCACATTTAGTTGACCTTTCCGAAGATCACACTAGCGTTTGTGCCACCAAACCCGAACGAGTTCGAAAGCGCCACGTTGATCTCACGCTCGCGCTTGGTATTCGGGGCCAGATCAATCGGCGTTTCCACAGCCGGATTGTCCAGATTGATCGTCGGTGGCGCAACCTGATCCCGGATCGCAAGGATCGAAAAGATCGCCTCGATCGCACCCGCAGCTCCCAACAGGTGGCCGGTCGCGGACTTGGTCGAGGTCATGGTTGCATTGCTCGCATGATCACCCAATAGACGTTCCACCGCGCCCAGCTCAATCGTATCCGCCATAGTCGAGGTGCCATGCGCGTTGATATAGTCCAGATCCTTCGGCTCCAGTCCTGCACTGCGCAGCGCGGCCTTCATCGAGCGTTCAGCCCCGTCGCCATCCTCGGAAGGTGCGGTGATATGATACGCATCGCCCGACATGCCATAGCCCAGAACTTCGGCATAAATCTTGGCACCGCGCGCCTTGGCGTGTTCGTAATCCTCAAGCACGACGATACCCGCACCTTCGCCCATGACGAAACCATCGCGGTCAATATCATAAGGGCGGCTCGCCTTTTTGGGATCGTCTGCATACTTCGTCGAAAGCGCTTTACAGGCGTTGAAACCGGCAATCCCGATCTCGCAGATACAACCCTCGCCACCACCGGCGATCATCACATCTGCATCCCCTGCGCGGATAATACGGCTTGCGTCACCAATCGCGTGAGCACCGGTCGAACAGGCCGTAACGACCGAGTGGTTCGGACCTTTGAAACCAAAGCGGATCGACACCTGACCCGAGGCCAGATTGATCAAAGCGCCGGGAATAAAGAATGGCGAAACGCGGCGCGGACCCTTGTCACGGATCAGGTTGGCGGTCTCAGCAATCGACCCAAGGCCACCAATGCCGGATCCGATCAATACACCGGTCCGCAAACGATCTTCTTCGTCTTCGGGGGTCCAGCCAGCATCCTTACAGGCCATTTCGGCCGCAGCGATCGAATAGAGGATAAAGTCCTCGATCTTGCGCTGCTCTTTCGGGGGCATCCAGTCATCGGGGTTGAACGTTCCGTTTGTTCCGTCCCCACGCGGCACCTCGCAGGCATAGGTCGTCGTGACCCCGCTTGCTTCGGCGTCAAACAACGTGATCGGGCCCGCGCCGGATTCTCCGTCCAGCAGCCGCGACCAGGTTTCCTCAACCCCGCTGGCCAAAGGAGTGACCAATCCCAGACCGGTTACAACGACTCTGCGCATGAAATGCCTCTTGCCTGCTTCCTGTTATGAGAACCGTCCATACCCCGCCCCGGGGGCCGGGGGCAAGAGGAACGGCGGATTCTGATCCGGCATCCTCATGCCAAAACGCATTTGGCACGACCCAAAAGACGCCCAAGTTTTTTTCGAGACACAAAAAATCCGCCCCTCTGGCCAGGCAGCTGGGCGGATTCTTTGCAGTTCAGGAGTTACTGGAATTCGGCAACCGGCTCGTGCGCCAGCTTTGCAACGTCCAGAGCCTCGGCCAGATCAACCGTCTTGCGGAACAGAGCCCGGCCAACAATTGCGCCCGAGATGTTCGAGATATAGGCCAGACGCGAGATGTCATCCGACGTCCGCACCACACCGCTGGCGATGATCGGCGTGCGTGACTTTTCAGACAGACCTGAAATCAGCCCCAGTTGCGCTTCGACATCTTCCATGTCGCTGTCGATATCCGTGACCAGAATCGCGGCAAACGGAGTATCTGCAAAGGCTTCGATGAATGCATCCGGCGTAAAGGCGCTTTGGCTGCGCCAGCCTTCGGTCATGACATGCCCCTGCCACACATCCACGGCCAGAACGATCTGATCGGGATGCAGTTTGGCCAGTTCCTTGACCAATTGCGGATCCCACGCCGCCAGCGTCCCGATGACGATCCGGCCTGCGCCCTTGTCGATCCAATGTTCGACCTGCTCGCGGGTGCGCATACCGCCAGCCAGTTGCACAGGAATTTCGGCGGAGCGAATGATCTCTTCCACCAGTTGCGCGTTGGAATCGCGCCCTTCGATCGCGTCAAAATCGGTCAGGTGCATCCACTCGGCACCCGCAGCGGCCCAGCTGCGCGCCGTTTCAATCGGGTCCACATGCCAGATCATCGCTTCGTCAAGGCGTCCCTTGTCCAGGGTCACACACCGCCCGTTCTGCAATTCCATCGTGGGGTAAATCCGCATGAGCCTTCTCCTCTGCCCAATCGCTCTGGAAATCCACCATAGCATACACGGCGAGGAAATGGTGATTCCACCAGTTTCGGCAAACGGCGGTCAATTTGCGGCATTGCAGCGTAAATCGTGTTTCACGCCCGCGCCGGCGGTCCGTTTCTGCGAAACAGATGAACCGGAGTGTTCTGATACTCGGCCTCGCGCAGCAACGTGTAACCCAGCTTTTCAGCCAACCGGCGCGAGGCCGTATGATCGGCGTCAATCAGCGCAACCAGCGGGCCCGGAATAACCCTGTCGAACCAGTCATGCGCGGCCTGGACCGCCTCGTGCCCATAGCCTTGCCCCTGCATATCCGGGGCCAGAACCCATCCGGCCTCGGGGAAGCCATCGAAATCCTCACCCAGAGAGCGGTTGCTGTAGAAAAACCCGGCCTGCCCGATCAGAGTGCGATTCGATTGCAGCACCACACCCCATTGGCCGAACCCGGTCATCTGCCAGTGGCCTGCGTTACGCAGAAACTTGTCCCACGCTTCCCCCCGGGTCAGGGGGGTGCCGCTGATGTGGCGTACAACATCGGGATCGCGCCAGATCTCGGCGAACCGATCAAAGTCTTCGGGTCGCATCGCAGACAGCGTCAGCCGCGCCGTGTTTATCATCGGGGTGGATCTTATCATGCCCTTGCCCGTCTGGAATTTGCCTCGGCGTTCAGAGTGCGAACACCCCACGCGCCGCGCAAGCGCGAATTTCGGGCAGGCACAAAAAACGGCGCCTCCGTTGCCCGGAAGCGCCGTTTTCTAGGGATTCAAAGCGATCAGGACGCTTCGGTGATGAATTTGACGGCGTCGCCAAAGGTCTGGATGGTCTCGGCGGCATCATCAGGGATTTCGATACCGAACTCTTCTTCGAATGCCATGACCAGCTCAACGGTGTCCAGGCTGTCGGCACCCAGATCGTCGATGAAAGAAGCGTTTTCCGCTACTTTGTCTTCTTCCACACCCAGGTGCTCAACAACGATCTTTTTAACGCGATCTGCGACGTCGCTCATGTCTATTCCTCATTCCTTTTCAGGGCGGTTTGCCCGGTTCTGCCCATGCCCGCGCGGGGTGGCCTTGTTTGCCCGATCCGGGCCGTTTGGGTCCCGGATACCCGGGAAATCAAGAGAACCGGTCAATTCGACCGGCCCCTCAGCATTGATGCGCCGCCTATAGCACAGACAACGCCCGACGCAAACGCTTTCGCGTCTACCCCGGGTTGCGCCTACAACATGGCCATACCGCCGTTCACATGCAAGGTGCTTCCGGTGACATATCCAGCCTCGGGGCTGGCCAGGTACAGCACAGCAGCGGCGATTTCCTGCGGATCACCCATGCGATTGGCCGGAACCTTAAGCAGCAGGCCTTTCTTTTGCTCTTCAGTCAGCTTTTCGGTCATCGCCGTGGTGATAAAGCCCGGAGCCACGGCGTTCACGGTAATTCCACGGGTTGCGACCTCATGCGCCAGCGCCTTGGAAAAGCCGATCATCCCGGCTTTGGACGCGGCATAGTTCGCCTGCCCAGGATTGCCGATCGCAGCCACAACGGAAGACACGTTCACGATCCGGCCCCAACGCGCCTTCATCATGCCGCGGATCACGCCTTTGCACAGCTTCATGGTCGAGGTCATGTTGACGTCAATCACGCTCTGCCATTCTTCGTCTGACATGCGCATGAACAGGTTGTCGCGCGTGATGCCTGCGTTGTTGACCAGAATGTCAACCGATCCCATCGCCTCGGCTGCCTGCTTTGGCAGCGCCTCAACGGCTTCCGGGTCGCTCAGGTTGCAGGGCAGCACATGGGCGCGTTCGCCCAGCTCATCCGCCAGCGCCTGTAGCGGCTCGACCCGCGTACCCGACAGACCAACCGTTGCGCCCGCACCGTGCAGCGCACGCGCAATATCACCACCAATACCACCCGAAGCACCCGTGATCAGGGCATTCTTACCAGTCAAATCAAACATTCTGTTTCCCTCGTCCAGCGCCCCTGTCCGGGGCGCATGTTTTGCTTACGATTCGGCCTGCAGGGCCTTTTCCACATCTTCCGGCGTTCCAACCGCCTTGCCCGCAATAGAGCGATCAATCTTGCGGATCATACCCGACAGCGCCTTGCCCGCGCCGATTTCCCAGGCCTCAGTCACACCTTGCGCGGCCATATACTGAACGCTTTCACGCCACCGAACCGAGCCAGTTACCTGCTCGACCAGCAATTGCCGGATCAGATCCGGGTCGCTAACCGCCTCGGCGCGCACATTGGCCACCAGAGGAACCGCCGGGGCCTTGATGTCCACGCCCGCCAGAGCCTCTGCCATTACATCTGCAGCAGTTTGCATCAACGCACAGTGAAATGGAGCACTTACGGGCAACATAACTGCGCGTTTTGCGCCTTTTTCTTTTGCGATCTCCGCCGCACGTTCAACAGCGGCCTTGGAACCGGACACCACGACCTGCGTTGGGTCGTTGTCATTTGCGGCCTGACAGACCTCGCCCTGAGCGGCTTCTTCTGCAACCGCACGCACAGCTTCCAGATCCAGACCCAAGACCGCCGCCATGGCCCCTTCGCCCACCGGAACAGCGCTTTGCATGGCTTGTCCGCGTGTGCGCAAAAGGCGCGCAGTATCTGCCACTGACAGCGCACCGGCAGCGGCCAAAGCTGAATATTCACCCAGCGAGTGCCCAGCCACAAAAGCCGCTTTGGAAATCGACACACCTTCGGCCTCAAGCGCGCGCATCGCTGCCATCGAGGTCGCCATCAACGCAGGTTGCGCATTCTGAGTCAGGGTCAGCTCGGCAATATCACCTTCCCAGATCAGGCTGCTCAGCTTCTCACCCAGCGCTTCATCCACTTCGTCGAAAACGGCCTGTGCTGCGGGATAAGCCTCGGCCAGTGCCTTGCCCATTCCGATGGTCTGGGCACCCTGCCCCGGGAAAACGAACGCGAGTGTCATTGCAACCTCATGGATGACGTCAAGTTGCGGCGCGGTGTAAACCGACAAGCCACGCGGCACAAGCATTGCCTGCGATCTGCATCAGGGCACCGTTTATGTGCGCCACGCACGGTTGTGTCTGCCCGTTCTGTCTTTAACCTAGTCTCAGCCCATATTCAGCGGAGCGTTCGACTCATGGCCTCGACCAATTCTTTCTCAAGCTACGGCAGCGTCGCCAAGACCTTTCATTGGCTGACCGCCCTGCTGATTTTCACGGCTTTGCCGCTTGGCTGGTTCGCCAACACTCTGGCACACGCGATTTATGACCCGGCCATTCCCACGACCGAGGCCGATATTGCCCGGGCTGCACGACTGTTTTCGTTGCACAAGACCATTGGCCTGAGCGTGTTTTTTGTTGCATTGGCCCGAATCTTCTGGGCGCTGACGCAGACAAAACCCGGCCTATTGAACGCCGATAACAAGCCCGAAGCCTTCGCAGCCGAGACCGTACATTGGCTGCTGTATGGGTCTCTGGTTCTGGTGCCCTTGTCGGGTTGGGTCCATCACGCCGCCGCCGAAGGGTTTGCACCGATCTGGTGGCCGTTTGGACAGAACCTGCCGTTTGTTCCAAAATCCGCCGCTCTGGCCGAGGTCACGGCGACGCTTCACCGGCTTTTCATCCTGATATTGGGCGGATCGATTGTCTTGCACATTGCGGGCGCTCTGAAACACCACGTGGTCGACAAGGACAGCACGCTGCGCCGGATGCTGCCGGGGCGCGCGGATCTGCCCGAGCCACCTGCACAACATCACTCGACCGTTCCAGTCTTTGCGGCGCTTGCGGTCTGGATCGCGGTTCTGGCCGGTGGCTGGTTTACCGGAGCATTCTCGCATCAATCGGCGGCCAGCACGGATACCGCAGAGCTGGCCGAGGTGCAGTCTGACTGGCAGGTACAGGACGGCACGCTTTCGATCACCATCACCCAATTGGGCAGCCCTGTCACCGGAACCTTCGCCGACTGGACCGCCGCCATCGCATTTGAAGAGCCTGCTGCCCCCGGTCTGGCCGGGGCAGTCGATGTCGAGATTGCGATTGGCTCGCTTAGCCTGGGCACGGTCACGGATCAGGCGATGGGCGCGGATTTCTTCGACAGCACGCAGTTTCCGACCGCGCAGTTCAACGCTGATATCTATAAAACCGAAACCGGATATGAGGCCCGCGGCCCGCTGACGATCCGCGACAAGACCATCGATATCGTGCTGCCCTTCACGCTTGAGCTACAGGACAACACCGCCGCGATGTCAGGAATGGTCGACCTGAACCGGATGGATTTCGATGTCGGCACCTCGCAACCGACCGAAGCTTCGCTAGGCTTTGGTGTAACCGTATCGATCGAACTGACGGCGAGCCGCGCGGAATAAAGCGTTTCGAGTTTACGTTGAATCGCTTGTTCGGTGCCTCTCCCTTCGGTCGAACGCGAAAAGCGATGCATGGGTGTTTCAACAAAAAACCCGAAACGCCATAGACAAAAAGAAACCGCCGGAGTTTTACGTCCGGCGGTTTCGCAGTCAAAAGACAGAGGGCTTAGTCGGCCTTCTGCGCCTCAACCGAAATTCTGACTTCGACCTCGTCGCTGACAAAAGGCGCAAACTGGCCCAGATCGAACTCGCTGCGCACCAGCGTGGTGGTGGCGTCAAAACCGGCCCATGGTTTGCCTGCCATAGGATGCTCGCCAACCTGGTTCAGCTTGGCATCCAGAACCACGGATTTGGTGACACCGTTCATCGTCAGGTCGCCTGTGATATTGGCGGTATTTTCGCCGGTGACTTCGATCCCGGTCGAGGTAAAGGTGATCAGATCACCCTCGGCCACGCCAAAGAAGTCTTCGGTCATAAAGTGATCTTCGCGCGGCTTCCAGCCGGTGAACATCTCGACAACCGGCATCGATACGCTGACGCTTGAGGCGGCCGGATTTTCCTGATCGAACATGATCTCGCCCTCAAAGCCCGAGAACATGCCGTAGGTGGTCGAAAAACCAAGGTGGTTATAGTTGAAGATGACCTGGCTGTGGCTCGGATCCAGGACGTATTTCTCGGCGCTGGCAAATGCCGAGGTCGCCGATACGGCCAGTACAGCAGCAAGAAGGGTGGATTTCATAACAATCTCCGCAAATTTTTTGAATGCAGCCCCATGGGGATGCTCATAAACAAAAATGTGCCGCCCGAGGGCGGCACACAAGTTTTTTTGATTCACAAACTCTGTTCCTTTTTGAACAGAATAAATTTCAGCCGAAAATTGTTACGTTTTGGCTGAGTTGCCCTTTCAGCGCTCGGCTGACATCCGCCGATTCCAGCGGCAGCTTCATCAGCAGGCTTCCGTCGACGTCGAACAATTCAACCTGCTTGTCCTCGAACCGGGCGCCACCCAGCGAGTCGTAGCTGCGGCGCAGAACCGTCTGCGGACGGCCATTCGAGTTTTTCTGCAGAATCCGAACCTCGCGGCGGATCGGATCGAAATAGGCATCCGGGCGGCTGTCCATCACTTCGATCGTCAGCAGGCTGACGCCACCGATCAGGAACATCAGCGAAGCAACCAGTTTGATCGGCCAAACCTCGGCACCCATTACAGAGCCGGGCATCAGCCACATGGAAAAGGCCGATACGACCAGAAAGGCACCCAGCATACGGCACAGTACCAGTCGCGCCTTCCAGTTCGGTGCGAAAGTGATCAGTACGGGGACGGATTTGTCAAAAGCGGCATTAGGTGCTGCCTGTTCGAAAGTGTTCGTATTCATCACGGCCATTGTCTCGCCCTGTCTGTTTCTCGGTCTCCCGGGTGCTCCCGGCTTCATGAACAACCTCGGGGCGAAAAGCGTCAGGAATTGGGCACCCTAAAGGAAATTGGGCGGCGTCTCAAAGGCATGTGTGGCAGGGCTTGCCCCGCCGCCATAAACGTGTATACGGGGCCATCCTTCGCAAAGGTTATGAATCGCGCAGCCTCTCGTGGCAGGGTCGCGAAGGACCAAATGGCCCCGCCTTTGAAATGCGCCTTGATATAAACAGGAGTGCACATGCCACTGTATGAGCATGTAATGATCGCGCGTCAGGATCTGTCCAACGCGCAGGCAGAAAGCCTTGTCGAACATTTCGGCACCGTTCTGGCTGACAACGGCGGCAACGTCGTCGACAGCGAGTACTGGGGCGTCAAGACGATGGCTTATAAGATCAACAAGAACCGCAAAGGCCACTATGCCTTCCTGAAGACCAACGCCCCTGCTGGCGCGGTTCAGGAAATGGAACGCCTGATGCGCCTGCATGACGACGTTATGCGCGTTCTGACCATCAAGGTCGACGAGCATGCCGAGGGCCCCTCGGTCCAGATGCAGAAGCGCGATGAGCGCGAAGGCCGCCGCGAGCGCCGCTGATCAACGCCTGACGAAAGGACATATACCATGGCCGCAAAACCATTTTTCCGCCGCCGCAAGGTCTGCCCGTTCTCGGGTGAGAACGCGCCGAAGATCGACTATAAAGACACCCGTCTGCTGCAGCGCTACATCTCTGAGCGTGGCAAGATCGTGCCTTCGCGCATCACCGCCGTTTCGGCAAAAAAGCAGCGTGAGCTGGCTCGTGCTATCAAGCGCGCCCGCTTCCTTGCCCTGCTGCCCTACGCCGTGAAGTAAGGAGAGACTGATATGCAAGTTATCCTGCTGGAACGCGTTGCGAAACTGGGTCAGATGGGCGACGTCGTTGACGTCAAGCCCGGCTTTGCCCGCAACTTCCTGCTGCCCCAGGGCAAAGCGCTGAGCGCGTCCGAGGCCAACATCGCTTCGTTCGAAGCCCAGAAAGCGCAGCTTGAGGCCCGCAACCTGGAAACCAAGAAAGAAGCTGAAGCGCTGGCTGAAAAGCTGGACGGTCAGCAGTTCATCGTGATTCGCTCGGCATCGGATGCTGGCGCGCTGTACGGCTCGGTCACCCCGCGTGACGCCGCGGACGCAGCGACCGAGGCCGGTTTCACCGTTGACAAGAAACAGGTCATTCTGATCGCTCCGATCAAAGAACTGGGTCTGCACTCGGTCGCAGTCAAACTGCACCCCGAGGTCGAGGTCGAAATCAAGATGAACGTCGCCCGTTCGGAAGAAGAAGCCGAACTGCAGGCATCGGGCAAATCGATTCAGGAACTGGCCGCTGAAGAAGAAGCCGCTGCTGAATTCGAGATCGCCGAGCTGTTTGACGATATCGGCTCAGCCGCGTCTGAAGACGACGATCTGGTTGCTGAAGAAGCACCGGCTGAAGAAGACGAAGCCAAAGCCTGATCCGGCCCTTCGCTTTTTTGATTTAAGGGTCGCGCCACTAGCGCGACCCTTTTTCGTGGCGAGTGATAGGCCAGCAAAAAACGGCCACATTCGCCACCTATGGTTGCGGCCCGACGCTTGATCCATATCATCCGCCCCCTGAGTATCGGAGCCCCCTATGCAGACCTATCTTCGCCGCAGAATTTTGACCCTGTTGATCGCAACCCCTCTGGCCGCCTGCGGCGGCTTTGGCAGCGTTTCCCAAAACGCCAACAGGTTTGATCCGCCGCTGTATCCGAATGAAACGCCGGAACTGCGCGCCTCGATCAACAAATGGGCGGATCACTACGAACTGCCGCGCGAGCTGGTGCATAAACTAGCGATCCGGGAAAGCACACATCGGCCCTGGGCCGTCAACCGGCCGTATTACGGGTTGCTGCAGATCCTACCGGCGACCGCGCGCTCGATGGGCTATAAGGGTAGCGCCGAGGGTTTGCTAGATGCCGATACCAATCTGGAATTTGCCGGAAAATATCTGCGCGGCGCCTGGCTTTTGTCGGACGGAGACCAAAAGCGCGCCATCTTCCTCTACGCCAAAGGATACTGGCCCGAGGCCAAAAAGCGCGGGATGCTGGTGGAAACGGGCCTAGTTCCGGCCTCGAACTGACAAATTCCGAAATTTCGAGCGAGATATGAGCAGTGTTTTTGCCTCGCACCTGAAAATAGATGCAAAAAACACACAAAATCGACATTATGTCCGCTAAAATTGGTGTCTCGGGCACAACTCAACCAAAAAGGCAGACATTTCCCCCGTGTTCTTGTCATATAGTGGAAAGTATGTTGTGGTATTTGACGTCAGGGAAGATCACTCTCTGTTTCCTGACGCAATAGGGGTCCCTCCGCATGTGCGGAGCTAACTGGTCGTTGACGAATGGAAATTGTTGATCTCAGCACCCTACCCCAGCAGGATACTCATTACGATGAGTTCCTTAAGCAGGTGTGTGAGAAATATGAGATGGACCACGCGGCCTACGCCGGTATGAACCCGGCAGCGGGGGCTATTCATGGTCACGTCACATATGGCGACGACTGGAAAGCGCACTATCAGGAACAAGGTCTTCACCTGATTGATCCCACGCTTCATATGACCCAACGCAGTATCGCTCCGGTTGACTGGAGTCGGTTGGAACGTGGCAAGGATTTTCAGCGTGTCTTTCGGGATGCACATGATTTCGGCATTCCGGATCAAGGTGTTACGATCCCCGTGCGCGGTCCTTATGGCGACATCGGATTGCTGAGCGCCGCGCGCGAGTGCAGCCGGGAGGAATGGAAAAAGCTGGTCGGCAACGTTATTACCGACCTGCAATCGCTGGCCGTACACATCCATGACAATGTGATGACATCGGACTCGGTCAGCCGAATGTTGTATCACCCGACATTGTCCAGCCGCGAACAAGAGATCCTTCAATGGGCCGCTGCTGGTAAGTCGCAGCAGGATATCGGCGATATTTTGTCCATTTCGCACCGTACGGTGGAAGTACACTTGCGTTCTGCACGAGAAAAGCTTAATGCCCTTACCACCCCGCAGGCAGTCGGTCGCGCGATCGGAATCGGGCTAATTTACCCAGGTTAAAACAAAAAAAAGCCAAACTACGGGAAACCCCCAATAGATTCGGTGTGAAAACTCGGTAACGATTGAGTTACGGACACACCACTCTAAGGGGGAAAATTATGATCTTAGTAGTTGACGGCCTGAACCGACACCTGTTCAGCGATGTACTTGACGAGATGTTTGAACTGCGCGCACGCGTATTTGGCGGACGACTTGGCTGGGATGTCAAAATCGAAGACGGCAAGGAAATTGACGAATTTGATCATCTGGACCCTGCATATGTAATCGGCCTCGACGATGGGGGAAATGTCGTCGCCGCTGTACGTGCTCTCCAGACCACCGGCCCACACATGCTTTCTGACGTATTCTCCGCAATCCTTTGCGGCGAAGCACCACTGCGCAGCGCAACCATGTGGGAATCCACCCGCTTCTGCGTCGATACCCAACGCCTGAATCGCGGCAAGGACAAAAATTCTGTGTCCTACGCCACATGCGAGTTGATGGTTGGGTCGCTTGAATATGCCCGCAGCGCCGGTATTCAGGATATCATCACTGTGATTGATCCTATCATGGACCGCGTTCTGAAACGGTCGAATTGTGCGCCATACGACTATGTCGGTGAAACCGTCCCGATGGGCAAGGTTTCGGCGCTCGCGGCCCTGCTGGATTGTAGTGAAGAACGGATCTCCGGTGTGCGCAAATTCGCGGGCATCGAAGGTGACGTGTTCATCGAAGAGGAAAAAGCGCTGGAAATGTTCGCCGCCAAGAAAAAGGCTGCCGAACTGAGCCCGGCCAACCGTGACCACCAACCACTAACAGACCTTGAGAAGTACTTTGTGGAACAGATGCACGCCGCCAAAACTGAAAGCGAGCGTCAGGATGTTCTCAAACTGATCGAGGCCCTAACTGAAAAGTTCACACCAGAGCAAAAGACCGCTCTGCTAGGAACCCCCCGTGCTTTTGCTCATGAGGCTTGACCCCCTCACCTCATAGTTCAAAAGCCACCCACGCGGAGCCGCCTAATTTGAGGCGGCTCCGTTTTTTTTGTGCCCCGTGTCGGGGCAAGAAAGAGGATTATTCCTCTTCCAGTGCCTCAACGGCTTTTTGCAGATCGTCTTTGCTGACTTCCTTGTCCGAGACCTGAGCCAATTCGAACACATAGTCGACAACCTTGTCTTCGAACAAAGGTGCGCGCAATTGCTGCTGCATCTGGGCGTTCTGCTGAACGAATTCAAAGAACTGACGTTCCTGACCCGGGTACTGGCGCGCCTGGTTCATGATTGCCTGCGTCATTTCCGCATCGGTCACTTCGACCTCGGCCTTCTGTCCCAGCTCAGCCAGCAAGAGGCCCAGACGCACGCGGCGTTCGGCCAGCTTGTTGTGCTCGTCATTGGGCTCGATCGGGTCGTGGTCGTGACCTTCAACCTCGGGGTTTTCCTCGTGCCACAGCTGATGCGCGATCTGCTTGGCTTCGGCCTCGACCAGCGACGGCGGCAGGTCGAACGACACCTTGGTGTCCAGCGCATCAAGCAGCGCGCGCTTCATCACGGCACGCGACGCACCTGCATATTCGGCTTCCAGACGCTCAGCGATCTGGGATTTAAGCGCAGCCAGATCTTCGGCCCCGAATTTGGTGGCCAGCTCATCGTTGACCTCAGCAGCAACGGGCTCCTTAACCTCTTTGATGGTGCAGGAGAAAACCGCGTCTTTACCAGCCAGATGCTCGGCACCGTATTCCTCGGGGAAGGTGACGTTGACGTCTTTTTCTTCCTCTGCCTTTACACCGACCAGCTGCTCTTCAAAACCAGGGATGAAGCTGTTCGAACCCAGAACCAACGGATAGTCTTCAGCCGAGCCGCCTTCGAACTCTTCACCGTCAACCTTGCCTACAAAGTCGAACACGATCTGGTCGCCGTCCTTGGCTTTTGATCCCTTGCGGCGCGCTTTGAAATCCTGCGCGGTTTCGGCCAGGTTGTTCAGCGCTTCTTCAACAGCCGCGTCATCAGCTTTGACAACCAGCTTCTCCAGCTCGACCGATTTCAGATCAACTTCGGGAATTTCAGGCAGCGCCTCATAGGACATCGCGACCTCGACGTCGTCGCCTTCTTTCCAGTCCTCATTGGTCATTTTGACCTCGGGCTGCAGCGCAGGACGGTCGCCGCTGTCTTCAAAGTGCTTGTTCATCGCACCGTCGATGGTTTCCTGCATCGCTTCGCCCAACAGGCGCTGGCCAAACTGCTTTTTCAGCAGCGCCATCGGCACCTTGCCTTTACGGAAACCCTTCATCTCGACTTCGGGTTGGGCTTCGGTCAGCTTTTCATTGACCTTGTCGTCCAGCTCGGCTGCGGTCACAACGATGTTGTAGCCGCGTTTCAGACCTTCGTTCAGCGTCTCGGTAACCTGCATTATGGTAGTCCCCATAGGATTCGGGGCGCGCAAAACGGCGCGCCGGGCAAATTTGACGCCTTCTATTTCTCCCGCCGCCCGCGTGCAAGGGGCAATGGCCAGATCAGCCTTGTTTTGCCGCTGATTTGAACAAAAAAACGCCCCAGGCCGGACCGGGGCGTTCAACCGTCGATTTGCGCAGATCAGAAGCGCCAGCGCGCACCCAGAACCCAGGCTTCGTTCTTATCGAAATCGACCATGTCATCAAAATCGTGATTACGGTATTTCAGATAGGCATCGGTGTTGATGCTGTCGATCCGCTGCACCAACGCGATCCCCCAGGACTTTGTGCTCGACCCCTCGTTTTCAAAATCCGAGCCGTCGAAATAGTCAATACCGATGCCGGTCTTGCCCCAGGACACCCAATCTTCGGTCTCATAGGCCAGCTTGGTGTACCAATAGTCTGGATCGCTGGCCCCCTCGCCCGTATCATCGCGCGTACCCAGCGCGGCGGTAAAGCTGAACCCGCTTGGCAACAACACCGAGGCCGACCCGATCGTGTCCTTGCGCTCACCTGGTCTGCCGTCGAAATCCCGCACGGCATAGGCCACCTTGGCCGCGAATTTCACACCGCTTGCGAAGGTCTCGTTATAATACAGACCGATGTCATAGTAAGTATCGTCATCGCTGCTGGACAGGATGTTTTCGCCATAGGCGATGGCCGCCGAAAAACCGGTGTCGTCCGAGCTTCCGCCGAATTTGCGAGTATCATAGCGGATACGCCCCCGGCGCGACCCGTCAAAGTTGCTGGACGAGTCGCCGACAGTTATATCGCTCAGCACCCCATCCGGAGCGCGATAGAAGAACGCCCCGTTTTCGTCGTTGGTAAACGAATAAAGTGCGGTTCCGACATAAGACAGGTCAACCTCGGCCGCACCATCCGAGGCCATGCTACCCTGCCCGGCGGAAAACTTGCCGTATCCCCCGTCAAGCGAGAAATCCACATGCCGGATATCCTCGCGCGACCACCCGCTGGTGTTGGTGCCGTCCTGATTTGCGGAGCCCGTGCTTGGCAGACCCAGTCCGGTTTCGAATTTGAACCTGAAAGTGCTGCTGCCATAGGGCTGAACCACGTCCAGTCCCACACGGCTGTTTGACAGATCGTTGTCAAGCAAACGGGTCTCGGTTTCCTCGCCATCATCGACCGAGACAATAGCGGGGTTGAACTGGCCGTACAGCTTCACATAGCCGCCGCTATTGTTTTCGTATTTCAGCTCGGCCGCAGCAGGAATGGCCGTCGTCGCTGCCAGAATTGCCGTGATCGAAGTCAGTTTATAATTCACTGTCATGTTGTTCACCATGAATGGTTCAAGTTATTACCTGTCGTTCAAATGCCCACGCAACCCTGCGTTTCCGAATTTGGAACAGCCTTTTTGCGGGCATTCTTCCCCTGCTATACAAACACTGATGCGTGCAGAGAATATCTATTTTTGTCAGCCCTTTAGATCAAAATCTTCTTCATGCGGGGTCCGTGCGATCAATCATACGTATCTGTTGCTCTGCGCCTTTTTGCAATCGTGGCGCATCCATGTTTCGGCGGTCCGATCTGCCAATCCACTCGGCCCGCTTTTTGTCTAAAACGCAGTTCGCTCAAAAACACTTACATATTAAGCTGTTTGAATGCCAAAGGCAATTGTTCAGGCAAATCCTCGGCAATTAGTCCCGGCCCAAACAAGCGGGCGCATTGAACATGTAGCCAGGCCGCTGTTTCCGCAGCCTGCATCGGATCAAATCCCCGGGCCATCAGACCAGTGATGAACCCGGCCAGAACATCTCCTGATCCGGCGGTTGCCAGCCAGGGCGCGGCGCGGTCATAAAACGCTGCATTGATGGCGCATCGCCCGTCGGGTGCCGCGATGATCGTATCAGGCCCCTTGAACAGAACAACACATCCCGCCCGCCGCGCCGCCTCTCGCGCGGCATCGACCTTTGAATAGGCCGGACCTTTGGTCGGAGGTTGCGCCAGCCGTTCGGCAAGATCCGGAAACAGGCGCGAGAATTCCCCCCCATGCGGGGTTAGAACACAGTTTTCGTGAAGCGCGGCAAACAAGGTTGCAGGATCATCTGCAAACGCGCTCAACGCATCCGCGTCCAGAACCGTTGCACGCTCCGCCCCCAGCGCAACCGGTACCAGTTCCCGCGCCCGCTCTGCGCCAAGCCCGGGACCAAGGCACAACGCGTTCAGCCGCTCGTCCAATAGCACTTCGGACAATTCCTGCGCCCCATCGGCACGCCGTATCATGATGGCCATTACCTGAACGGCAACTTCCATCTGGGCGGCTGGCGGAACCGCCAATGTCACCAAGCCGGCCCCAATCCGCAACGCCCCCCGCGCCGCCAACCGCGCGGCACCGGTTTTGCCCGGACCACCCGAGAGGATCAGCGCGTGGCCGTGGTCATATTTGTGCTCATCCCCGCCCTTTCGCAACAGAGGCGATGATCCAGAAGCTGCCAATCGAGAATAGCCGGGGCCTGGATCATCCAACCCGATATCGACAAGCCGCAAAGCCCCACAATAATACGGTCCGCATTCAAGAAACTGCCCTAGACGCTTCCGATGAAAGGTTACCGTCAGAAATCCGTGAACCGCTCCAAACTCCGCGCTCAGCGCACGACCACTATCCATACAAAGACCTGTCGGAGCGTCGATGCAGACCAGGCGGTCATAGGTTTCACCTGCGACGTGTAACTTCGCCAACGGGTCCAGAATCTCGGCCGCGGGGGGCCGCGTCAGACCAGCGCCGAATATCGCGTCTACATACAGATCATAACCGGACAACCCGGCAATATCCGAGGCCGACCATGGCCGCACATCTCCAACTTCACACCACCGCGCATAGTTCACTCGTGCATCGGGCGGCAACCTCTCTGGGTCACCGTACAAATAGACTTCTATCTCCCATCCAAGCCCCTGCAGCAGCCGCGCAACGACAAACCCATCCCCGCCATTATTCCCCGGCCCGCACAGCACAACCGCGTGCCGAGGCCCCCCTTCATCTTTTTGAAGATACTCCGGGGGTGCGGGGGCTGGCCCCCGCTTCAAATCCGGCCATTCCTCAAAGATCGCCTCGACAACACCACGCCCGGCCCGCTCCATCAGCTCCAGGCCACTGACCTCACCAGACTCAATAGCCGCCTGTTCAATGGCCCTCATCTGCGCTGCTGTCAGCAATTCCGTCATCTCACCCCTCTTGCGATTCATTTTTGATTATTTTTTGTGCATATCGATCAAAATTTAATCCAGCGACCTATTTTTGGGCATCCACCCCCGGTGAAACCCGCATTCAGATTGCCGCATGATCTTAGACGTGATCAGTGCCTTCGTGACAACCATGCAAGGTGAGCCGGAATGAAAAAGATCGAAGCGATCATCAAGCCGTTCAAACTGGACGAAGTGAAAGAGGCGCTGCAGGACGTGGGCGTGCAGGGTCTCAGCGTGATTGAGGTCAAAGGATTTGGCCGTCAGAAAGGTCACACCGAACTGTATCGCGGTGCGGAATATGTCGTCGATTTTCTGCCCAAGGTGAAGGTGGAGGTCGTGCTGGACGACGATCAGGCCGATGCCGCCATCGAGGCCATCGTCGGCGCCGCGAAGACCGACAAGATCGGCGACGGCAAGATCTTTGTCTCGCCCGTTGAACAAGCCATTCGCATCCGTACCGGCGAAACCGGTTCGGACGCCCTGTAAACTTACCCAATTCTCCAAGCAGAGGACCAAGAGAATGAGCAAGGACGCAGTTCTTCAGCTGATCAAGGACGAAGGCGCCGAATATGTCGACGTTCGTTTCACCGACCCGCGCGGCAAGCTTCAGCACGTGACGCTGATGGCCGACCAAGTCGATGAGGACTTTCTGGAAGAAGGTTTCATGTTCGACGGTTCGTCGATCGCGGGCTGGAAGTCGATTGAAGCCTCCGACATGAAGCTGATGGTCGACACCGACAGCGCCTATGTCGATCCGTTCTATGCAGAAAAAACCATCTGCGTTCACTGCTCGGTAGTCGAACCCGACACCGGCGAAGCCTATGAGCGTGACCCGCGCGGAACCGCCCAGAAAGCCGAAGCTTACCTGAGAGCCTCGGGCATCGGCGATGTCGCCTATATGGGTCCCGAAGCTGAATTTTTCCTGTTCGATGACGTTCGTTTCTCGAACAGTATCAACAAGGTATCCTACGAAGTTGATGCAACCGACGCGTCGTGGAACACCGACACCGAGTACGAGATGGGCAACATGGGCCACCGTCCGGGTGTCAAGGGTGGTTACTTCCCAGTCAACCCGATCGACGAAGCGCAGGACCTGCGTTCGGAAATGCTGTCGACCATGAAGCGTCTGGGCATGAAGGTGGACAAACACCACCACGAGGTTGCCTCGTGTCAGCACGAGCTGGGCCTGATCTTCGACAGCCTAACCAAACAGGCCGACGAGCTGCAGAAATACAAATACGTCATCCACAACGTTGCACATGCCTACGGTAAATCGGCCACCTTCATGCCGAAGCCCATTGCAGGCGACAACGGCACCGGTATGCACGTGAACATGTCGATCTGGAAAGACGGCAAGCCTTTGTTCGCTGGCGACAAATACGCTGATCTGTCGGACGAAGCGCTGTACTTCATCGGCGGCATCCTGAAGCACGCCAAGACCCTGAACGCCTTCACCAACCCGGCGACCAACAGCTACAAGCGCCTGATCCCCGGTTTTGAGGCACCTGTTCTGCGCGCCTACTCGGCTCGCAACCGTTCGGGTTGTGTCCGTATCCCGTGGACCGAAAGCCCGAAAGCCAAGCGCGTCGAGGCTCGCTTCCCCGATCCGGCCGCGAACCCTTATCTGGCCTTTGCCGCGCTGCTGATGGCTGGTCTCGACGGCATCAAGAACAAGATCGATCCGGGCGAAGCCATGGACAAGAACCTGTACGATCTGCCTGCCGAAGAACTGGCCGACATCCCGACCGTCTGCGGCAGCCTGCGCGAAGCTCTGGAAGCTCTGGCAGCTGATCACGACTTCCTGCTGCAGGGCGACGTGTTCACCAAAGACCAGATCGACGGCTACATCGCGCTGAAGATGGAAGAGGTCGAAACCTACGAGCACACGCCGCACCCGGTCGAGTACGGCATGTACTACAGCTGCTGATAAAGAATTTTCGACGAAAATTCTTGCAAGGGCGTCCAACCGGGCGCCCTTGTTTCATTTGGGCCGATCTTCCACACTGCATTGCAGAAGGAGATCGCATGGAGACTGAATTTACCAACTTCGTGACCACCCCCGAAGAGCTTGAGCGCATCACCGGCGCGCCGCTGCCACAGATCATCGCCAAGGAATTGCCAGCGCTGGATCAGATGTGCCGCGACTTTATCGCAACCTCACCATTTTGCCTGATCGCCTCGGCCAATCCGGACGGGCATCTGGATATTTCCCCGCGCGGTGATCCGGCAGGCTTTGTGCATGTCATCTCTGACGAACTGATGGCGATCCCTGACCGTCCCGGTAACAAACGCGTGGATACGTTTCACAATGTTCTGCTGGATCCGCGCGTCAGCCTGATCTTTTTTGTTCCGGGTAAAATGGAAACGCTGCGCATTCGCGGAACCGCACAGATATGCGCCGACGCCAAATTGCTGGACGGAATGGCCGTGAACGATCACGCGCCCAAACTGGCCTTGCTTGTGCATGTCGAGACGGTGTTTGCCCATTGCCCCAAATGCGTCATCCGGTCGAATCTGTGGCAGCCCGACGAATGGCCGGACTCATCGCATTTGCCGAACATGAACGCGATGATGGTCAAGCACGCCAAAATCGACAAAACGCCTGATGAGTGGTTCGAAACCCTGAAAGAGACCGGAGAGCTTGATTTGTATTAACCGCTTTGCGGATCGCCAGATGCGGCTTACCGTGATCTCAGGCATTTTCACTTAGACGGATTACACCGATGCTACGCTTTGCACTCATTCTCGCCCTGTCAGTCCCGACAATTGCCACAGCTGCCCCTTGCGGCAACACAAGCAGCGGCTTTGAAGCTTGGAAACAGGATTTCGCAAAGCAAGCTCGGCGCGCGGGCGTAAAAAAGAAGGGCCTGCAGGCGCTGGCGCAGACGCAATACGCCACTCGCACCATTGCTGCCGATCGCAACCAGAAAAGCTTTAAATACTCGCTGGAAAAGTTCATGCAGGTTCGCGGCGCCAATACGATTGTTGCGCAAGGCCGCAAACGCAAGGCCAGAAACCCGCAATTTTACGCCGCGCTTGAACGCCAATATGGTGTGCCGGCCGGGGTTCTGATCGCCATTCACGGCATGGAAACCGGCTTTGGCAACTTCATGGGAGACAGCCAAGTTGTTTCCGCAATAACGACATTGGCCTACGATTGTCGCCGATCCGAGTTCTTTCAGCCGCACGCGATCGGTGCCTTAAAAATGGTCGATTCCGGCAGCATTACGATGGCGACAAAAGGGGCAAAACATGGCGAGTTGGGCCACACGCAGTTTCTGCCCGGCAACGCCCTGACATATGGTGTGGATGCGACGGGCGATGGTCGCGTGGACTTCTACAACCTGACAGATGCACTGGCCTCGACCGCGAATTTTCTGCGTAAGAAAGGGTGGAAACCCGGACGCGGCTATCAGCCCGGAGAGCCGAATTTCGCCGTGATCCAGCAGTGGAACGCCGCCTCGGTCTACCAGAAATCCATTGCCATAATGGCGTGGCGAATCGATAACTGACCTGAAAGGGCGCGAATATCCGCGAACCCCAATTCGGCCACATTCCTGCCACAGAATTTAAACAAACCCCCTAGTTTCTTGGTTTCCAAAGCGTAATCAATCCCGAAGAAAACTCACTTTTTTGCATTTTCGTCAAATTTTGCCCGCTATCGCTGCGTATGGTGATCCGGTCTTTGTCCGGTAAAGGAACATCCTGTGACCTCGAAGCACAGTTATCATGGCGGCCTTCAGTTCAACGGCAGCGCGGATGGTGCGCTGGACCGATCGATCGATATCGTTGCCGCCACGCTGGAAGATTACGGCCATCTGGTTGAACGCAAGACTTTCCTGACTCCCTCTGAAGCGAGCATCGTCACCAGCCAATACCTGATCCGCCTGACCCTGGAGGTCGATGAGCAGGCGTCGTTTGATCGTTATGAGCGAATGGATCGCGCTGCAGGCCTTAAAACACTGGTGCGCAAGCCGGTGACCCTGCCCTGCAACCGTTTGGTCGTCACGATCTCGCCGGTGTCGCAACTGCTGGATGACAGTGAGCTATCTGAATTGATGATGGTCGTCATTCTGTATCGCATGGTCGACATATGCTCGACCCAGCGCGTGGAATGGTTAGCGCCCAACACTGTTTTGACGGTCGAACAGTTTCTGAGTGCATTTGATTCTATTGCGCCGCGCAAGCAAAGGGACCGCAAACAGATCTTCGAGGCGGTCTCGGGCCCATTTGCTGGCCTCGATTTGCCGGACGTTGAACTTTCAACCCCCGCCCCGGCCAAGGCTCGTCCGATCCAGCTGAGCGACGAGCAATTGCTGAGCATCGCCTTCCGCGACGAGTCCGAGCCGGCGATCGATACGCCGCCGGACATCGAAGACGATGATCGCCCAAGCGACATTCTCCGGTTGACCAGTTGGGGCATGACCGGAGCGGTGGCAAGCATTTCGGGGCCCGTTGCGCTGTCGATGGCGGCGGTTAACCTGATCCGTGGCGAAGATTTCCGGTTGAACACGCAGGTTCTGTCGCTGACCACCGCGATCTTTGCTCTGAATACAACCAATGCCTTTGCCGAGGTCGCAAACGTGTTGGGCATGTAGAAGAATTAACCTAAGACCCTCCTAGGAAGGCCCCGCTATTCGGCGGGGTTTTCCATTTTCAGCAGTGTGTCTGCAGACAAGAGATAGGTGTGGATCGAAAACACAACCGCCTTCGTGCGCGGCAGGCGCAACAATGTCTGACGTTCGCTGCGCAGATACCGGGCATCGCCGCGATCCCTGACATCACGCGGACGGGGCTGAAACAACTCGGGATCGTGATACCGCAGAGCGTTGAACCGCCAGAGCGGACGACCCGGTTGGATCCCATCGAACAGCCGCTGAACCCGACGCGCGATGTTGGCGTCATAGGGCTCGATCCGGTCGTGAATTGCAATCAGCGGGCGCATGAACTTCTTGGATAATTCCCAACTGGCCGGGAAACACAGGATGGCTCCGGTCAGGACATGTTGGTCACCGTGTTTCTGCAAGATACAGAAATCCTCCTGCACCAGATTACACAGGGTGTCCAAAGGCCGTTCGCGATCAATGGAAACCTCGACACCGTCGGGGCGTAGAACAGCGTTTCGGGCCTTTGGATAGACCTGCTCCAGCACCAGATCCAGCAGTTCCTGCGCGGGGGCCATGGCTTGTGGATCCATCGCCAGAACCAAATCCCGGTGTTCTGCCAGCAACCGGGCGCGAAGGTTCATCTGGGCGGCAAAGGCGTCATCGCAATGCAGCCAATCTTCCATACTGGCAGGTTTGACCCCGGGCAGCGGGTTCGGCGACAACGGGTCATAGGGAATATCTTGCTGCAAAATCTCTTCCATAGAGACCACTTAACACCTTGGCTGCGTGGCAGCGGTCAAAAAGCGACCTGAACCCGGTCGCAAATACCTCAGACGCGGCATCGGCCGGTTTGCAAGCTGACAGCGCAAGCAGAGAGGCAAGCCATGAACGTACCCTATCGTGACACGCGCAAGATCGACCCCACACGCGGCGCAACACTGGGTGATGGCACTCCGAACGATAATGACCGTATCGAGATCGGGCCGACCCAACTGGCATTTGACGAATGGGCGGCTGCTGGCCTGACACTGCCCAATCTTGAGCGGATGCGCGAATACCGCTGGAAACGGCTGACGCAGGCCATCGTTGATCGCGGCTATGGCG
This sequence comes from Ruegeria sp. E1, assembly GCF_056534225.1. NCBI lineage: Bacteria > Pseudomonadati > Pseudomonadota > Alphaproteobacteria > Rhodobacterales > Roseobacteraceae > Ruegeria > Ruegeria sp. E1. The sequence continues at coordinate 98,040 of NZ_JBQFPE010000001.1, read as the reverse complement.
GGCTATTGATGTTTGACCCGTTGAACATCCGCTATGCCACCGACAGCACCAACATGCAGCTTTGGAACACGCATAACCCGTTCCGCGCGGTTCTGCTGTGCGCCGATGGTTACATGGTGATCTGGGACTACAAGAACTCGCCTTTCCTTTCGACCTTCAACCCGCTGGTGCGCGAGCAGCGTTCGGGCGCGGACCTGTTCTATTTCGACAGGGGAGATAAAGTGGATGTGGCTGCGGATGTCTTCTCGAACGAGGTGCGGGTTCTGATCGACGAACACAGCGGCGGCAACCAGCGGCTGGCGGTGGACAAAATCATGCTGCACGGGCTGCGCGCATTGGAGGCGCAGAGCTTCGAGGTCATGGAGGGCGAGGAGGTCACCGAAAAGACCCGCGCCATCAAAGGCCCCGACGAAATCCTTGCGATGCGTTGCGCCAGTCAGGCCTGCGAAACCGCGGTGGCCGAGATGGAGAGATTTGCCCGTGCCAATGTGGGTGACGGCAAGACCTCAGAAGATGACATCTGGGCTGTCTTACATGCCGAGAACATTCGCCGGGGCGGCGAATGGATCGAAACCCGTCTGCTGGCCTCGGGTCAGCGCACCAATCCGTGGTTTCAGGAATGCGGACCCCGGATTACGCAACAGAATGAAATCATTGCCTTTGACACAGACTTGATCGGATCTTATGGCATCTGTGTCGATATCTCGCGCACATGGTGGATTGGCGATCAAAAGCCGCGACCAGACATGGTTTATGCCATGCAACATGCGCATGAACACATCATGACCAATATGGAAATGCTGAAACCCGGCGTCATGATTCCTGAACTGACGGCAAATACACATAAGCTGGACGACAAATTCCAAGCCCAGAAATACGGCTGCCTTATGCATGGCGTGGGACTATGTGACGAATGGCCTTTGGTGGCATATCCCGACAAAGCGGTCGAAGGAGCCTATGACTATCCGCTCGAACCCGGCATGGTCCTGTGCGTCGAGGCAGCCGTGGGAGAGGTTGGCGGAGATTTCTCGATCAAGCTGGAGGATCAGGTTCTGATCACCGAAGATGGTTATGAGAACCTGACCAAATATCCGTTTGACGCAGCCTTGATGGGGCTGACCTAATCCCTCATCACTTCGTCCAGTGGGACCGTCTGACATTGCCGTGCCAATCCTTTTCCAAAGGCTGAGGAGTTGATACGGCTGGGCCTTTTTCGACCGGCCAGCTTTGGCCAAGGGTGAATCCGACCGCCGCCGCTATTGCCAGCGCGGCCAGAACGGCCGGGACGGTCGCAGATGCACGGGGGGCGGTGTAAGCATGAGCCATTGAACTCTCCTTGCAGAAGTTTCTGTTACACCGGCATTGTGGTGGCGTTTATAACTTAATGAAAGCGAATATATTTTAGGTATATCATCACATTTTTTGATCTATCTTGGAAAGCCACAGTGATCACAGCAAAGGATCGACAAAACACGCGCCAGAAAAGGTCGTATACTGTCCCGATAGCTCACCTTCCCGTGACGCTCGTGACACATGGGTTGAGACGCCTGTTGGATCACCACAATATTGGGCGGACCCGAACAGCCGAAGGAACCCCAATGCCCACCGAACGCATCACTTTTCCCGGCCATGACGGCGGCAAACTGGCCGCGCGGCTTGATCTGCCGGATGGACCGGTTCTGGCGACGGCCTTGTTTGCCCACTGCTTCACCTGTTCCAAGGACATCCCGGCGGCACGGCGGATTTCAGCACGGCTTGCTGCGATGGGAATCGCTGTTTTGCGGTTCGACTTTACAGGCCTCGGTCATTCGGATGGAGAGTTTGCGAACACCACCTTTTCTTCGAATGTCGAAGACCTGATCGCAGCTGCGCATTATCTTGCAGGGCGGAACATGGTGCCGACGCTGCTGATTGGGCACTCTTTAGGTGGAGCCGCAGTTCTGCGGGCACGCGCGGGAATTCCATCGGTTAAGGCTGTTGTAACCTTGGGTGCTCCGGCAGATCCGGGCCATGTATCGCACCATTTTGAAGAGGCATTGCCAAAGATCCAGCAGGATGGCGAGGCCGAGGTCACATTGGGCGGGCGTCCGTTCCGGATTGGCAAAGCCTTTGTCGATGACATCTCGGAAACGGCCCTGACACCGGCCATTGCGGACTTGAAAGCCGCACTTTTGATACTGCACGCGCCGCGCGATGAAACGGTCAGCATCGAAAACGCCAGCACGATCTTTTTGGCCGCCAAACACCCCAAAAGCTTTGTGACACTGGATGATGCAGATCACCTGATCACACGCGCCTCTGATGCGGAATATGCCGCTGATGTCATCGCGGCCTGGGTGTCGCGCTATGTCAAACTGTGCCCACCTGCCCCGCCCCCAGGTGCACCCGAAGGCGTTGTTCGTGTGACCGAGGCAGACCCGAGTGGTTTTCTGCAGGATATTCAGTCAGGTCCCAAGCATCACGCGGTTGCGGATGAGCCTGTTTCGTATGGCGGGACAGACCGGGGCATGTCACCCTATGGTTTTGTCGCCTCGGGGCTTGGGGCCTGCACCTCGATGACGATCCGCATGTATGCGCGCCGCAAAAAGTGGCCACTTTCGGGGGTCATCGTCGACGTATGTCACGACAAGGTGCACGCACAGGACGCTGGATTGGCGAGCGAGGGCAAAGTGGACCAGTTCCGCCGCAAGATCAGGTTGGATGGCCCGCTATCTGACGAACAGCGCGCCAAGCTATTGGAAATTGCCGACAAATGCCCCGTTCACCGAACTCTGGAAGGGTCGGCCCATATCACGACCGAGCTTTTGCCCCCGACCTAGCGACGGCGCGGGGACGGACGGTGGATCGGTGGCCGTGCAGCCGGGGGACGTGCCACTGGTGGGCGCGGCCTTGACGGCGGTTTCGATACCGGTGGTTTGGGTCGGTCTGGTCTGACTGGCCGGTCCGGGCGATCTGGTCTGTCCGGTCGATCTGGCCGATCCACATCAATGTCTACATCGACGTCGTGGTAATAGTCGTTCCACAGCATCGAGTCGTAAAATGGATCATACCCATATCCGACACCCACTGTAACGCCGTCACAGGCAGACATGGTAAAGGCAGCGCCGCCAAGCCCCAGCGCCAGCAATGACCGTTTCAGAAACGTCTTAGCCATCGTACTCGCCCTCACCGTATCGCCCGAAATGAATCAAAAACCGCATTCAGATCTTCGACATAGGCCGGGTCAGCGTCGTCGCGCAGAACCGCCACCGCCACAGCAACGCGGCCCCGAGGAAGATCGATCACCGTCGCCGTGAAGTTCACGCCGCGCCCATCCCTGCGACCGGATCCTTTGTAAACCTGCGCGGGCAGTCCACCGATCGAACGTCGCTCATCCCCGGTCACTTTGGCGTCCTTGACCAGGAACTTGTCAATATCGCGCAGGTACTGAATACCGTCATCGATGGTGGCCACGCCCTGTGGCGAAACAAATCCCATCCAGACGGTATCGTCCGTCACCGGACGCAACCCCATAACCCGTGCGACAGCGCGGCTGTCGCCAAGATTGGTATCTTCGATTTCCCGGGCACCGCCAACACGAAGAGCCCAGAAATCAGGAACGACAAATTGGAACAGAGCCTGGCCATCATCCGTGTAAGTGACCGGAGTGTCCGCCGCCGCGGGTGTCAACCCACATAACCAAGTTGCGGCGCACAAGGAAATCGCCTTCGAAGTAAAAACGCGCATATCTCAATAACCTGATGGTTTCATTGCCATCAGATTGAACCCTGACAGGTCACTTTGTCCAGCACTGCGTTGGTTTGGAAAGAAAAAACCCGCGCTCGGGTTAACCGAGCGCGGGTTTGTGATTATGCTTTCGCGGTGGAAGTCAGGTGCGGGCGTTGCCGACCATCTTCCAGATCGCGGGAATCAACAACGCGGCCAGCGCCAGCTTGATCACATCACCGATCAGGAACGGTGTCAGACCCCATTGCAGGATAGGCTGATCCCAACCATAGAGCTGGCCCAGCCACAGCAGGCCCGGCACGTAAATTACGACATTTGCCAGGACAAGTGCCAATGCCAGCTTGCCAACCGAGCGATCCCAGCCGCGCGCAGCCAAAGCACCAAGCAACACAGTCGCCAGCAGATAGCCGACCAAGTAGCCACCAGTGCCACCCATCATATAGGTCAGGCCGAACTTTTCAGCCGACGAGTTTGCAAACACGTCAAAGCCCAGCGCACCAATCAGCAGGTAGCCAAACATGGTGATCAAACCCAGTCGCGCACCATAGGCCGTACCAATGGTCAGAACCGCAAAGGTGCCCATCGTGATCGGAACCGGCCACATCGGAACCTTGATCTTGGCGGCAACAGCCAGTGCGAGAATACCCAGAGCGACCAGAACAACCTGTTTGACGCGCAGCGCTGTCCCCTCGCGCGGGCCGATTGCACCGGCCAGAACATTTGTATTCATTTTTCACTTCTCCCCAATTCGGATCGGAATTCTGCAACAGCAATGCCTCTTCCGGGCGATCACTGCAAGGTGATTGCGCTATCGCAGTACATATTGCGTGTCCATTTCGTAAGACTTTCGCGGGCCAGACACGATCCAGCGCACGTTCCAACGCGGCCAGTTCGAGAAATCATAGAGTGCGTCATAGCTGTCAGGGGCGCAATCATGGTGGTCTGTGGCTTGGCTCGACCCCAGCTTGAGCCGGTGAAAGTACCGACCGTCGTCGAAAAAAACCGCCACCCCGTCGCCGTCCTTGCGCCACAGATAGCGTCGGGTGCCCTTCATTTCGGCCTGGCCGGGAATGCGCAGCGTGACCTCTTCGTCATAAATCAACCCGTCGTCAGCGCGGTGCAGGCAAGCCACTCCGTCCGCTTGCACGACCTGGCCCGCCCGTGCGTCGCGGATAGTACGTGTCAGGGCCCAGCGACCTTCGAATTCTGACAAATCATTCGGAGCGGTCATTGGGGAAGATATCCGTCCGTGATCTCGCCCTTGTCGTCAATGAATCGAATGATCACACCGCTTTGTAAAACATCATAGCAAGCCCAAAGCTCTGACGGCGGCCAGATCGAACAATACCTATCCGCTCGCACAGCCCAGCGTCCGGTGCTGGGCCGCCCCGAAAAATAATGCGTTACCCCGCTTGCATCAAAGCTTTGCGTTACGCCTTCGCCATAGCTGAGTGTCCGCCCTGAAAGCGTGGATACAATCTGATCTCCGGTCAGCGGCCAGAACTCGGTAGCGCCTGCCAATGCGGGCCAAAGGGCTAAAATCAGGGCAAACCGTCTCATCTGCGCACTCGTATCTTGTTCCTGTGGCAAGGCGGGTTTAAACCGCGCCGCAACGCCTCCTGCCAAATCACAATAAGGTGCTGCCGCCAATGATTCCACGTTATTCCCGCCCCGATATGGTCGCCATCTGGTCACCCGAGAGCAAGTTCCGCATCTGGTTCGAGATCGAGGCGCACGCCTGCGACGCCATGGCCGATCTGGGCGTGATCCCGCGCGAAAACGCCGAGGCCGTGTGGAAAGCCAAGGATGTGGAGTTTGACGTCGCCCGCATTGACGAGATCGAGGCCGTTACCAAGCACGATGTCATCGCCTTTCTGACCCATCTGGCCGAGCATGTCGGCAGCGAAGAGGCGCGGTTCGTGCATCAGGGCATGACCAGTTCGGATGTTCTGGACACCTGCCTGAACGTACAACTGACCCGCGCCGCCGATCTGCTGATTGCCGACCTCGAAAGTCTTCTGGCTGCCCTGAAGCGCCGCGCCATCGAACACAAAGACACCGTCCGCATCGGTCGCAGCCACGGCATCCATGCCGAACCCACCACAATGGGCCTGACCTTTGCCCGGTTCTATGCCGAGATGGACCGCAACCTGTCGCGTATGCGCGACGCCCGTGCGGAAATCGCGACCGGAGCGATCAGCGGTGCGGTTGGCACCTTCGCCAATATCGACCCGGCGGTTGAAGAGCATGTCTGCGACAAGCTGGGCCTCGTGCCCGAGCCGATCAGCACTCAGGTCATCCCCCGCGACCGTCACGCCGCCTTCTTTGCAACCCTCGGCGTCATCGCCAGCAGCATTGAAAACATCGCAATCGAAATCCGCCACATGCAGCGGACCGAGGTGCTGGAAGGGGCCGAGTTCTTCTCGATGGGCCAAAAGGGCTCATCTGCCATGCCGCACAAGAAAAACCCTGTGCTGACCGAGAACCTGACCGGTTTGGCGCGCATGGTCCGCGCGGCTGTGATTCCGGCGATGGAAAACGTGGCGCTTTGGCATGAACGCGATATCTCGCATTCCTCGGTTGAACGTATGATCGGGCCTGATGCAACGATTACGCTTGATTTTGCTTTGGCGCGCCTGACCGGCGTGATCGACAAAATGCTGATCTTCCCCGAAAACATGATGGAGAACATGAACAAGTTCCCCGGTCTTGTGATGAGCCAACGGGTGCTTCTGGCACTGACCCAAGCAGGTGTCAGCCGTGAAGATGCCTATGCCATGGTTCAGCGCAATGCGTTGAAGGTTTGGGAGCACCGCACCGATTTCAAGGAAGAGCTGCTGGCAGACGCGGATGTCACCGCCGCCCTCAGCCCCGCAGAGATCGAAGAAAAGTTCGACCTTGGCTATCACACCAAGCATGTCGATACGATCTTTGCGCGGGTATTTGGCGAATAACGCCTGAAATTTCAAACAGCTTTGCAAAGGCCCGGACGGTTTCCGCCGTCCGGGCCTTGTTCTTTTGCCTGAAAGGGCAATGTGCGCTATGATGGCGCTGCATTTTCCGCAAAGGAGAGACGCCATGATCCGCACCCTGATCTGCAGCATTGCCCTGACCGTCGCCGCGTCGGCTGGTCTGGCCTGTACGGGCCATTCGGCCCAGAAACAATCCTGTGCCGAAGGCACGATCTGGGACAGTGACGCTCAAACCTGCGTGAAATTGGTCAATAGCTGACGAAAATTTCTCCTACTCGTGAATAAATGCGACTGACAGGTTGTTAGCTTTTCTGAAGACCACGCTATTGTTTCAGACAGCAGCCCAGAAAACGGAGTTGGATTATGCGTCTCGTATTAGCTTCTGCAATTGCATTTCAGGCATTTGCCTTTGCCCCTGCGGTTCACGCCGCCGGTGGTGACAGCAACCCGCCCAAGCCGACAAATACCACTAAAAAATGTCTGTTCGGGCGCGTCTATGACGAGGCTGCGGGCCGCTGCGTCAAGCCAAACAGATCAAATTTCACCGAAGATCAGCTATATGACGCCGTACGCGAACTTGCCTATGACGGGCAATTTGAGAATGCGCAAGGAATCCTGCGCATTATGGACCAGGATGACGACCGCGTAAAAACCTATTGGGGTTTTACCTACCGCAAAATGGGCAAGCTTGAGCTGGCCAACCTGTTCTATGAACAGGCCATCGCCGCCAACCCCGACAACATTCTTGCCCGCAGCTATATGGGTCAGGGCTTTGTCGCCGAAGGCAAGACTGATCTGGCGATCGAGCAATGGCGCGAGATCAAAGCCCGTGGCGGTGAAGGAACCTGGGCCGAGGCATCCCTGCGCGAGGCCATCCGGACCGGGCTGACTTATAGTTACTGAGTTTCAGGGTTTCTTTACCCGTCTCTCCTTACACTCTGCTTTGCGACGTAATTTTTGGGCAACGCAAGCAGATGCAGGACACACAAGCACTGGTACAGATGACGCCCGGCGCGCGGGAACCGGAACCGCACGAAGATACGCGCGTCGTCCCTCGGACGCTGAACAACAAGGAAAAGGCAGCCGTGATCGTGCGGCTGCTTTTGAACCAAGGGGCCGATATCCCACTTGAGGAACTGCCCGACCCCCTGCAGGAAAAGCTAACCCATCAACTAGGGCGTATGGGGCTGGTTGATCGCGCAACTCTGGCCGCCGTGGCAGCCGAGTTTGCCGATGCGCTGGACAGTGTGGGACTATCCTTTCCACATGGGCTGGCGGGGGCATTGGACGCCGTAAACGGCAAGATTGCCCCTACAACTGCCGCCCGCCTACGCAAGGTGGCCGGGGTCCGTCAGGTGGGCGACCCGTGGGAGCGCCTGCGCGAGGTGCCCGCCGAAGACCTGGCCGAGATGGCGCAGGCCGAAAGCACCGAAGTTGCGGCGGTCATGCTGTCAAAGTTGGACACCGCGAAGGCCGCGCAATTACTTGGCCACCTGCCCGGTCCTGTCGCGCGGCGCATTACCTATGCAGTGTCAAAAACCGCAAATGTCACGCCCGAAGCCGTGGAACGCATCGGCTGGTCCCTTGCAGGCCAGTTGGATCAACGCCCGGTTCCCGCCTTTGATGACGCCCCCGGCGCGCGGGTGGGTGCGATCCTGAATCAGTCAGCCTCGACCACGCGGGATGGTCTTTTGTCCGCGCTTGAAGAGGAAGACGCCGATTTTGCCACTGTTGTCCGGCAATCGATCTTTACCTTTGCGCATATCCCGGCGCGAATCCTGCCCCGGGATGTTCCCGCGGTCCTGCGGGGGGTCGAGCAACCGGTGCTGATCAGTGCGCTGGCAGGGGCGACTGCAAACGAAGATCAGGCAGCAGCAGAGTTCATCTTGTCGAACATGTCGTCGCGCATGGCTGACAATCTGCGCGAGGAAATGACCGAACGCGGAAAAGTAAAACAAGCCGAGGCAGAAGACGCCATGTCGGCTATCGTCGGGGCCATTCGGACCTTGTTGGACGAGGGTGCCATTACGCTGGTCGAGCAAGAGGAAGAGAACGCCACCTAGCATCACAGACGCGCCCGGCAATCTCACAGGTACTTGAGATCGTTCTGGCACGATAGTATGTCTGGCGCTTCAGATCATAGTATTCGATGAGCCCCCCATGCCAGCAGCAAAATCCAAGCTAAGCCGTTTCGAGCTTGGAAAATATTACGTCGCCAATCTGTTCCTGACAGGGGTTATCGGCGGGATGCGTCTTTTGCCCTACGAGACGCGCATCGCAACCATGGGCCGGATCGTGCGCTGGCTGGCCCCTCTGGTCGGGTTTCGCACCCGCGTTCGCCGCAATCTGAAACTCACCCGCCCCGACCTGCCCGAGGACGAGGTCAAACGCATCTGCAAGGCGGTTCCCGACAATGCAGGCCGCGCCATCATGGAACATTTCTCACCCGAGGGTTTCATCGAGCGACAAAGCACAGCCAGTATTTCAGGCCCGGGTGTGGCTGCCTTTGATCAGGCGGTCGCCGAAGGGAAGCCGGTTATGATGATCACCGCTCATTTCGGCCACTATCTGGCGGCCCGCATTGCCCTGCAGGCGCGCGGTGGCAAACCCATCGGATGTCTCTATCGCCGGATGGCAAATCCGTATTTCAACGACATGTATGTTGAGGCGTTCTACAAGACCGGATCGCCCATGTTCGAACAGGGCCGCCGGGGCATGGTCGAGATGGTGCGCACCCTGAAAAAGGGCGGCATCATTGCCATCGTGTCCGATCTGCACGCAATGGGTGGCGAAGAGCTGACATTTTTTGGCAAACCGGCCGTCACATCAGTTCTGAATGCAGAACTGGCGATCAAATACAAGGCTGTCATGATCCCGTGTTATGCGGTGCGTCAACCCAACGGCATCGATTTTGAAATCGTTCTGCACGACCCTGTTCCCCACACCGACCCCAGCACCATGACCCAGTTCACCAATGATGATCTTGAGGCGATGGTGCGCAAACATATGGGGCAATGGTTCTGGATCCACCGCCGCTGGAAAGCGTGGAAGGGTCTGGGCGTTCAGCCGCAGGATATGCCCTGATCACTTGACCCGCGCGGCGGCCACAATCGGCCCGTGGCCAACGCGCTGGATCAGCACCACGGCAGGCAAGTCAAGGTCCACAGATGTGGTAAAGGCCTGAGGCGCAACGCCGTCCCACTGCCCCGCAACCTGCCAGCTTTCGACCACGTTGGCATAGTCCAACTCGTGCCCCGCAAGCTCTCCGCGCCGGATAGAAGCGTGCCGCATCGGTGAATATTGCACGATGCGCACATCATAAGTCGTGCCCTTCGGCAGTTCCACCGGGGCAACCTCGACCATCACGTCATCGCCGGCGCGCGTCGCTGTAACCTCGGCCTCAGGCGCGGCGGTCAGATGGGCCGTGATCAGACGATCCAACTCGCCCGCCTTGGCCCCCACGACATCCTGCTGGCCATTCACCACCATCTGCGGCGTGTAAATCATGGTGCGCCCGCCTTCGCGCGCGTAGGCACGTTGGCGCAGGGTGTGACCGGGCTTGGCGTATTCGTCTTTCCAGCCGATGTAGTCCCAGTAATCCACATGCAGTGCCAGGCCAATCACATCCTCGCGCTGTGCCAGCTGTTCCATGATCCGATCCGCCGGTGGACATGAAGAACACCCCTGCGAGGTGAACAGCTCGACCACAACCGGGTCAGCCTTAGCCGTGGCGGTGGTCAGGAGAAGTGAGGCAAGCGCGGTCAGGGCGGCGGATCTGAGCATGAATTTTCTCGGTCTGTGTGAGCGTTCGAAAGGTCTAAACCGGAATCACGTAAACCACCAATCAAGGTTTCTTGAGAGCGTACGAGCGAAATTTCGCAAAAATGTGTGCAATGGTATACAAAAATTGCCGCAGGTAGCCTATTGGACCTTGAACCGAGGGCCAACGTCATGCAGATACCCATCAGCGAATCCCATATTCCACGTCATTTGAGAGGGAGGCCACAGATGCCCATCAAAGTCGGACAGGATACCGCCAAGACACGCCGCAGCCTGAGCGTGAATGGCAAATCCATTTCCTATTACTCGATCCCCGCCGCGCAAGAGGCCGGTCTGGGCGATTTTTCAAAGCTCCCTGCCGCATTGAAAGTCGTGTTGGAAAACATGCTGCGGTTCGAGGATGACGGGTTTTCCGTCTCGGTCGATGACATCAAGGCCTTCGGTGAATGGGGTGCCAATGGCGGCAAGAACCCCCGTGAAATCGCCTACCGCCCTGCCCGCGTGTTGATGCAGGATTTCACCGGTGTTCCGGCGGTTGTTGACCTCGCTGCGATGCGCGACGGGATCAAGGGTCTGGGCGGCGACGCGCAGAAGATCAACCCGCTGAACCCGGTTGATCTGGTCATCGACCACTCGGTCATGATTGACGAATTTGGCAACCCGCGCGCGTTCCAGATGAACGTGGATCGCGAGTATGAACGCAACATGGAGCGTTACCAGTTCCTGAAATGGGGCCAGAACGCGTTCAACAACTTCCGCGTTGTGCCCCCCGGAACTGGCATCTGCCATCAGGTGAACCTGGAATATCTGGCCCAGACCGTCTGGACCGATACCGATCAGGACGGCAACGAAGTCGCCTACCCCGATACGCTGGTCGGCACCGACAGCCACACCACCATGGTCAACGGCATGGCCGTTCTGGGCTGGGGCGTTGGCGGGATCGAGGCCGAGGCCGCAATGCTGGGGCAGCCGATCTCGATGCTGATCCCCGAGGTTGTCGGCTTTGAGCTGACCGGCGCGCTGGTCGAAGGTACCACCGGCACCGATCTGGTGCTGAAAGTCGTTGAAATGCTGCGCGAAAAGGGTGTTGTGGGCAAATTCGTCGAATTCTACGGCGAAGGTCTGGATCGTCTACCACTGGCCGATCGGGCAACCATCGCCAACATGGCCCCTGAATATGGCGCGACCTGCGGCTTTTTCCCGATCGACGGCGAGACGCTGCGCTACATGCGCAATACCGGACGCGACGAAGATCGTATCGCGCTGGTCGAGGCCTACGCGAAAGAAAACGGATTCTGGCGCGACGCGGATTATGCACCGATCTACACCGACACCCTGTCGCTGGATATGGGCACCATCGTTCCTGCGATCTCGGGTCCGAAACGCCCGCAGGACTATGTTGCGCTGACAGACGCCAAGGCCGCTTTCACCAAAGAGATGGAAGAGACCTTCAAACGTCCCATGGGCAAAGAAGTCGCCGTCAAAGGCGAAGATTACACCATGGAATCGGGCAAGGTTGTGATCGCCTCGATCACGTCCTGCACCAACACGTCGAACCCCTATGTGATGATCGGGGCGGGTCTGGTGGCACGCAAAGCGGCTGCTTTGGGTCTGAACCGAAAGCCGTGGGTCAAGACCTCGCTGGCGCCGGGAAGCCAAGTTGTGAGCGCCTACTTGGAAGCTGCTGGCTTGCAGGAAGATCTGGATAAGGTTGGATTCAACCTTGTGGGTTATGGCTGCACCACCTGCATCGGTAACTCGGGGCCCATTCAGGCCGAGCTGTCCGAAGCGATTGCCGAGGGCGACCTGGTTGCCACCTCGGTTCTGTCGGGTAACCGCAACTTCGAAGGCCGCATCTCGCCGGATGTACGTGCGAACTATCTGGCCTCGCCACCGCTGGTCGTCGTCTATGCGCTGGCCGGGACACTGGATATCGACCTGACTTCGGAACCGATCGGTCAGGACAAGGACGGCAACGATGTCTACATGAAGGACATCTGGCCTTCGACGCAGGAAGTTGCCGAACTGGTCGAACAGACAGTGACCCGCGAGGCATTCCAATCGAAATATGCAGACGTCTTCAAAGGCGATGAGAAATGGCAGAGCGTCGATGTTCCGCAGCAGGAAACCTATGATTGGCCTCCGACTTCGACATACATCCAGAACCCGCCTTATTTCCAGGGGATGAGCCCCGAGCCAGGCACGATCTCGAATATCGACGGTGCCAAGGTTCTGCTGATCCTGGGCGATATGATCACAACCGACCATATCTCGCCCGCAGGCTCGTTTGCGACAACCACTCCGGCTGGCAAGTATTTGGTCGACCGTCAGGTGCAACCGCGCGAGTTCAACTCGTATGGCTCCCGCCGTGGCAACCATGAGATCATGATGCGCGGCACCTTTGCCAACATTCGTGTCAAGAACGAGATGCTGGATGGTGTCGAGGGTGGCTATACCAAAGGCCCCGATGGCGCGCAGACTTCGGTCTATGAGGCGTCGATGGCCTATCAGGAACAAGGCACCCCGCTGGTCGTCTTTGGTGGCGAACAGTATGGCGCCGGCTCGTCGCGTGACTGGGCAGCCAAGGGGACCGCACTGCTGGGCGTCAAGGCAGTCATCGCCGAAAGTTTTGAGCGTATCCACCGGTCCAATCTGGTTGGCATGGGCGTGATCCCGTTCGAGTTCACCGGCGGCGACACCCGCAAGTCATTGGGTTTGACGGGGGATGAGACCGTCTCGATCCACGGGTTGGATACGATTGAGCCGCTGCAGGAGGTTCCCTGCACAATCGTCTATGGTGACGGGACCGAGAAGACCATCACCCTGAAGTGCCGCATCGATACCGCGCCCGAGATCGAATACATAGAGAACGGCGGCGTGCTGCATTATGTTCTGCGGAATCTGGCCAAAGCGGGCTGAGTTTTCGCCACTTGAGAGTTCGGAGAGGACGCCTGAGGGCGTCCTTTCTTTTTGCGAGGCTCTGCCTCGCGCTCCGAGGTATTTTTGAACAGAAGAAGTTGTATTCGTGCCGCTTTCCGGGTCTGGTATGCGCAGGAGGTAGCATGGACAAGGTGGCATTGGTAACAGGCGGCGCGCGCGGGATCGGGCGGGCCATTGTCGAAGACCTGATGCGCGATCATCGGGTGGCGTTTACCTGGCTGTCCACTGAACCCGCGCCCGAGCTTTTGACCAGCGAGGTTCTGGCGGTCCGTTCTGATTTGGCTTTGCCGGGTCAGCCAGCGGCGGTGATTGCGCAGGTGATTGAGCGGTTTGGGCGGCTGGATGTGATCGTGAACAACGCAGGTCTTGTCCGTTCGACCCCGAAGGAGGCGTTTGAGCCCGACGATCACCGCGCCATTCTTGACCTTAACCTGCTTGCGCCCATGGCCCTGCTGAGCGCTGCCCTGCCCCATTTGCAGCCCGGTGCATCCATCGTCAATATTTCGTCAATGAACGCGACACTGCCGCCCCGCGATGCTGCGACTTACGGGGCCAGCAAGGCGGCGCTGAACCTGTGGACCCGCGCGATGGCCAAAGAGCTGGGGCCGCAAGGCATCCGCGTGAATGCGGTTGCCCCCGGCGCAATCAACATTCCCGAAGCCCCGCGCCCGGATGATCTGACCGCGCTGTTTGTCGAAGAGACCGCCCTTGGGCGGGCTGGCACGCCTGAGGACATCGCAAAGGTAGTACGGTTTCTTGCGTCCGAAGAATCAGGCTTTGTTACAGGGGAGATTCTGGGCGTGACCGGTGGATACCGGCTATAGCGACAAGCCCACGCAGCAAAGCGTCTAGCCGCCTGCGGCCTTTTCCAATGCGGGCCGGATCGTGCTTTCGATTACACGTTGGGTGATCGGCCCAGCAAAACGCAGGATGATCTTGCCCTTGCCGTCGACAACATATGTCTCGGGCACGCCATAAAGCCCCCAGTCCAGCGCCATACGGCCCTGTTCATCGCGCCCGATGGCTTTGTAAGGGTCGCCAAGTTCGATCAGAAAAGCCTCGGCATTGTCCAGCTTGTCTTTGTAATTGATGCCGTAGACCGGAATCCCCTCATCCGACAGTGCTTCGAGGTTGGGATGTTCGGCGCGGCATGGTGCACACCAGCTGGCCCAGTAGTTGACCAGCTTGACCTCACCATCGCGCAGGGTTGCGTCGTCGAACAGGCCTTTGCCCGGGAATTCGGTCAGGACAACGGGCGGTGCGGGTTGGCCTTCGCGCGCGGATGGCAGGGCATCGGGATCGTCGCGGAACATTCCGATCCCGGCCAGGACAGCAAATGCACCGAAGATCAGCGGCGGGGCGATCATCAGAGGAGAGATCTTAGCCATCGCGGCGCATCCTTTGTTCAATACTTTCCATCTCGGCGCGAACCTTACGCCCGCGCAGAATGCTAACGACGATCAGGGCGACAAGCAGAGCGATGGACGCACCATAGGCTGACAGGACCGTATCGGAGTATTTTCCCAGATCGGGTATCATGAGTTCACCCTTTCCCGCGCCTGCAACGCCTTGATCCGGCGTGCGCGGATTTCTGTTCCCGTCCGGTACAGAACCAGCGCGATGAACAACAACACGAAGCCGATGATGCACAAAAGCAGCGGGTAGAAAAAGACGTTGCTGACCTTTTCCTCGGTATCCGTGCCGGTGATGGCACCCGCGCGCATGACCGATGCGCCCTGATGCAAACCCTGATTCCAGAAGTTCACTGCGTAGCGGCTGAGGATCGCAAAGACCGAGCCTACAAGGCACAGGATCGAGGTCAGGTCGGCCGCCGTATCGGGATCATCGAAAGCTTCCCACAGGGCGACATAACCCAGATAGAACAGAAACAGCAGCAGGAACGAAGTCAGGCGCGGGTCCCAGGCCCACCAAGTGCCCCACATCGGCTGGCCCCAGATGGCTCCGGTCGCCAGCGCGATCAGCGTCATGACGATACCGACCGGGGCCGCCGCCCGTGCGGCCAATGCGCTGACATGGTGACGGCGCACCAGCCAGACCAGCGAGGTTGCCAGCATCATCAGCCAGCAATTGATCGCCATCAGCGCTGCAGGCACATGCAGGTAAATGATCTTGACGGTCGAGCCCTGCTTGTAGTCATCCGGCGTGAAAAAGAAGCCCCAGACCAGCCCGACAACAATGCAGGTCAGCGCCGTTGTCCAAAAGAACGGCAGCACGCGTTCGCTGGTCGCAAGAAACTTGCGCGGGTTGGCATATTCCCAGAGGGCGTTGGCTTTGGCTGCGATGGTCATGGGCCCTATCTAGTCCGACTCTGCCTTGTTCTCAATTGACCTTGATCAAACTTGTGGCGCTTCACCGCAGATTGATCCGCAAAACCGCCGCGCTGGCAAAGGGCAGCAGTGCGATGGTTGCAAACGTGATCCCGGCCAGCATCAGTAGCGGCGTCTGGGTTTCCATCCCGGTTGCACCGCGCCGAGCCACCTCGGCCCCGAAGATCAGCGTCGGCACATAGAGCGGCAGCACCAGAAGCGACATCAGCAGTCCGCCACGTTTCAGGCCAACAGTCAGCGCCGCACCAAAGGTGCCAATGACGCTGAGTGCCGGAGTGCCAAGTAGCAGTGAAACCACGAGCCATGTAAAACCCGGCACTGGAAGGTTCAGCAACACGCCCAGAACAGGGGCCGCCAGCACCAGAGGCAAACCCGTGGTGAGCCAATGCGCCAGCGCCTTAATCGTCACCACCGATTCCAGCGGTAGGGGAGCGGTGGCCAGCAGGTCCAGCGACCCGTCCTCCCAATCCAGAGCAAGGATGCGGTCCAGCGACAACAGGCAGGCCAGCAACGCCCCCAGCCACAGAATACCCGGCGCGATTGTCGATAGCAGCGACGATTGCGGTCCCACCGAGAACGGGACCAGAACTGTCACGATCAGAAAGAAGGCCAGCCCAAGGCCAAATCCGCCGCCTGCGCGGATTGACAGTTTCAGGTCGCGCGACAACAGGGCGATCACAGGAAGCCTCCGTCAAAATCGTCAAGGGGCTTGGGTTTGGCTTTGTTGCGGCCAACGTCCAGTATCTCTGCTTCAAGACCAAGATCGATATGTGTGGCGATCAGTGCCGAACCGCCCTGCCCCAGATGCGCCTGAACGGCTGAGGCAAACATCTGCACTGCGTTGCGATCCAGCGATACGGTTGGTTCATCCAACATCCAGATCGGGCGGCCCGTTACCAGCATCCGCGCTAGACCCAGTCGGCGTTTCTGTCCGGCAGAGAGATTTCCCGCGTGCCGGTCTGCAAGGTCCTTTAGATCAAAGGCGTCCAGCGCAGGCCGTATATCAATTGTGCCGAACACAGAGGCCCAGAAGGTCAGATTTTCGGTCACGGTCAGGGTTGGTTTCAGACCGTCGGAATGTGCGGCATAAGCGATACGGTCGGCAGCCCCTTCGATCCTGCCGGACAAGGACGGCTGAAGCCCTGCAAGCGTGCGCAGCAACGTCGTCTTGCCGATCCCGTTTGGCCCGCGCAGGATCAGCGCCTTTCCCGGTGGCAAGGCAAAGTTAAGCCCTTCAAGCACGGGAATACCCCCGCGGGTGACGGTAAGATCGGTCACGGTCAATGTCATGACGTTCCGCTTATCCCATTGCGGTCAGGGGCAAAAGGATGGAATTGCCGCAGGGGGTTTTCCGTCGTGGATGTGGCCATGGCAGGAGCAAGGGGCCAGCCCCGCCGCCATTGGCGCTCGAACCAATGGCGCACCAATGGCGGCTCCCCGGGATTTTTTTGGACAGATGAAGGGGCGGATCAGACCGGGATCACGGCCAGTGCGATGCGGCGGCCTTCGGCGAGCAGGACATTATAGGTTCGGCACGCGGCAGGAGAGTTCATGATTTCCACGCCGATTCCTGCACCTTCCAACGAGTCGCGCAGGTCTTTCGGGATATGTGTCAGCTCGGCACCGGTTCCGATCAGTGCAACGTCAATATGTTCGGACAGCTCCAGCAGTGGCGCAGGGTCCGCAAATCCGCCCCACCCTGTGGTGCCAGCCGGACTGGTCAGGGTTGCCCCTTCATGCACATGGCCACCGATACGGAAAAAGCCCGGGCCGTACCCATCGACCGGGGTCGCGTTGTTGTAGGTGATCTCATTCAGGCGCATGGATGCTTTCTAGCCCCAAACTGGCAGGCCGAACAAGGCAGCAAGTGCGATCACTGCATAGGCCATTCCTCGATAGAGCCGCTCTTGATCCGGGTTAAACAGCCGACCGCCCAACCCGTTACCCAACAGGTTCGGAAGAGCCAGGAACAGACCAACCCCGACGGTCTCGGCTGTGACGCGGGACATTCCTGTGAGGTATCCGAGCAAAAGGAAGTCGAAACCGAACAGGAACAGAAGGATTGTCGCCCGGATCACCTCGACCGGCAGTGGGCGGGACATGTAGAACAGGATTACTGCAGGCCCCGGCAGTCCGGCAACGCCGCCCAAAAACCCCGCGGCGCCACCGATGGCCCAGACCATCGCGCGCCGGACGTGACCCTGATAGCGAAGCCCGAGGACCAGGATCGCCAACATAAGCAGAGCCAGAATGCTGACGGCATAGCGGAACACGTCTGGCGCAACCTGCGTCAACAGCCACAGGCCTGCGGGCAGAACCGCTGCGCAGCCGATCAGCAGTCGCACCAGGTCGCGCTTATCTACGGCACCCCACGCGCGACGCAGGTTCGGGATCGGGCCCAAGATGTCCATGATCGTCAGCGCGATCAATGCTCCGAACGGACCAAGATGAGGTGTGGCAAGGGGCAGAAAGACAAGTGCGGTGCCAAATCCGGAGAAGCCGCGCACTACCCCGCCGAGAAACGCTGCAAAAATGATAGTGGCCAGCCCCGCAGGGGACTGGCCGAGAATATCAGGCATCTATGTTTGCGAACTGGTTGCCCGCTGTATTCGACGGTTTCGACCAATCACGCTTGACCCCCAGCCACAGCAGGATGGTCGAGGCGACAAAGACCGATGAATAGGTCCCCACGATTACGCCCCAGATCATCGCAAAGACAAAGCCCCGGATCACGTCGCCGCCCAGCACATAAAGCGAGATCAGCGCCAACAGCGTAGTGACCGAGGTCATAACCGTCCGGCTGAGCGTTTCGTTGATCGAGATGTTCAGAACCTCTTTGAGGTCTTTTTTCTTGTACTTGCGCAGGTTCTCGCGAACACGGTCAAAGACAACC
Source organism: Ruegeria sp. E1 (assembly GCF_056534225.1). NCBI lineage: Bacteria > Pseudomonadati > Pseudomonadota > Alphaproteobacteria > Rhodobacterales > Roseobacteraceae > Ruegeria > Ruegeria sp. E1. Next base: position 79,381 of record NZ_JBQFPE010000001.1, on the reverse strand, counting down.
ACTGTGTCGTTCAGCGAATAGCCCACGATGGTCAGCAGGGCCGCGATGATCGCCAGATCAAATCGGATCTGCAGTTCCGAGAAGATGCCGATGGTCAGGATCACGTCATGCACCAACGCAGCCACTGCCCCCAACGCAAACTGCCATTCGAACCGCAGCCAGATGTAGACCAGCACCGCTCCGATCGCGAGCATGACCGCGATGACTGCAGTCTGGATCAACTCGCCCGATACTTTGGGGCCGACGGATTCGACGGAAACGAACTCGATATCAGGCACAACCGACTGCAGCGCCTCTTCGACCGCAGTCACCGTAGCAGCAGAAACGGCCTCGGCATCTGCCTGCGCCTGGATACGAATCATCGCGACGTTTTCGTCTTCACCAAAAGTCGGATCGAAAATCTGCGTGATTGTCACATCGCCCAATTCCAGCGGTGCGATGGCATCGCGGTAGGCACCCACATCGATCTCTTGTGCGCTTTGGGTCCGGATCGTGGTCCCGCCGCGGAAGTCGATGCCGAAGTTCAGCCCCTGCAACAGGAAAGATGTAAAGGCGATCACCATCATCAGGCCCGAGATACCCAGCCAGATCTTCCAGCGGCTGAAGAAATCGAACGAGGTGTTTTGCGGTACGAGTTTCAGTCTCATGTCAAACCTCGATCATTTTCGGACGACGGCGTTCGAACCAGATGACGATCATCAGGCGGGTCACGAAGATCGCCGTGAAGACCGAAGTCAGAATACCAAGACCCAGAGTAATCGCGAATCCGCGCACCGGCCCGCTGCCCATGGCAAACAGGATTACGGCGGTGATGAACGTCGTCACGTTCGCGTCCAGAATGGCTGACAGCGCCTTTTCATATCCAAGTTCGATCGCCCTCGCAGGACCTTTGGCGGATTTCAGTTCCTCGCGGATACGCTCAAAGATCAGAACGTTGGCGTCCACGGCCATACCCACCGTCAGAACGATACCGGCAATGCCCGGCAAGGTCAGAGTTGCCCCAATCAGGGACAGCAGGCCAAACAGCAGACCCACGTTGATGATCAGCGCAATGTTCGCGAACAGGCCGAACAAGCCATAGCTGAGCGCCATGAAGGCCAGCACAGCGACAAAGGCCACGATGGTGGCCACCTTGCCGGCATCGATACTGTCCTGCCCCAGTTCCGGGCCGATTGTGCGTTCTTCGAGGAATTCCAACCCTGCGGGCAAAGCGCCTGCACGCAGCAGAACAGCCAGATTGGTGCTTTCCTCTACGGTAAAGTTACCGGTGATGATGCCGGAACCACCGGGGATATGGCTTTGGATCACGGGGGCCGAAATCACCTCGTCATCCAGAATGATGGCGAAGGGCTCGCCGATGTGTTCCAGCGTATAGTCGCCAAACTTTCGCGCGCCCGAGGTGTTGAACCGGAAGCTGACCGCAGGGCGGCCGTTCTGATCGAAGGACGGCTGTGCGTCGACCAATTCCTCGCCGGTGACAACAGGCGCGGAATCGATTGTGTAATAGAAACCTTCTTCGTCGATCGAAGGCACAATCTTTTCACCGGGTCGCGGTACGGCATCCGGATCGGTTCCGCGCCCGATAACCGGGTTAAACGTCAACTGAGCGGTTGTGCCGATAATTTCCTTCAACTCTCCGGCGCTGCCGATGCCAGGCACCTGAATCAGGATACGATCCGCGCCCTGCCGTTGTATGGTGGGCTCGCGCGTGCCGACCTCATCGATACGACGGCGGATGATCTCCAACGCCTGACGCACGGTGCGGTCGTTCGAGGCGAGTTTCTCTGCCTCAGACAGTTGCACAACAATTGTGTCAACACCATCGGCGCGTGCTTCGATATCTGTCGCGCCAGCGCCGGTCAGGGTCTGGATCTGACGAGCCAGTCCGCGCACAACCTCCAGCGCGCGGGGCATTCCATCGGGCTGGCTGATGCGGACGCGAATCTCATCCGGTGCAGATTGTTGTTTGCGGATCGTGCCCACGGTTGCGCGCTCATCGCGCAGGGCGTCACGGATTTCGGGCCACATCGCCTCCATCCGGGATTCGTAGACATCTTCGACCTTAACTTCGGCCAACAGATGCGCACCCCCACGAAGATCAAGTCCCAGATTGACCAGAGACGATGGCATCCAGTTTGGCCATTGCGCCGCCTCGGCCTGCATCTCGGGCGTGTCGATGCCAAGCTCGATGGCGGCCTTGGCGTCGTTCGATTGCTCGACCCGAGTATAAAACGCATTCGGCAGGGCAAGGATCAGGCCGATCACACAGACCGACCAGATCAGAACCCGCTTCCAGGTATCAATTTGCAGCATTACCCTGCCTTTTCAAGGAATTGTCGCGCGAAGTTACTTCGCCGGCTCGGTCTTGTTCAGCACCTGTGCGATGGTCGATTTGACCACGCGAACCTTGACACCATCGGCGAGCTCGACCTCGATCTCGTTCTCGCCTTCCTTGACCTTTGCCACCTTGCCGATCAGCCCGCCTTGCGTGACGACCTGATCGCCGCGACGGACGGCCTCGACCATGGCCTGATGCTCTTTCATCTTCTTCTGCTGCGGACGGATCAGCAGAAAATACATGATGCCGAAGATCAGGATCAGCGGGAGAAACTGGGCGATTGCGCCACCTTCCATGGGATATTCCTTTGTTCAGATGATGCGGAGCGCTCTCCGCAAATTTGGCGGGAACCTATGCTGTGGACCCGCCGTTTGCAAGCAATGGCCGCATCAAGTCTGGCCATGTGATGGCAATATCGGACCATGTTGTTTCCCAGCGTTGCAGATATGCCCTAGGAACATGCGCCCAACAGGATATAGTCAAGGTATCGGAGGGGACATGGCGACAATCTTCAAACCCTTGCAAATGCTGGCGCATTTTCTGTTTGCCGCCGCCATTGTGTTGCTGTTGTCCACTTCTCTTCAGGCGCAGGATGCCCCCGCAGACGAGCCCGAGAATGAGGAGGCGCAATCCGACATTTTCAAAGCGCCTGTCATCATTGACGGGGATATTCTGTTCCGGCTTAGGGGGTCCAGCGCCCTGCCCGCGCCTGAACGCGCGGAACGCGTCCAAAACGTGATCATCGAAATCGCCGAAGCCTCAGAGTCCTCTGAGGTTGAGATAACGTTCGAAGAATCCGAATTTGGCACCCGAATCCTTGCCGACGGCCAGTTCGTTTCCATCGTGACCGAGGCTGATTCTGAGCTGGATCAGATGGAAGTCAGCGTTCTCAGCGTGTTGCACGGCGATGCGATACGCGAGGCCATCCTGTCCTATCGCGCCAATCGCACGGATGAGGCGATTGTCTCGGGCGCTATTGAAGCGGCGGCCTGGACCGTGGGGTTCATCGTGTTTGTCCTTTTGATCCTTTGGCTGCACCGCAGGATCAGGCGTCGAACACTGCGTTTTGTCCAGCGTTACCTCAAGGGCATGGAAACCGCGACTGCAAAGCACGTGCAGGCCGAAGCGATGGCGGCCCTGATACGATACGGTCTGAATTTCGTTCTGCTCGTCCTCTTCTTTCTGGGTTTTTACTACTACCTGTCTTTCGTCCTGCTCGCCTTTGCCGAAACACGGTATTTCGCACAGTTGCTTCTGACCTATCTGACCGAGCCGGTTCTGCTGATCTTCAAGGGCATCATCAGCTATTTCCCCAACTTGATTATGCTGGCGCTGATCACCTGGGTAACATTGTATGTTATCAAAGGGATGCGTGTCTTTTTTGAAGCGGTCGAGGCCGGCACATTCGAACTGGGTGATTTTGAAAAGCACTGGGTCAGTCCGACCTTCAACATCGCCCGTGTCGTCGTCATTCTGATCGCGCTGGTCTTTGCGGTTCCATATATTCCGGGCTCGGATTCAGCCGCGTTTCAGGGGCTGACCATTCTTGTTGGCGCAATGTTGTCGTTGGGCGCGAATTCGGTCGTCTCAAACATGCTGGCTGGTCTTTTTGTGATCTACCGCCGCTCGACCTCGATCGGGGATCGTATCCAGATCGGGGATCACATCGGCGACGTTGTGCAGATCAAACTGATGGAGACCCATCTGAAGTCGATCAAGAACGAGCTGATATCGATCCCAAATGCACAGTTGATGAACTCGGACGTGGTCAATTTCTCGAAGAAAACCGACGGCAGCGGGCTATTGCTGCACACGACGGTTGGTATCGGCTATGAAGAGCCCCCAGAAAAGGTCGAGGCGATGCTGATCGAAGCCGCGAACCGGACCAAGGGCATCAAAGCCAAGCCCGAGCCATTCGTTCTTTGGACCGCGTTGGCGGACTATGCGATCAACTATCAGATCAACGGCTACACAACGCGTGGCAGCATCATTCCAAAGATCAGATCGGACCTGCATCGAAACATTGTGGCTGTGTTCAACGAGAACAACGTTCAGATCATGACGCCTTCCTATATTGCTGACCCGGCCGAGCCAAAAATCCCGGCCGAGGAATGGGATGGCCATCTGGCGCATGAATCGCATGAGGACGCGGATAAGTCGTAACCAGCGCTACACCCCGCCCAACAGATGGTGCATAAGCAGCTTTAGTGATTCACGCATTAAGGATCTGAACCATGCACGACATCCGCGCCATTCGCGAAAACCCAGCCGCCTTCGACGCCGCCCTTGCGCGCCGCGGGGACGCGCCGGTGTCGTCAGACCTGCTGCGACTTGATGAAAGCCGTCGGGCCAAGATTCTGGCGGCTGAAACCGCGCAAGCCGAACAGAACAAAGCCAGCAAAGAGGTTGGCGCCGCCAAAGGTCGCGGTGACGAAGCTGAATTTGAACGCCTGCGTGCTTTGGTGGCCGAGAAAAAGGCCGAAATTGCCCGGATGCAGACCGAGGCCAAGGATTTGGACGCGCTTCTGACCGATCAGTTGGCCCGCATCGCCAACCTGCCTGCAGACGACGTGCCGGAGGGCGCTGACGAGGACGACAATGTCGAGATCAACCGCTGGGGCGCACCTCGCAACTTCTCGTTTGCTCCCAAGGAACACTACGAAATCCCCGCTGTTGCTGCAGCGATGGATTTTGAAACGGCGGCCAAAACCAGCGGCAGCCGCTTTGTGAACCTGTCCAAAGGTGTCGCCCGCATCCATCGCGCGCTGGCACAGTTCATGCTGGACACGCATATCGACAAGAACGGCCTGACCGAGATGCAGACCCCCGTTCTGGTCCGGGATGAGGCGATGTACGGCACCGACAAGCTGCCGAAATTCGGCGAAGACAGCTATCAGACCACAAATGGCTGGTGGCTGATCCCGACATCCGAGGTCACGCTGACCTATTCGGTCTCGGGCGACATTCTGGACGAGGCCGCCCTGCCCATCCGTATGACGGCCCATACTGTCTGTTTCCGGTCCGAAGCTGGTAGCGCAGGCAAAGATACTGCGGGCATGTTGCGCCAACACCAGTTCGAAAAGGTCGAAATGGTCTCGGTCACGCATCCCGACACGTCGGATGAGGAACAAAAGCGCATGTTACGCTGTGCCGAAGACCTGTTGGAGCAGATGGGCATCCCCTATCGCACCGTTGTTCTGTGCACCGGCGACATGGGTTTTGGCGCGCGCCGCACCTATGACATCGAGGCATGGCTGCCCGGTCAGGACACTTATCGTGAGATCAGCTCGGTCTCGACAACAGGTGATTTCCAGGCCCGGCGCATGAATGCCCGGTTCCGCCCCGATGCTGGTGGAAAGCCCGAATATGTGCACACGTTGAACGGATCGGGCCTTGCAGTCGGACGCTGTCTGATTGCGGTGCTGGAAAACGGACAGAACGAAGACGGCACCGTCACCCTGCCCGAGGTTCTATCGCCCTATCTGGGCGGTAAGCTGACTTTGCAACTGGACGGTACGCTGGCCTGACAAATCGAAACAGGTTTTGACCGGACAAGGCGAAGAAGACTACTTCTTCGCCTTTTTCTTATCCTTCTTGCCTTTGGATTTCTTCGACTTCTTGTCCGACTTTTTCTTGTCGTCCTTTTTCGATTTCTTACCCTTCTTGGACTTTTCCTTGACCTTGTCCTTGGCGTTTTTGATGGCTGCCTCCATCTCGGACTTCTTCCGGGCCGCTTTCTCGGCCTTGGCTTTGGCCTTTGCCTTTTTCTTGGCCTTAGCTTCAGCCTCGGCCTTTTCCGCAGCCACCTTGCGTTCCGCTTCGGCCTTTTTGGCCGAAGCGCTTTGGCGCGCTGTCTTGCGGGCCGACGCCTTGGCCGCAGGCTTGGCGGAGGTTATTTTTTTTGCGGCGGCAATCAGAACCGGCGCGCGTGCGACACCGATGCGCGGGACTTTGACCAATTCCCCGGGTTTTGCTTTGGCCAGATCTTCGGCGGATTTGATACCCTGCGCGCTCAGCGCCTGTGCCAGCGCCGGTCCAACGCCACGCACCTCGGTAACTGCGGTCATTTCAGGTCCTTTCGTTGTCTCGTGACCCGTTGATTTGGTCACGACGGGTTTCGTCCTACCAGCGCGCTCTTTCATTCGATGATGTTAGGGCATCAGCCACTATGTGCAAATTGCCGATCCGACCTTTTCGGCGGGAACGGAACCAGCCGGTTCGCCTCTTCATCCCAGAGTTTCAGATTCAATGCCGCGACCGCCTCGGGGAATTTGATCCGTCGCGGTGTGTATTCGGGTGGCAGGTTATAGTGGCAGGCGCGCAGACGATAGGACGGGATACGTGCATTGAAATGGTGAATGTCATGCAGCGTTATGCAGGCCACGGCGTTGTCGAACCACCAACCGAAATCCAAAGCCGACGATCCCTGCAGCGCCGCCAGCTGAGGGTCAAGATCAGGACGACGATCCCAATAGGTGTCTTCAAAATTGTGCTGAAGATAGACAAGAAACACCCCCAACATCCCGCCCAGTAACGAAAATACCAGCCAGACCAGAATGCCGGTCATACCGGCGATCAGGTACAAAAGGCTAAGGAATATGATGATCGAGACGTTGTGAAGTAGCACACCCTTAACGCCAAAACGCGCGGTGTTCTTGGGCCAGCGATAGCGGATGAAATAGGTAAACAACGCGCCCACCGGTACAAGGATGAACGGGTTGCGATACAGGCGATAGTACAAGCGCGATTTCCAGTTGGCCTCGTTCCACTCTCGCAGGGTCATGGTGTGAATTTCACCGGTTTCGCGATGCTCGAGGTTACCGATGCCTGCATGATGCAGGTTGTGGTTCTGCTTCATCACTTCAAACGGCGCAAATGTGAACGGTGACAGCCCATGCCCCGCCCATTCATTCTGCTGGCGCGTTTCGAACAGAGAATGGTGCCCGCAATCATGTTGCAGCACGTATAGACGTACCGCCGAAAAGGCGAACACGATCCCGGCGGGAACCATCACATACCACCGGTCAACATAAACGATCGCCAAGGTCAGCGATGCAAAATACACCGCAAATGTTCCGAAATAGCTGAGTGCAGCCAGCCTGTTGTCCTGCACCGCGTATTGTCTTGTATATTCCCTCAAATCCATCAAGCCCGCTCCCCACGATGGCCCGGTTCAAAGTTGTTTCAAAGCTAAAGCGGTAAATCCGCATGGCAGGGCGTGCGAAAACAAATGCACGCCACTGAATGCTAACGCGGCAAAAAGGGGCTGTCACGCCCCCTGTCCGAAAATGCTGAAAATTAGCGCAGTTACGCCCCGCGCTTGAGATGTTTGGCCAAGGCACCAGCGTTCTTTTTGCGCCGACCCTTGTAGGGGTTCTTATCGCCCTGCCCACGCAGCGTCAGGCGGATGGGGGTTCCGGGCATGTCGAAATCTTCGCGCAGGCCGTTGACCAGATAGCGCGAGTAACTGTCGGGCATCTTGTCGGGATGCGAGCACATTACGACAAAACCCGGCGGACGGGTCTTGGCCTGCGTCATGTAGCGCAGTTTGATCCGGCGGCCTTGTGGGGCTGGCGGGGGGTGCTGTTCCAGCATGGCCGTCAGCCAGCGATTCAGCGCTGCGGTCGGCACGCGGCGGTTCCACACGTCATGCGCCCGCAGGATGGCTGCGCGCAGACGTTCCAGACCGCGACCGGTCTTGGCCGAGACGGTGATCAGCGGCGCGCCACGTAGTTGTGGCAACAGACGCTCGAATGACTCTTTCAGTTCGCGCAGCTTTTCCTGCTTGTCCTCTTCGATGTCCCATTTGTTCACCGCGACGACAACAGCGCGCCCTTCACGCTCGGCCAGATCAGCGATGCGCAGGTCTTGCTGTTCAAAGGGTATCGCAGCATCCAGCAGAACAACGACCACTTCGGCAAATTTCACCGCACGCAGACCGTCGGAAACCGAGAGCTTTTCCAGCTTTTCCTGCACCTTTGCCTTTTTTCGCATCCCGGCGGTGTCAAAGATACGCATTGGCGTGCTATCGCCATCCGGTGCAGCCCAATCCACCCGCAAGCTGATCGCATCACGCGTGATTCCCGCCTCGGGGCCGGTCAGCAGGCGATCTTCGCCCATGATCTTGTTGATGAGCGTCGACTTACCGGCATTCGGGCGGCCAACGACGGCCACCTGCAAAGGCTTGGCGTCCGAGATCAGAGGCGCTTCGCCCTCACCATCCTCATCCAGTTCAATGTCGGTCTCGGGTGCTGTGTCATCCTGTTGCTCTTCAGCGGCATCGGCCAATGGCATCAGTTGCGCATAAAGGTCCGTCATCCCCTCGCCATGTTCGCCGGACAAACGTACCGGCTCACCCAGCCCGAGGTTATAGGCCTCTAGCACACCCGCATCGGCGGCGTTGCCCTCGGCCTTGTTGGCGGCGAGGATCACATGCTTCGAGCGTTTTCGCAGAATCTCGGCAAACAGTTCGTCGGTCGGGGTCAGGCCCACGCGTGCGTCGATCATGAACAGACAGACATCGGCCATATCCACCGCACGCTCGGTCAGGCGGCGCATCCGGCCCTGCAAACTGTCGTCAGTCGCGTCCTCAAGCCCCGCAGTGTCGATCACGGTAAAGCGCAAATCACCCAGACGCCCTTCGCCCTCGCGCAGGTCGCGTGTCACGCCGGGCTGATCGTCGACCAAGGCCAGACGCTTGCCGACAAGGCGGTTGAACAGAGTGGATTTGCCCACATTCGGGCGCCCCACGATGGCGAGGGTCAGCGACATGATACCAATCTTTCAAGACTCAGACGCGCCCTTTAGCGCATCTTTTCGTCAACGGAAAGCGTGCAGTTCGCCCTTGGTCGAAACGACGTACAATGTCTGACCGGCCACGACCGGTGCGGTTGTCGCCCCACCCGGCACTTCGACCTGATGAGCCAACGATCCGTCAACCGGATTAAAGAACCGCAAGAACCCGTCGTTCGAGGCCACAACAACGCGGCTACCCGCTACAATCGGACCGTAATGAGCAAAAATCGGACCCCGGCGACCGGGGCGATCTTTGACAAAGCCCGGTAAGTCCTGTGCCCAGACGATTGATCCATCTGCCGCGTCCAGCCGCACCAGCTGGCTGCGGTCACTGATCAGGAAAATGCTGTTGCCGGCAGGCCAGACCGTGTCCACGGCCCCTTCGGGTGCGGTCCATTTGCGCTCGCCATTGGTGGCGTCAAAGGCGACTGTGCGGCCCGAGTGGTTGCCGATATAGATCGTGCTGCCCGACACCATCGGCCCGCCCGTGACATCCACGATACGCGCGGCCGCCCGGCCACGACGGCCACCCGCAACAGATGCGTTCCAGCGCCGGATGCCGCCCTTACGGAAGGTCGCAGCAATATCGCCGGATCCGAATGCAAAAATCACCAGGTCTGACGTCACCACTGGTGCGGGCGCACCCAGAACATTGCCCACGCTGGGCGTGCCCTGAATCTGCCAGGCGATACGTCCATCCTTGGTATTCACCGCCCAACCGGTTTCATCACCTGCCACCAGATACAGCAACCCGTCGCTGACCAAAGGCGCGCCGCTGCCGGTCGCGTTCAAACGCTTTTGCCAGCGTTGCGCACCGGTTTTCGCGTCCAGAGCGGTCAGGCGTCCGAACCCGGACGAGACATACAGAACGCCGTTCGCATAAGCGATACCGCCGCCAGTCGCGTCCTGTTCCTTTTCGGTGGCGGGAATGACATTGGTGCTCCACGCAACCTGCCCTTGCGGCGTCACGGCGGACACCGTCGCGCCCGCATCCAGCGTATAGATCAACCCTCCGGCGACGACGGGATCGGCTGTGATCCGCTGCTTGCGCGCGTCACCGGCCCCGATCGAAGTCGACCAGATCCGCTGCGGCGCTGCCCTCAGCGCCGCATTTGTGGTCCGAAAGGCCGGAGTTCCAGGGCTTTGCGGCCAGCTTGCATTGGCACTTTGCGATGGCAGGCTGATGGGTTTCGATCCGCGCAGCTCAACCGTTTCGTTGTCGATGGCGGGGCGGATATCCTCTCGCTCGCCGGGCAGAACCACCTCGGGCTCTTCACAGGCGCTGAGCGTCATCGCGGCAACCACCGAGGCCACCAGTCCAAACCGTGAAAAATGTCTTGTTACCATATTCTGTTGAACTCGCCTGGTTTGCCTTGGGTCCGCCACGTATCAGCCTTGCTGCGCCACAAGCGGCTCGGGTTGACCACCCAGCGCTATGATCAACTGGGCAGCACGCTGTTGCAGGTCAAAGCTGGCTTCTGCGTCCTGACGCAGAGCTTGCAGACGATCAATCGCGGCTTGCATTTCACCCTCGGTCACGTCGATCAGAGCCAGTTGTTCTTCGGCCAGCAACCGCAAAGGCGCACCCGGAGCGGCCAGGGCTTCAAACTGCTGACGACGGTCCGCTGCGGGCAGTGTCTCGGTCTGTAGCAGCAGCGCCTTGAAACTGGCGATCGCACGGTAGATTTCCGGCAGGTCGCCCTGCAAGGCAATGGCGTTCAGGCTTTCCACCGCCTCTGCTTCGGACCCGGCCTCGACCTGCGACGCTGAAAGCAGCATGTTCAACACAGCTTCGCCACCCGCCGATTGCGTATCCACCCCGGCCAGGATGGCCGCACGTTCCGTCGAATCGTTCTGCTCAAGCGCAGACAGTATTGCATCGCCCAACGCCTCGGCCTGACTGGCGTCGCGTGCTTTGCGATATTCGTTGAACGCGGCACCGCCAACAATAGCGACGACGGCAACGACACCAACCCAGCCCCAACGCCGCAAAAGCAGATACATGCGGTCGCGGCGCACCTCTTCGGTGACCTCATCAATGAAACTGTCGACGTCGCTCATCCTGCCCCCGGGCGTTGTAATCGGCTTTCTGGCGCCATGTCATACCCCGGTGCCACGGCCAAGCCAAGTGTCGGAATTTACACATTTGCCGATATACGCCGACCTCTTGCCTAAAAAGCGATTCCGAACTATTCAGTTCAGTATGGACATATAGGGGTTCCGGCCCCATCTCAAATCGTGTGCGCCCTGATTCAACGAGGCGAAGATATCTGAGAGAGGCTTTCTATGCGCTTGATTTCCCTCATCAATGCGGTTTTGGTCACTGTTGTATTGTATTTTCTGGTTTTCCAGCGCGACGCGTTATTTGCATTTGCAGGTCGTGGAGAGGACAATGCTGAAACCACTGGCGCAGCGACCGATGTCTCAGTTGACGTTACGGAAAACGCCGTTGGCGTGGTCGCCTATCGGTCGATTGCGCGCGAAATTGGCAGCGCCGTTCAATTGCGCGGTCAGACCAAAGCCAACCGTCAGGTCGAAGTCCTGGCCGAAACCACCTCAACCGTCGTGTCAGAGCCCAAACGCAAAGGGGCCTTTGTCGAAGCTGGCGATCTGCTGTGCGAACTTGACCCCGGCACCCGCCCCGCCAATCTGGCCGAAGCGAAGGCGGGTAAGTTGGAAGCCGAAAGCCGCATCCCCGAAGCCGAAGCGCGCATTGAAGAGGCTCATGCTCGCGTTGCCGAAGCGGAAATCAACCTGAAAGCCGCGCGCAAGCTGTCCGAGACCGGGTTCGGCTCGGAAACCCGCCGCATTTCAAGCGAAGCCGCTATGAGCACAGCCGAGGCTGGTGTGAAATCCGCCGAGGCAGGTTTGGAAGCAACTCAGGCCGGGATCGAAGCGGCCTCGGCCGAGGTTGCTGCCGCGCATCGTGAGATGGATCGCCTGACCATCGAAGCACCGTTCAAGGGCCTGCTGGAAAGTGACACCGCAGAATTGGGCAGCCTGATGCAGCCCGGATCGCTGTGCGCGACGGTTATTCAACTGGATCCGATCAAGCTGGTGGGGTTCGTGCCGGAGACCGAAGTGAACCGGATCATCGTGGGCTCAACCGCTTCGGCACAGTTGATCACCGGGCTGGCGGTCGAAGGTCGTGTAACCTTCCTGAGCCGTTCAGCGGATGAAACGACACGAACCTTCGAGGTTGAAATCACGGTCCCGAACCCCGAGCTGCTGATCCGCGATGGTCAAACCGCCAACATTCGCATCGATGCCGAAGGCGTCAAAGCCCATCTGCTGCCGCAATCAGCCCTGACGCTGAACAACGACGGTCAGTTGGGCGTGCGTACCGTCGGCACCGGCAATATTGTTGATTTTGTCCCCGTCCAATTGCTGCGCGACACACCCGATGGTGTGTGGGTTGATGGCCTGCCCGAGACATCGGACGTTATTGTGATCGGGCAGGAATTTGTGACAAGCGGTGTCGCAGTGGCGCCGACCTACAGGGAAGCCTTGAAATGACGGGTATCGTCAGTTGGGCCGCAGGCCGCGCCAGAATGGTTCTGGCGTTTATTGCAATCTCGCTTGTGGTTGGCGGGTTTGCCTATGTCAGTCTGCCCAAAGAAGGTGAGCCGGATATCGACATCCCGATGCTGTTTGTGTCGGTGCAATTCCCCGGCATTTCCGCCGAGGACAGCGAAAGCCTGTTGATCAAGCCTATGGAAACCGAGATGGCCGATCTCGACGGGCTAGATAAGATGACCGCCACCGCCGCCGAGAACTATGCGGGCATTCTGCTCGAATTCGAGTTCGGCTGGGATAAGTCGGCCACCATCGCCGATGTGCGCGACGCGATGAATACAGCCCAGAGCGATTTCCCCGACGGGGCCGAGCAATACACGATTACCGAGGTCAATTTCTCGGAATTCCCCATCGTGATCGTCAACCTGACAGGCGCAGTGCCCGAACGCACAATGGCGCGTGTTGCCAAAGACTTGCAGGATGAACTCGAAGCGCTGGATTCCGTGCTGGAAGCCGGGATTGCCGGGGATCGCGACGAAATGCTGGAGGTCGTGATCGACCCGCTGCGCCTTGAGGCTTACAACGTAACAGCCGATGAACTGATCAGTGTTGTTCAGAACAACAACCAGTTGATCGCCGCGGGCGAAGTTGAAACCGAACAGGGCACGTTCTCGGTGAAGATCCCCTCGTCTTTCAAGACCGCACAGGATGTCTATGCACTGCCCATCAAAGTCAACGGCGACCGTGTTGTCACCTTGGGCGAGTTGGCCCAGATCAACTATACGTTCGAAGATCGCGCAGGCACTGCCCGATTTGACGGAGAGTCGACGGTGGCCCTGCAGGTCGTCAAGCGCAAAGGTTTCAACCTGATCGACACCGTCGCGCAGGTGAAAGCCACCGTTGCCGAGGCGCAATCGAAGTGGCCCGCCGAATTGCAGGCGGCGGTGGATGTCGGCACCTCCAACGACCAAAGCCGCATAGTCGATTCCATGGTGCGACAGCTCGAAGGGTCGGTTCTGACCGCCATCGCGCTGGTGATGATCGTGGTTCTAGCCTCTCTGGGAACACGCGCCGCGCTGCTGGTGGGCTTTGCGATTCCGACGTCGTTCCTGCTGTGTTTTGCCTTCCTTGCGATGATTGGCGTCACGATCTCGAACATGGTGATGTTCGGACTGATTTTGGCCGTGGGTATGCTGGTCGATGGGGCCATCGTGGTGGTGGAATACGCCGACAAGCGCATCAAAGAGGGCGTCGGTCCGATGCACGCCTATGTCGAGGCGGCGCAGCGAATGTTCTGGCCCATCGTTTCATCTACGGCCACTACGCTTTGTGCCTTCCTGCCCATGCTGTTCTGGCCCGGTATCCCCGGCGAGTTCATGAAGATGCTGCCGATCACGCTGATCTTTGTCTTGTCGGCATCTCTCGTTGTTGCGCTGATCTACCTGCCCGTTATGGGCGGTGTGTCCGGTCGGCTGAGCCGGGTTTTTGATCGTATGTCGGATTGGCTGCGTGCGCGCACCCCGTGGTGGGCGCGGGCTGCGATGGTGCCCCCTGTTCTGTACCTGATGTTCCTGGGTGCGATGCAGATGGTGAACCCTAGCTATCTGATGCCTGGATCGTCGATAAGCGGCGTGATCATTGGTGCAATTCTGCTGATGCTGGGGGCCTTTGGCGGGTCAATCACGCTCAGCGCTGCTAAAATCCAGCGTGCACCAGAGGATCACGTTCATACAGCCAAGGAACACACCGCCTTTGGCTATGTGATGAAGTTTCTGGTTGGCAACTCGATCATGCCAGTAGTCTCAATCGCCGTTGTATTTGCGTTGGTCTTCTGGGTCGCGTTCATTTTCTTCCCGCAGAACGCGCGCGGTGTGGAATTCTTTGTCGAAACCGAGCCGGAACAGGCGACGGCCTATGTCCGGGCACGGGGCAACCTGTCGCTGATGGAAAAGGACGCGATGGTGCTGGCCGCCGAGGATGTCATCGCCGCGCACCCGGCAGTGATCAACGTGTTCTCGTTCGCTGGCGAAGGCGGGCTCAACCAGAACACGGGCGGGGCCGAAGCGCCTGCAGACACGGTTGGGCGTGTTCAGTTCGAACTTATTCCTTGGGAAGATCGGCCGATTACTTCAGAGCGGATCACCAATTGGTTCTGGGGGCCGATTGCTGGTCTGCTTGGGTTTGAAAAGGAAGAGATCGCCGCCGAATATGACGGCAACTTTGTACTGGACGAATTGAACGCTGAACTGTCCACGCTGCCCGGGATTATCGTCGAAATTCTGCCGCTGGAACAAGGCCCTGCCTCGGCCAAGCCGGTTCATCTGCGGATCAAGGGCGACAATTGGGACGACCTGACCAGCGCCACCCTCGCCGCGCGTTCGGTGTTTGATCAGACCCCCGGCCTGATCAAGATCGAGGATTCGCTGCCCCTGCCCGGCATCGACTGGCAGATTGACGTCGATGTCGCCAAAGCGGGCCGTTTCGGCGCGGACGTCGCCACCGTGGGCGCAATGGTGCAACTGGTCACGCGTGGTATCCTGTTGGGCGAGATGCGCCCTGACAGCACGGATGAGGAAATCGAAATCCGCGTCCGACTGCCCGATGAAGACCGCGTGTTGTCCACGCTCGATACGCTCAAGGTGCGCACTCCGGACGGGCTCGTGCCTCTGTCGAACTTTGTCACCCGCAAGCCAGTGGCCAAGCTGGCCGAGATCAACCGCGTCGATCAGGAACGGTATTATGATGTTAAGGCGGATGTTGAGGCGGGCCTTAGCAAAGCATTCGTCGAAAACCCGGACGGTACCCAGCAAAGGCTGGCGATCATGCGGGCAGTCACTGAAGATTCCGCGCCGACCGGGGCTGTTTTCGACGACCCCAACGGCGTGAGTTTCGAGCTTGTCCAACTGACCGGTGCCGATAGTGTCGCTGACCTGCGCATCGCGCTGGATGACGGAGACCTCAAGTTCGGGCTGATCAACCCCAACGAACGGATCGCAGTTCTGACCGAATGGTTGAACACCGCTCCTTTCGCCAACGCAATCAGTTGGGAGTGGACCGGCGATCAGGAAGATCAGGAAGAATCTGGCGCCTTCCTGATGAACGCCTTTGCGGGCGCTCTGGGCCTGATGTTCGTGATCCTGCTGGCGCAGTTCAACTCGTTCTATAACTCGGTTCTGGTTCTGCTGGCGGTGGTTCTGTCAACAACCGGCGTACTGCTGGGGATGATCTGGATGGAACAACCATTCTCGATCATCATGACCGGTACCGGCATCGTGGCGCTTGCGGGGATCGTGGTGAACAACAACATTGTTCTGATCGACACCTATCAGGAATACAGCCGCCAGATGCCCCGGATCGAGGCCATCGTCCGCACCGCCGAGGCGCGAATTCGTCCGGTGTTGCTAACGACGCTGACCACAATGGCGGGTCTGACACCCATGATGTTTGGCTTGTCGCTTGATTTCATCAACGGCGGCTATTCCATCGACAGCCCGACCGCGCTCTGGTGGAAACAGCTGGCAACGGCAGTTGTGTTCGGCCTGGGCACGGCGACGGTTCTGACGCTGATCGTAACGCCCTCGTTCCTGGCTTTGCGGGTCTGGGTAACGACCTATGCGATCTGGCTGGCCCGGGTTCTGGCGCGGCTGACCCAAGGCCGATCCAGCCGGATCGCGCAGGATATGCAGATCGGACGCGCTGCGCGTGAGATGCAATCTACCGAGGTTGTCTGGGGCGAAGCGCCTGACGCGATCAAGGACGGGCAAGACGACCGCCCCGACCATCCGCCTACAACGCCGTTGAAGGCCGCCGAGTAGGGATTGGGCTTCGGTTGAGGAAATCCGCCCGACTTGGGCGGGCAGCAAAAAGGGTAAGCCTGTCGGCTTACCCTTTCCTTTTGGCCGATACCTTATTCGGCAAAGACGTATTCACCGAGTTCGCACAGATCCAGGCCGTAATCCTCGACCGTTTCCCCATCGCTGAACGAACCGCGAATATCATAGACGCAGGTGGTCAGCCCGTCCGCGATCAGAACGCCGATTTCATAGTCCGGGGCCAGATAGCCGCCGCTTAGCAGGTTCTCTTCCCAGCTGTCGGACGACGCCGGGGAAACGTTGAACCCGACCAGATCCGCGCTGGTTTCGTTGACGATCAGAAATTCAAGATCCTCGGCAAATGCCGAGGTCGCCATCAATACTGTTGCAGTCAAAGCTGCTACTGCTCGCATCTTCATAGATTTTTCCCTTTGTTGGACCGCGCCAATTGCACCGGGCATGGCACGTATCCTACATCTCGCTGTCAGAGATCAGCGTCAAACAGAAACCGGGATATTCGCGCCAAAAAGCGACGGATCAGTTGCCAATAATCACGCTGCCTGAGTATCCGATTGTTGGCGATTCCAAAGCTGTGCATATCGCCCTTCGCGCGCCAGCAACTCATCATGCGTGCCCTGCTCGATAATCTCGCCCTGCTCTAGCACAACAATCTGATCCGCTTCGGCGATGGTGCTGAGACGGTGCGCGATGGTAATCACCGTCCGCCCTTCGCCAGCGCGCGAGAGTGCGTCCTTGATGTCCTGCTCAGTGTCGGTATCCAGCGCCGAGGTCGCCTCATCCAGCAATAGGATCGGCGGATTTTTGAGAAGCGTTCGCGCGATACCAACACGCTGCTTTTCACCACCTGACAGTTTCAGGCCGCGCTCGCCGACCATGGTGTCATACCCTTGGGGCAGGCTTTTGATAAAGTCGTGGATCTGAGCGGCCTTGGCGGCATTTTCCACGTCCGCCTGGCTGGCCCCGTCCCGGCCATAGGCGATGTTATAGCGGATCGTGTCATTGAACAGGACCGTGTCCTGCGGAACCACGCCTATGGCCGCGTGCAGACTGGTTTGCGCAATGTCTCGAACGTCCTGCCCATCAACTTTCAGGGCACCACCAGTCACATCATAGAACCGGAACAGCAACCGCCCTATGGTGGATTTGCCTGACCCGGTCGCCCCCACAATCGCCACCGTTTGCCCCGCCGGAACGGTCAGAGAGACGCCCTTGAGGATTTCTCGGTCCGCTTCATAACCGAAACGCACATTTTCTAGCGTGATTTCCCCGCCATTTACTTTCAGGTTTGGTGCACAGGCCTTGTCAGTCACTTCAGCCGGTTGTTCCAGCAGATCAAACATCTGCCCCATATCGACCAGCGACTGACGAATTTCCCGATAGACCGTCCCCAGAAAATTCAGAGGCACGGTGATCTGGATCATGTAGGCATTGACCATGACAAAATCACCAACCGTCAGCGCGCCATTCTGAACACCAATAGCGGCCAGAACCATCACACCGATCAACCCGGCGGTGATCAGCATGGATTGACCAAAATTCAGAAAGGCCAGCGAATATGCCGTTTTCAATGCCGCTTGCGCATAGGCTTTCATCGACACATCATAGCGTTCAGCTTCGCGCATTTCCGCGTTAAAATATTTGACGGTTTCAAAGTTCAGCAGGCTGTCGATGGCGCGTTGATTGGCCTCGGTATCCTGATCGTTCATCTCGCGGCGCAGCTTCACCCGCCATTCGGTGACGGCAAACGTGAACCAGATATAAAGCGCAATCGTGGCTGCGACGACGACCAGATACCAGACATCGAACAGCCACATCAGGATGATGGCCACCAGCAAAAGTTCCAGGATCAGCGGCCCGATCGAGAACAGCAGAAAGCGCAGCAGGAATTCTACACCTTTGACGCCGCGTTCGATGATCCGGCTTAACCCGCCCGTGCGCCTTGATACATGATAGCGCATAGAAAGCTGATGGATGTGCTGAAAGGTCTCAAGCGCCAGCGCTCGCAAGGCCCGCTGCCCAACGGGTGCAAACAGAGCATCCCGTAACTGCTGGAACCCGACCGTCATCATACGCGCCACGCCATAGGCAACCGTCAGGCCAATCGCGCCCAATGCCAACGGTGGAACGCCTTCACCCGCCAGACTGTCCACCGCGCCTTTGTAAAGAATGGGGGTGTAAACGGCGATCAGTTTGGCCAGCACCAACATCGCCATGGCCAAAACGATCCGCCGTTTGACCCAGGGCTCATCAACAGGCCACAGATACGGGGCGACCTTACGAATGGTTCTCCACCCCGAGCGTCGTTCGTCCGGGGCCTGCATATCTTCGGAACGCATCGGAGGCGTTTTTCTCATCACGTACCTTAACTGCGGTCTGAGATTGGCTCCGGCCCGAAATGGGCCAGAGAAGGGTTTTTAGTCCGGAATCGTAAAGATTTGCCCAGGATAGATCAGGTCCGGGTCGCGAATCGCAGCGCGATTGGCTTCGAACAGTTTGACATACAAGACGCCGTCCCCGAACCGATCACGCGAAATCGCCCAAAGCGTATCGCCCTTTTGAACCGTAACCGACCGGATCGGGGCAACCTCACCCGTTGCGTCGGGGTCGGTGGCAACATCGGCTGCACGCAGGGTTTCAATCGGTTCGCGTTTGAACGGTGTCTCAATCCGGCTGACCACATCGCCTTCGGGTGAAACCTCGTCAACGCGCAGAGTGTACACACCGGGATCAACGCCTTCGATCTCACCGCGCCACTGACCGTCATCAACCGGATCGAGATCAGCCACCAGTTCGTTGTCCAGATAAAGGCGAACCGTCGATTCATCCTGAACACGGCCGGTCAGCTCAACCTCGCCGCTCTCGGAATAGCCAATCGTGTCCAGCGCGACCTGATCCGGCGGGGTTTCGTCCTCGGTTGGCGGTTGCACCAGTTCAACACCTTCCTGACCAGAACGCAGAATTGCAACCTGTTGATCTGTTTCTTCAGTCGTTTCTGGCGTTTCCTCGGTCGGGGTCACGTCATTTGGCACGGGGTCAGCGACCGCAGTTTCTGTTTCTTCTGCCGCAGAGCCTTCAGGAACCGGCGTCTCAGACGCCTCATTGCCCGGTACGTCCGCGGCGGTTTCGGCTTCGGGCACCTCTACCTGTGCGACGTCTTCCTCAACGGTCTCGGCGGGTGTCTCTGGCACGGCGGGTTGTGCCTGAGCAACCTCCGGAGCTTCCTCCTGCGGTTCAGGTTTTGGCAGGGCAGCAATCAGATAGTCGTCGGATTGCACGACCTTTTCGCCGCCTTCGGTTTCAAGAACCAATCCTCGTGCAGTGTCGGCAAATGGAATCGCCACAAACTCGGCAAACTGCCCACTGTCATCAACAGTAAAGCTGTGCACGGTTTCGCCATCCAGCACGACGTTGATTTTGGCACCGGGTTCGGCGTTGCCGGACAACAGAGCATTTCCGTCCGGTTCGACAAAGATCTGATCCAAAACGGGGGCTACGGCCGTTGCCAGAGTAGGTTCATCTTCTTCGGCAGGCTCTGCTTCAGGTGCCGGGGTTTCTGCCGTTTCCTCGTCCGCCTTGTTTTCTGCCGGTTGCGCCTCGGTTTGCGTTTCTTCGGCTGGCGCGGGCTCAGCAACGGGTTCCTGAACCGCAGTCTCAGCCTCCTGCGGCTGTGGTGCGGGGTCATTGCCAAACAGACCAGACATGTACAGACCACCTGCACTCAGCAGGGCGACGAGACCCGCAACCAGCCCCCAGACAAATGTTCCAGAGTTTCCGCTTCCCGATTTGGCGTTCATTCTGTTCCTTTCACTCCGCCCCGTAAATGCCCGGAGTGGCAAGCATTCCAACGGACGGTTGAGCCAATCTATCAATCCCGCTATCAGGGGTCAAAACCTCTGACACAAGCCCGGAGACGCCATTACATGCCCCAGAAATCCGTCTGTGTGTATTGCGGGTCACGCAATGGCACGAATCCGGCCTATTCACAGGCCGCCAGTCAATTCGGGACCTTGCTGGCCAAGGAAGGCTGGCGGCTGGTTTACGGGGCTGGCGATGTGGGTCTGATGGGAGAAGTCGCGCGTGCTGCGCAATCGGCTGGCGGCGATACGTTTGGTGTCATCCCGGTCCATTTGCTGCGACGCGAGGTCGGCAAAACCGACCTGACCCGCTTTGTCGTGACCGAGACAATGCATGAGCGTAAGAAGGTCATGATCATGAATGCCGACGCTGTGGTCGTCCTGCCCGGCGGCCCCGGTTCACTGGACGAGCTGTTCGAGGCGCTGACATGGCGCCAATTGGGCCTGCATGACAAACCCATTCTGGTGATGAATGTGGATGGGTACTGGGACGGCCTGCACAAGCTGCTGGACCACGTGATCAGTCAGGAATTCGCTGATCCGTCCTTGGCTGGGTTCATCACCTGGGCCGACAGCCCCGAAGCTGCCATATCCAGCCTGCGTGACCTGATCTGACAACGGGCGGCGCGGGCCGCCCGTGTTCATTGCCCCCTTACGCAGGTTTTGCCAGTCGCGTGGTCAGGATTTTCTCGACCTTGTGCAGTGGGTGATTGGTCAGTGTCTTATCGACCTCAGCCACCACCTTGGCCAGAACGTCACTGTGCAGCCTGCGGCGCAGCAGACCCAGCACATGCGGGCTGGCCACCAGAACCAGTCGTTTGAAAGCGCCCTTCAACCCCCGCCGGTTCAGCAAATTTGCCACATCCTGCACGAACAGAGATTTGGCATGGGTTTTCCACTGATCCTCTTCCACCGCGGATTTCTGGTTCGGCCCGCCATCATATCGACGTCCAGCCCGGTCTGTTGGCTTGGTGTTAGGAGCATCCGTTTCCTCAACCGACACAACAACCAGATTGGGATCCTGCGCGTCTGTGATGTTTTCCATCACCAACGCTTTTTCTCCGTCTGCGATGATAACCCATGTTCCCTGTTCAAGTGCTGCCATAGTGCTCTCCTGTTCAGAATGCTCTGCTGGTCCCCCGCTCGGCCGGCGCAACTTATCTGTCGCGCGATTGGTGTTTTCGCGCGTAACAGTGTTGCTTTTCAACTATTTGGCGGTTCTCTCCCTCCGCCTGCTATATAGCTAGGTATTGCCGCAGGCCGTACAATAGGTTCGGGTCCGAAAGTTGACGGATCGGCAAGATTTCACTTGTCAGGCAGACAGTTCAACAACCGTAATCTCGGGTGTCACTCCAAACCGAATTGGCAAAACCGAGCATCCAATTCCCCCAGACACAACCAGATCGCGGCCATTTTCACGGACATGCCCATAAGCGTACCGTTCGCCATAACGAGACGGCACGACCGGGGCCCGACCGAATAAACGAATTTGCCCGCCATGTGTGTGACCAGATACAGTCAACGCGACTTGATCGGGCAGATCTGGGAAGATGTCAGGCTCATGGGCCATCATGATGACCGGTGCGTTGTCAGTGATCTGTGCCATGGTAGCTGGCAAATCATCCAGACCTTGAGTTTGTCGCAAACCACGCCGTAACGCTCTTTGATCTTCAAGGCCTACCAGCCAAAATCCTGCACTTTCTAGCTTAGTTGCAGAGTTGGAAAGTACAGGTATCCCGCTTTGCTCCAGAGCCTCTGCAAACATGTTCGGACCACATCTGCGCCGTTGCGCATTTCGATCCTCCCACCAATCGTGATTTCCGAGAACAGCATACACACCTAAAGGAGCTTTGAGTTGCGCCAATATGGGCGCTATTTCCTCAATGCCGATCGAACGGGTCTCAAATTTGTGCCCCCGTGCAAAGTCGCCCGGCAACAAGATAAGGTCGGGTGCAATCGCGTTTGTGCGACGGACGATCTGCTTAATTCGATGAATACCCACAAAGGGTTCACCGGCGTGAAGGTCAGACACAACTGCGATGCGTAGCGGTGGAAGTGTCCAGTCATCACGTTGTATATGCCATTTGCGCACGCGCAACTTTAGTGCAGGCTCGATAAAGTAATTATACCCGGCACCAAAAAGGCCCGCTCGCTTGCGCGCCAGCAGGCCTTTCAGAAATCTCTTGCGATTCAATCAATCACATCCGCGATGCGACGTTTTCCCAGTTCACCAGATTGTCGAGGAAGTTCGACAGGTAAGCTGGACGCTTATTGCGGAAATCGATGTAGTACGAGTGCTCCCACACGTCACAACCCAGCAGAGCGGTCTGACCAAAGCACAGCGGGTTCACGCCGTTCTCGGTCTTGGTCACTGCCAGCGAGCCGTCTGCGTTCTTGACCAGCCATGCCCAGCCCGAGCCAAACTGACCAGCACCGGCTGCGCTAAACTGCGATTTGAACTCGTCAACCGAGCCGAAGCTTTCGGTCAGCGCCTTCTCCAGCTCACCGGGCATCGCGTCGCCGCCGGGGCCCATCATCTCCCAGAACTGGTTGTGGTTCCATAGCTGGCTGATGTTGTTGAAGATACCGTTCTGCGCGACGGCGTTTGCGTCGTAGGTGCCGACGATGATCTCTTCCAGCGATTTGCCGTCCCATTCAGTCCCAGCGATCAGCTTGTTGCCGTTGTCGACATAGGCCTTGTGGTGCAGGTCGTGGTGATATTCCAGTGTTTCCGCGGACATACCCTTGGCTGCCAGCGCGTCATGTGCATAAGGAAGATCAGGAAGTTCAAAAGCCATCTCGGCCCCCTGTTTTAATATAAGTTGCGGTTCCCAAGGTTACATGCTTTGGCAACCGCCGCAGGTCAAGAGCCGAGACAAGAAAACCCGGAGGTCCGCGATGCTGACACAGGCGCGCAAGATGTTTTACCGCGCCCGCGGCTACTATTCGGGCAATCTGAACGGCGAGCCCTTCCGCCTTGATCCCTATCACTCGAAGTTTTGGCGCAAGGCCACATCCGGCGCGTGGGAGCCCGAGACTTTTGCTGTTTTGGACCGGTTTCTCTCACCTGACCGCGACTATCTCGATATTGGTGCGTGGATCGGGCCCACCGTGCTTTATGGCGCGCGCAAAGCGCGACATGTGTGGTGTTTTGAACCGGACCCAACCGCATTCCGGCATCTTGCGTGGAACTTGGATCTCAACGGAATTCAGAACGTCTCGGCCTTTGGCGTTGCGCTGTCAGAACGATTCGGCATCGCGCGCATGGCTTCGGTACGGGGTGAGCCGGGGGATTCCACCAGTTCGCTACTGCACGATGGCGCGCATGGAAATGATGCGCTTACGATTGCATGGGATCAGTTCGAGGCTGTGAACGATCTGTCGCAGGTTTCGTTGGTCAAGATGGATATCGAGGGGGCAGAATTCATGGTTCTGCCAACTCTTATTCCCTTTTTGAAAGAACATCGCCCCGCATTGTATCTTTCGACACATGCGGGGCTTCTTGATCCGAGCAATCAAAAAGAGAGCATGGAAAAAATCGCCGAGCTTCTTTCCTTTTACCCGAACTGCCGATCAAGCGACAAAAACAGGGAAGGGTTTGAATGCTTTACCGAAGCCTCCGCCCTTTCCGGGTTTGAAACATTTTTACTCACGGCCTGAGACTTGCAAACAGCCATTACGCAGGTTGTCAGCTTAGAACAGGCTTTCAGATGGAACTGGTCTACAGGCACCCTTCCCATACGGACGAGTGGTCACATTAGCTTGCGGGAAACTAACCCTCATAGCGATGGCGTTAGTTCGTGGGTCGAGCGTTGCAGTGTAAGCAACCCTGTAGTCACCCGTCGTCTCTGCCCGCAGCGTAACCCGCCAAGACAAGCGATATTCGCCTTTGCGTGTTTCCTTGAATTTCGCGTCTGCCGGAGTTTCCGCAGCAATGTTTGCCAGTTCATTTGAAGCACGAATTGCCCCATCATAAGCCCGCGCACGTCTGCGATCAGCATCGACGCTCAGAAGAACTTTGCGTGGGATCCAGCCGCGATCCTGGGTGCTATTGAGATCGCATTCATAACTTTGAACATCCGCCTGCGCAGCAGTCGCGAACAAAACAAAGGTTGCAAAAAGAGAGGCTAGCTTCATACGATTTTCCTGTTTCGAAAGTATTGCCGCTTTCGTCTTGCGGCCCTCCCATGCCCCTTGTTGAGCGAATTGGAACTGGCGGAAGGTTTTAAACAATTGTTGTCGTTTGCGCGGCACGAGCCTTTCAAGTCACAAGGCTGCGCCTGGAAAATTGGTCACATTATCGAAAACGTACAGTCTGATTTCTTTCCATTCCTCCAGTACGATGATCAGACGCGTTATGCGCGAACTGACAAAAACACCTTCTCATTTTAGATGCAAGGAAACCGTGCTCGAATTCGTTGATTCAAACACGCGTTGATTGAAGAATATTGACGGCAATTGCCCAAGAAAAAACCGCCCGACAGGATCGGGCGGCATTGCATCTAATACTGAGGCGTAGGTCAGTATACCCCAACCTCACTACCCGGTTGCGCAGCGACCTTGAGCAGCTTGAACACATAGTCCGCAGTTGACCTGAAACAAACCACGCGGAAGGTCTCAGCGTCGTCCATCCAGAACGCGCCTGCGACCTGTGCCAGACGCGAGCGACGGATCTGGCCGGGTTGGAAGGCCTCAACCGACAACTCGACCGGTGCGACCTTTCCCAGCACCTCGCGGGCGCTACTGCCCGAGACACGGAACACCGCGCGGGCGTCCGAGACGTTCACCGCCAAAGCGTGGATGCCGCTGAGTGCATCTGCCATCGCGGCCAGTTTGGCCTCGACCTCGGCATAAGGCACCAGCACCAGCAACTCGTCCGAAGACATCCAAGCCACGCCGGTGTCACCTTTCACCAAAGCCTCACGCTGGCCGGGCATCTTCTGCCCGGTGGCGTCCTTGACGGCCTTGGCCAGCACTTTGTCGGACAGATCGCCACGAACGGTGATCATGCCTTGCAGGCCGCATTCTTCGACCTTTGCGATGCCTTCATAGCTGGCGTGGTTCAGTGCGCTGATGGGTTCAGACATTCTGCTTCTCCCCGTCCTTGTCGTAAAAGATCGGGTCCACGATCTTGGCTTTGTAGATTTTATCGTCCGTGCCCGGGAACTCGACAATTTCGCCCATGCGATCCGGCCCGTGCTTGATCAGGCCCATGGCGATACCCTTGCCCAGATTGGCCGAGTAATAGGTCGAGGTCACACGCCCGATCATATTGCGCTGACCATTGGCATTGACGCCCTCGCCCACCGCATAGGCACCGTCCGGCAGAACCGATCCATCCACAGTCTCAAGACCAACCAGTTTCCAACGCTCAGGGTCCGCCATGTGGCTGCGCGTATGTGCGCGTTTACCCAGATAGTCTTCTTTCTTCTTCGACAGCGCCCAGTGCAGCCCCAGATCCTGCGGGATCACGGTGCCGTCGGTCTCGTCGCCGATCATGATAAAGCCCTTCTCGGCCCGCAGGATGTGCAGACATTCGGTGCCATAAGGCATCACGCCGAACTCCTGACCTGCATCAATCAGAGCGTCCCAGAACGCCTGACCTTGTGAAGCCGGAACCGCGATCTCATAAGACAGCTCACCCGAGAACGAGATGCGATAGGCGCGCGCGTCGAACTCACCGATCTTGCCATCGCGCCATTCCATGAAGGGCAGCGCCTCTTTCGACAGGTCCATACCGCCGCCCGCTTGCGCGTTCAGCTTCTCAAGCACCTTACGGGCATTCGGCCCCACGACAGCGACCTGCGCGTATTGCTCGGTCACGTTGGCGACGTAGACTTTCCAGTCCCACCATTCGGTTTGCAGCCATTCTTCCATGTGGCCATGGATACGCTCGGCACCGCCGGTGGTGGTGTGACACAGCCATGTATCCTCGTCGATCCGGGCAACAACGCCGTCGTCGATCAAAAAGCCGTTTTCCGAACACATCAGGCCATAACGGCATTTGCCGACCTTCAGCGTGGACATCATGTTGGTGTACAGCATGTCCAGGAACTTGCCGGCATCTGGACCCTTGACGATCAGCTTGCCTAGCGTTGAGGCGTCCAGCAGGCCGAGGTTTTCACGGGTGTTCTTGACCTCGCGATTAACCGCGTCATGAACGGATTCACCGGGACGAACATAGGCATAGGTCCGGCGCCAGTGGCCGACCGGCTCCCAATCGGCGCCGTTCTTGTCGTGCCAGTTGTGCATAGGAGTCTGACGGATCGGCTGGAACACCTCACCACGCGCTTCACCGCCAATCGAAGCCATCGAGATGGGTGTGTAAGGCGGACGGAAGGTGGTTGTACCGACCTTAGGGATTTCCTTGTCCAATGCATCAGCAAGGATCGCCAAGCCGTTGATGTTGCTCAACTTACCCTGATCGGTCGCCATACCCAGCGTGGTGTAACGCTTGGTGTGCTCGACGCTTTCATAACCTTCGCGCGCTGCCAGTTGGACGTCCGAAACCTTGACATCATTCTGGAAGTCCAGCCACGATTTCATGCGTAGCTGAATGTCTGCATTCGCAGGCATTAGCCAGACCGCCGCCATCGGAGCCTCTTCGGTGGTCTCACCGGTCGGAGCCTTGGTGTTCTTCGGCTTGAAACCGGCGGCTTTTGCCGCCGATTTGCCAGCCGCATGTGCGTCGTTCAGAACCTCGCCCAGCGCCAGCGGTCCGTTCGAACTGCCAGCCGCCAGAACAAAGCCTTCGCCATCCGCACCCAGCGGAGGACGCGCGGGGTCGGGACGGAAATGGGCGTTCGCCTCATCCCAGATCAGCTTGCCGCCGCAATGCGACCACATGTGAACGACCGGCGACCAGCCACCCGACATGGCGACCGCGTCGCATTCGACCTCTTCCCGCGCGCCACCGATGCCGTCCTGATTGCAAAGATCGACCTTTTTGACGCGCTTGCCGCCTTTGACCTTGGCGATGGCCTTGCCGGGATCGACACGAATACCCAATTGACGGGCTTCCTCGGCCAGAGGCCCGGCGCTGTCGCGCGCATCAATCACGCGCAGAACATCTACACCGGCCTGTTTCAGGATGATCGCGGTGCGATAGCCGTCGTCATTATTGGTGGCAACGATAACACGCTCACCGGGGGTGACACCCCAGTTGACTACATAGTCACGCATGGCCGAGGCCAACATGACGCCCGGAACATCGTTGCCCGCGAAGGACAGCGGGCGTTCGATTGCACCAGTGGCGGTCACAACCTGTTTCGCACGGATGCGCCAAAGACGATGACGTGGACCCTGTGCGCCCGGGTTGTGGTCGGTCAAGCGCTCGTATCCCAGCACGTAACCGTGGTCATAGACTCCTGCCCCCATGCAGCGATTGCGCATGGTAACATTGTCCATTGTTTCCAGTTCGGAAACCAATTGTTCCACGAACTTATCCACAGGCTGCCCATCGACGATACCGCCGTCAACCGGAGCCCGACCACCCCAATGTGCGGTCTGCTCGATCAACAGAACCTTGGCGCCAGATTGTGCAGCCGCCTTCGCGGCCTGCAGACCCGCGACACCACCGCCGATGACCAAAACATCGGTGAAGGCGTAGAAGTGTTCGTAAGTATCCGCATCGCGCGAGTCTTTGTCGGGCGCTTTGCCCAGACCGGCAGACTGACGGATGAACGGCTCGTAGACGTGTTTCCAGAACGGTTTCGGATGGATGAACATCTTGTAATAGAAACCGGCAGGCAGGAACCGCGATAGATGCGTGTTGATCGCGCCCACGTCGAATTCCAGGTTCGGCCAATGGTTCTGCGACACGGATGTCAGGCCATTGAACAGCTCGGTGGTGGTGGCGCGCTGGTTCGGCTCGAACCGATTGCCTTCGCCCAGACCGACCAGAGCGTTGGGTTCTTCCGCGCCGCTGGCCACCATGCCGCGGGGACGGTGATACTTGAACGATCTGCCAACCATCATCTGGTCGTTTGCCAGCAGCGCCGAGGCAAGCGTGTCGCCCTCGTAGCCCTGCATCGAGGTGCCGTTGAAGGTAAAGGAAACCTGTTTCGACCGGTCAATCAGACGGCCTTGTTTTGCGAGACGGGTGCTCATGGTGCGGACCTTTCGCATGTGGAGGCGTCGGAGCCTCCGGCGGGAGTATTTTTGAAAAGATGAAGCATCAGGAGAATTCTCTCCACGACCAGCCGGGGCGCTTGGCCGCGATGGCATCCTTGATCTCTTGCGGCGGCTCGGTGGTTTGGGCGGAATAGGTACCAAACACCTCGAGCGTCTGCGTGCAGCGGGCGGCGTGGAACCACTTGCCGCAGCCATTGGCGTGACGCCAACGTTCGAAATGAACGCCTTTGGGGTTTTCGCGCATGAACAGATAGTCGTGGAACTCATCATCCGACGAGCCGGGGCCGAAACGCTTCAGATGCGCTTCGCCGCCAGCGGCCAGTTCGGTTTCTTCGGCATCGACGCCGCAACAGGGGCAATTCAGGATCAGCATTTGGTCATCCTTTTGTCGGTCGGTCGGCACGCGAGCCGGCCAGTATTCTTTGGGAAGGCTACTTTGGGCGAAGCCCTTAGTGCGCCACCCCGGCGGCGACGCTTTCGTCGATAAAGCGGCCCTCTTTGAAGCGGTCCATGGTGAAGGCTTCGGTCAGCGGTGAATGGCCCGTGGCCATCAGCTGCGCCATGCCCCAACCAGACCCCGGAATGGCCTTGAAGCCACCGGTGCCCCAGCCGCCGTTGATAAAGCAACCCTGCAGCGGCGTTTTCGACAGGATCGGAGACCGGTCGCCGGTCATATCCACGATCCCGCCCCACTGGCGCAGCATCTTCAGGCGCGAGATCATCGGGAAGGTTTCGACCAGTGCACGCACGGTTTCCTCAATGTGATGGAACGAGCCGCGCTGGGTGAAGTTGTTGAACCCGTCGGTGCCGCCGCCGATCACCATCTCGCCTTTGTCCGACTGAGACATATAGCCATGAACGGTGTTGGCCATCACGACCACGTCCATGCAGGGCTTGATAGGCTCGGAGACCAGCGCCTGCAGTGCAACTGCTTCAAGCGGCAGACGGAAGCCCGCCATCTCGGCCAGCTGGCCGGAATGGCCCGCGACCACGATGCCCAGCTTGTCACAGTCGATGGCGCCTTTGGTGGTGTCGACGCCGACAACGCGGCCGTTTTCCTGACGAACGCCGGTGACTTCGCATTGCTGGATGATGTCCATGCCCATAGCCGAACAGGCACGCGCATAGCCCCACGCCACCGCATCGTGACGCGCGGTGCCGCCACGTTCCTGCCAGAGACCACCCAGAACCGGATAGCGTGGACCTTCCAGGTTGATGATCGGAACCAGCTCTTTCACGCGCTCGGGGCCGATCCACTCGGTCTTAACCCCTTGCAAGGCGTTGGCGTGCGCCGTGCGCTGATAGCCGCGAATCTCGTGCTGGGTCTGGGCCAGCATGATCACGCCACGCGGGCTGAACATGATGTTATAGTTCAGATCCTGGCTCAGATCCTCGTACAGGCTGCGCGCCTTTTCATAGATCGCCGCCGACGGATCCTGCAGGTAGTTCGACCGGATGATGGTTGTGTTCCGCCCGGTGTTGCCACCGCCCAGCCAGCCTTTTTCGATCACTGCGACATTCTGGATGCCATAATTCTTGCCCAGATAATATGCAGTCGCCAGACCGTGGCCGCCTGCGCCGACAATTATGACATCATACCGTTTTTTCGGCTCTGGCGAACGCCAGGCCCGTTCCCATCCGGTGTGATAACGCAGCGCCTCACGCGCCACTGCAAAGGCTGAATAGTGTTTCATGAGCGAATCCGTCCGGTCTTGGATGATTGGGCGCAGATATGCCGCGCGCGCGCATTCTACCCGCGCCGCGCAACGTCACAATATCGCATTATTGCGACATGAGCGCGCTTCGCGGCCTTTTGTCCCTTTTTTCACGCGCCTTGCAGGGCTAAGTCAGGGCATCCAACGCCGGAGGGACAATGACGTTCTGGGTTATCGCTTTCTTTGTCGCACTGCTGATCACGGGCTTTCTGGGCGCGCCACTGCTGCGGCGCCGGCAAACGGATAAACCTACTGCCGCCTATGATCTGCGGGTGTACCGTGAACAACTGGCTGGCGTGGATCGAGATCTGGCGCGTGGCGTCATCGCGAAAGCAGATGCCGAGAGGGTGCGCACGGAAATTTCGCGCCGCATTCTGGCTGCGGATGCGCAAGCAAAACACCAGAGCGTGGCAAGCGGGCCATCCAGGTCCGTTTCGACCATCGCCATGATCCTGATGGCGGTGATACTGGTCGGTGGCACGCTCGTTCTCTATCGGCAGATGGGCGCTGCCGGCTTTCCCGACATGCCGCTTTCTGCGCGGCTGGAAATGGCTGAAGACCTGCGCACGAACCGGCCCAGCCAGCCCGAGCTTGAAAGCATGCTCGCACCTGTGGCTGCCCCTGCATTAGACGAAAGCTACGCCAACCTGCTGCGGCAATTGCGCGACACCGTGGCGGGGCGACCGGATGACATTCAGGGCCATATTCTTTTGGCCCAGCATGAAACCAATGCCGGGAATTTCAAGGCCGGGTATGAAGCCCAAAAGCGGGTCATCGAATTGTCCGGAGACGCCGCCTCGGCCGCAGCCTACGCTGATCTGGCCGAGATGATGATCCTCGCCGCCAGCGGGAATGTTTCACCTGAGGCCGAAGCCGCCCTGCAACAGGCACTTGAACGAGATCCCGATCTTGGACCGGCTCGGTATTACTGGGGGCTGATGTTGGCGCAGACTGGGCGGCCTGATCTGGCCTATCGCGTTTGGGCCGACACGCTGCGCACCGCCCCTGCGGGTGCCCCGTGGGCAAACATCATTCGCGGTCAGATTGAAGAGCTTGCCTATCGCGCTGGCGTCTTCAACGCGCCGGATCTGGGCGCAGCCCCCGCTGCCCCCGGCCCCTCGCAAGAAGACATGCAGGCCGCATCCGAACTGACTCCGGAAGAACGTCAGGAGATGATCCTTGGCATGGTCAACCAACTGTCGGACCGGTTGGCGACAGAAGGCGGCGCACCCGAGGAATGGGCGCGGCTGATCGCAGCCCTTGGTGTTCTGGGCGACACCGAACGCGCGCAGAACATACGCAACGAAGCGTTGGCCGTGTTTGCAGACAACAATGCAGCATTGGACATAATTCAGGCTGCTGCGGAACGCGCGGGACTGGCGCCATGATCCATGATGAATTTTCCGATTTCGCCGCCAGTTTGCCTGCGATGCGCGCACTAATGGGGCTGGATCTGGGTGACAAGACCATTGGTGTTGCCGTGTCGGACCGAATGCGGACGGTCGCAAGCCCGCTTGAAACGGTTCGGCGCAAGAAATTTACATTGGATTCTGCGCGCCTTATCGAAATCGTGACCGATCGCGAGATTGGAGGCATCCTGCTGGGTCTGCCCAGAAACATGGACGGATCGGAAGGGCCTCGGTGCCAATCCACCCGTGCATTTGCCCGAAATCTGACGCGTTTGACCGATTTGCCCATCGGGTTTTGGGACGAACGGCTTAGCACGGTTGCGGCAGAAAAAGCACTTCTTGAGGCGGATACGACACGAAAACGTCGCGGACAGGTTATTGATCACGTCGCCGCCGGTTATATCTTGCAAGGAGCGCTGGACAGGCTGCGCTTTTTGTAACAGATCGGATCACGCGGATGACAAACATGGTTTGGAAACGGAACGAGGTCGAAAGCCCTTGCGTCCAAATCTGCGTTGTTCACCCAACCGAACGTATCTGCACCGGATGTTATCGCACCATTGACGAGATTACGCGCTGGTCAAAAATGGACAGTTCCGAGCGTGCTGAAATCATGCAGGACTTGCCAGACCGAAAGCCCCGACTTGCCAAACGGCGCGGTGGTCGCGCCGCCCGGCTAAGCCGGGACTAAGCGTCAATCGGGTCAACCTGCAGCAAGCCAGGATTTGGCGTTTTCATAATCCTCTGCCGAGAAATACTCGGTCCGTGCGCCCAGAACGTGGCTCGCCATGCGTTGCGCCATCTTTTGCCAGGTCTTGTCACCCACAATCGCGGCCCGGTCCAACAGTCCTATATGCCCGGCAGCCAACCGGAAATGCGCAGCCATGGCGGTCAGCCCCTGCCAGCCGTCAAATTCACGAAGGTCGATCAGCAGACGAAACCCCTCGCGTTCGCTTAACATGGCGTCTAGATCGCTTTGCGCCTGTTTGTATTCCTCGGAATCCAGCTTGCCCATCAGGCTGATCTGTACGCATGGCCCGCCAAGGTCGATGACATGGATGGCCCCCAGCGACTCGCGAATCCAACGGCGTGCTTCTTCCAGATCCTCCATCGCGAACACCTGGACCGGACAAGGCAGGATCGGCGCGGCCAGACGGATGCTGGTCTGGACCCAGCGCTGATCGGCAACAACGCCGATCCGGTCGAACCCGCGCCAGTGGCTGAGGCCAAGCTTGGTGTCGGACCATGCCGCCCCCAGATCATAGCCCTTGAACTCGGGCGTTATGATCGCCAGCAGGCGGATTGCATCGTGATCCCTCAACGCTGCCTCAATCGCGGGAACCAGCGTTGCCGCGTAGTCCGCGCTTGTCACCTCACCCGACAATTCCACCTCGATCAGCGCACCGTCAGAATTCGCATGGACCGTAATCATCTCAAATAACCTCCAAAGCCAAGCAATGGCAGGAGGTTAGGCCGATTCAAGCCATTGCGCTACACCGCCCGGCATTTCGGGGCGGAAATAGGCGATCATCCGTCCATCTGATCCGGCAGTCGCGTTTTCGCCCCATGGCGCGACGCCGTGCAAACAGTGGCGATGCAGCACATATGTCTCGCCCGGCTGCGCAGCCAGTTCGATCCTCGGGCAGCGTTCGAACACCTCGCGGCGGGCTGCCTGATAGATTGCGGTCAGATCAGTCTGACCCAGCGCCTGCGGCGGAATATCTGCCAGAGCGCGCCTGAACGCCTCCCCCATAATTTTGTGGCTGCCTTCCCACACGACCATCGGCGATGCATCAGCACTGGCTTTGGTCAAGGGAATACCCAGCACCCAGGCGTGCGGCTCGTCCACATGCCGCCGCCGGTCGGGGCCTGTGGGTTTCAAACCATCCACATGCGCCGCATCCCGTTTTGCACGATAGCGGCTGGCCGCCTCGCCCTCGCCGCGCCGAGGACGCGGATAGCCCGGATAGATCACCGAAACCTGCGCCTTGTGCAGATCGATCTGGCCGTAGCGCTGTGTCACAAATTCCATGGCCGCCCCGGTCAAGGGCTCGGACCCGGCAACGCTGCCCTGCCCGTCATTGTCCAAAGCATCAACGCCGATAAACCAGGTGCCCTCGCAATCATGCCACTGAGCATGTGCCGGGTTCGTAACCGAAGCCCGCGCGGACGGCAAAACCTGCCTTACCCAATCCGCAACCGCCGCGTCATGCGCAAAGGCAACCCATCCGGCATCATCAAATGACCCTACCACCCCAAAGCCTTTCGCAGCATGTTCAGCGCAACCAGAGTCAGGAACACCGCAAAGACGCGCTTTAGCGGCTTTGGATCCATCGCATGAGCCAGTTTGACACCCCAAGGTGTAGTGATCATCGTCATCGCAATTACGATGCCGAATGCAATCAGGTTCACTGCGCCAATCGTAAAAGGAGGCCGATGTTCCGGCGCGATGTCGAGGAATAGAAAGCCCAGAACCGATGGCACTGCGATAATGACCCCAAAACCGGCAGCGGTCGCGACAGCCCTGTGTATGGGTGTGTTGTAAAGGCTCATCAGAGGCACGCCGAAACTGCCGCCGCCAATGCCCATGAGTACAGATAGAAAGCCCACCGAGGGCGACAGAACAACCCGACGCGTGCCTTTGGGCATCGCGTCACCCAGCCGCCATTCGGATTTACCCAGCCCCAGATACGCTCCGATGACCATTCCCAGCAGACCGAACAACGCCTGCAGTATTTCGGTCCTCAAAGACGACGCAACCAGAACACCCAATACTGCGCCAATGGCGATGCCCGGACCCCAACCCCGTAGAATGCCCCAATCGACAGCCCCCTTTTTGTTGTGGCTCATCACTGATCTGAGCGAGGTCACGATGATGGTTGCCAGCGACGTTGCCAGACACAGTTGCATAAGCTGTGGGCCACCATAGCCAAGGGTCTGAAACGCATAGAAAAAGGCGGGCACCAGAACGATGCCGCCACCGACCCCCAACAGACCTGCCAAAACCCCGGCAACGGCCCCGATGACAAGCAAAAGGCCCAGCATATGGGCCAACAACATCGTTTCGGTCATCCATCCCCCCAATACCGGTGTCAAACTGCCTGATTCACCTCTGTCAGAGGTATCACGCTCTGCAAGGCCTGCAACAATACCTCAGGTCCAGCATTCTCTTGCACCGCCCCTTCGGATAACGTTCTGCGCCAGCCGCGCGCGCCCGGACGCCCCGCAAAAAGGCCCAGCATATGCCGGGTGATCTGGTGCAAGCGTCCCCCTGCGGCAAGGTGATTTTCAATGTAGGGCACCATTTTGTGAACCACATCAAAAGGATCAATCGCCTCTCCGGCCTGGAAAACCCGACTGTCCGCTTCGGCCAGAATGTCAGCGGGCTGATGATAGGCCGCGCGCCCGATCATCACGCCATCCAGACCGGCCTCAAGCTGAGCCTGCGCCTGCTCCAGCGTCGTGATACCCCCGTTGAGTGAGATATGCAGATCAGGAAACGCCGCCTTCATCTGGTGAACCAGATCATAGTCCAAGGGCGGAATATCCCTGTTTTCTTTTGGGCTTAACCCCTGAAGCCAAGCCTTGCGCGCATGAACGATCACGCGCGTACAGCCGGCTGCTCGGATCTGCTCGAGAAACTGCGGAAGTATCTCTGCCGGGTCTTGCTCATCAACGCCGATCCGGCATTTGACTGTTACATCAACGGTCACAACTTCTCGCATCGCGCTGACGCATTCTGCGACGCGGCCTGGTTCCTTCATCAATACGGCACCAAAAGTCCCTGACTGCACCCGATCAGAAGGGCATCCGCAGTTCAGGTTGATCTCATCATATCCGGCATCTGCCCCAAGAATTGCCGCCTGCGCCAGTTCACCCGGATCCGATCCGCCCAGCTGCAGTGCCACGGGATGTTCTTGAGGGCTATGGTCCAGCAGATGTAACGCACCGCCACGCAGTAAGGCCGGGGCTGTTACCATTTCAGTATAGAGCAACGCCTGCGCGCTGAGCAGCCGGTGGAAATAGCGACAATGGCGATCTGTCCAGTCCATCATGGGTGCCACACTTAGACGTGCAGCGCTGGTTACCGAATTTTGCACCGTCAGTACTCCGTTTCACTCAGGCTACGCAATCCGGAGGTATGCCTAAATCGCCGCCTGCTCAACCGGCAATGATCGCGATTGAGTTACCAGAGATCCTATATCTTTTGCACGGCGACCTGCGCACCCTTGATTGCCTTGATCCGAACATTTGCCGAGTTCTCACCCAGAAACTCGTGGAATGCGCGCATCACACCGTCTTTCCACCATCCTTTTCGGTGATAGTCGTCCAGCATGATCACACCACCAGTCATCATTTTGGGTAGGATCGCCTTTAGGTCCGCCTTTACACCCTCGTAGGAATGGTCGCCGTCGACATAGGCAAAACCAATGCTCTCATCCTTGAACTGCGCCATCGCTGGAACCGAGAAATCGCGGATGACCGAGACTTTGCCCAGCGCGATTTCATCGCGGTACTTGTCCTTTACCGACTCGTAGATGCGGTCCATGTCTTTCTTACTGCGCGCACCGGCCAGTGAAACGCCATCTTCGGGATCGTCCTGAACGCCCCAAGGATCAATCAAGACCAGTTTGGAAGGTTGCAGCCCTTCCAGCAGCAGTTCAGAGAATTCGCCCTTCCAGACGCCGATTTCGATGCTCAGCTTGCCCTTGGGCATGAGCTCGAGCAGTTCGCGGCGCAGGGCGTCTTTGCGCTCGCGTTGCTTGGCGCGTTTGCCGCGCCGGACGGCAGCGGTGACAGGATCGGGCTTTGACTCTGCGACCTCCTCGGGATCTTGCAGAGCCTGAACAAACTCGGCCCAGTCTTCCCGCTTGCGCAGCTTGCGCGCCTTGGACACATGCCAGTTACATGCATCCTCATGCAATTCGGCCAGCCTGGGATCTGCCATCATTTTCGCGCGCATTTCGTGCATGGCATCCATATGCGCGAGGATCGACCGGTCCTCGACATCATTGTGGTTCATCATGTCCCAGTATTCGAGCCCCTGATCCTGGCTGATATGATTGGTGCGCCCACGATCACGTTTGACCAGAAAACTGTCGGTACTGCGAACCGCATAGTGATGGATGCGTGCATATTCATGACTGAATCCACGCCATGCGCGCCATTTCACATCCTCTGCGGGAAACAGGTTTCCACCGGAATCGCGCCATAGCACCCCTTCGTATGGCGCATCCTTGTTCGGCGCGTGGTAGGCGTCAATCCGTGGCCGATGAGCGCGAAAGCGATTGAATTTCCCATTGTTGCGAAACAGGGTCTTTAACCCCTTCGCGCGCTGATGCGGGTATTTGTTCTCGGGCGCTGCGCGGAAAAAGGTTTCCGGTACGGGTTGATCCACAAAATCGACCTGACCGCCCTGCCCGAACATCCGCCAGCACATCGATATGGCGTCCGCATCCCCGCTGACCTCGACAAACTGCGAATATCGCCACCGGGCAGCCGGACGTTGATGTATTCATCCACATCCAGGCTGAGGATCCAATCAGAAGCAAGATAGCTCGGGTGACTTCTGGACAGCGAAAATGCTTCGGTTTGCGGCTTTTCCTTGGGTTTAACTGGGTTACGTTCGTGATGAACCCAGCCAAGTTCTTGCATCCGGTCCGCGATGATGTCGGTCCCGTCATCGCAATCATTGGTATAGATCAGGATATCGTCGAACCCGATTGAGCGGTTTTAGGCCACCCAATCGATCATGAAAGGTCCTTCATTCTTCATCGTTGTTACGATGAGAAAGGTTTCATCCGTCATTATTCGCTCTCTTGCCTGTACCACTCGCGGATTATTGGAATGTGTTTAAGATAGGCTCAAGATTTTGTCCAACACAGATGACAAGCCCAGAGTTGCACGCCCCCAAGGATCAGCAACTGTGGGCATCTCTGATTTCATGAAGAAAAGGCTCAGGCAGAAGCCCGGTTCGCGGGAACCACTTCGTAACCGGGTTCTTCGGGCTCATCGTCCTCCATCTCGGGCGGAAAGCCGGGGGCGCGGATGTCCAGCCCGGTCGCATCCTCCAGACGTCTGATAATGTTGGGCGATAATTCCCGGTCGCCATAGCGGGCGATCCCGTCGTCGAATATCTTAATCATCAAAGGGTTCATTTCCAAAGGAACTCCGGCTCGGTCCGCCACATCCTGAAACAGCCCAATATCCTTTTTCACCAGATCCATCGTGAATGAAATATCGCGCGAGCCGTTCAGGATGACCTGACTTTCAGTCTCATGCACAAAAGAAGTGCCCGAGGATATCCTGATCGCCTCATAGGTGGTGTTCAGGTCCATCCCGGCGGCCTTTGCAGTCACCAAGGCCTCGGCGCAGGTGATCAGGTTGGCAGTGGCCAGATAGTTGGTCAGCACCTTCAGCACCGACGCCGAGCCGAGTTCGCCAGTATGCAGGATGCGCCGCCCCATGGTTGTTAGGAAGGGCAGGATACGCTCGAACGTCGCGCGATCGCAGCCCGCGAAAATCGAGATATTTCCCGTTGCGGCCCGGTGGCATCCGCCCGAAACCGGGCAGTCCACCGCAGCCCCGCCCCGCTCGATCACCATCGCGCCAAGGCGTTTGACCTCGGCCTCGTCTGTGGTCGACATTTCCATCCAGATTTTGCCGGGGGCGACCTCTGGCAGCATCTCTTGCATTACCGCGTCCGAGGCAGCGGGGGATGGAAGGCAGGTGATCACCGCTTCGCAATCGCGCATCAGTTGAGCCGGGCTTTCAGCGGCCTTAGCCCCTTTCTTGACAAACGCAGCCACCAGATCGGGGTTCAGATCATGCACGGTCAGATCGATTCCGTTGCGCAGCAGCGATCCCGAGAGCTTGCCCCCCACATTGCCCAGCCCGATAAACCCTACTTTCATGCGCCGCATCCTCCTGTTCGCGTCTTGCGAACCATGCCAGCACGTCGGCCCAACCGGATCATGCCGCCCAGCGACCCGGACAGGTCGCTTTTTACCCGCGTGATCACGGAACGGCGCGTTGTGCTTGACAAGCGGGCTTACCCTGCCGCATGTCCCTTTCGTTGGTGTCTGCGACAGCAGATGAAAAGGGAATGCGTCAGCGGATCATCCGTCAAACGCAGCCGCCCCCGCGACCGTGACCGGAGAGGGTGCCCAAGCCACTGGCGAATGCCGGGAAGGCGGGACACCCGACAGAGGACGCCTCTGACATCCGCAAGCCGGGAGACCTGCCAGCACCCGAAGATGAAACCGGACGGGGTGTTCCGGTGTCGGGTCAATGGACCCGCATGAAACCCCGTCCCCCACGAAGAGGATTTGGGGGGATGAGAGACATGACCGAGACCGCTCCGGTCGAATTGCTGGTTTGCACCACCTGTCGTCGCGGGCTGCCCGTTGAGGACGATACCCAACGCCCCGGCACATTGCTGCACAAGGCGCTGGAACAGGCGCACCTGCCCGACGGAATAACCCTGAAAGCCGTAGAATGCCTGTCGAACTGTGAGGAGGGCTGTTCTATTGTCCTGCGCGGCGGCCCGGATCGCTGGACATTCGTCTATGAGCATCTGAATGAAACCGATCATGTCGACGTGATCGTTGACGGCGCCACCAAGTACCTTGCCACCGAGGATGGTCTGGTCAAATGGCGCGAGCGCCCTGAACATTTCCGCAAAAACTGTGCGGCCCGCATTCCCCCGATTGGAGCCCTGAAATGAGCAATCTCGAAAAACTCCCTGTCACCGTGATCACCGGCTTTCTGGGCTCGGGCAAAACCACTTTGGTGCGTCATCTGATGCAAAACCCGCAGGGCAAGCGTCTGGCCGTTGTGGTCAACGAGTTCGGCGATGTTGGCGTTGATGGCGATATCCTGAAATCCTGCGCCATTCCTGACTGCCCCGCGGAAAACATCATGGAACTGGCGAACGGCTGCATCTGCTGCACCGTTGCCGACGATTTCATACCCACGATTGAGGCCCTGATGGCGCTGGAGCCGCGCCCCGATCACATCCTGATCGAAACCTCCGGCCTCGCCCTGCCCAAACCGCTGCTGAAAGCCTTCGACTGGCCCGATATCCGTTCGAAAATCACCGTCGATGGCGTGATAGCTCTGGCCGATGCCGAAGCCGTCGCCGCCGGTCGTTTCGCGCCCAATGTCGAGGCGGTGGACGCCCAACGCATGGCCGACGATTCCATTGACCACGAAACACCCCTGTCCGAGGTGTTCGAGGATCAGATCTCCTGCGCCGACATCATCCTGCTGA
The DNA here is from genome assembly GCF_056534225.1 of Ruegeria sp. E1. Classification (NCBI taxonomy): domain Bacteria; kingdom Pseudomonadati; phylum Pseudomonadota; class Alphaproteobacteria; order Rhodobacterales; family Roseobacteraceae; genus Ruegeria; species Ruegeria sp. E1. The sequence continues at coordinate 39,516 of NZ_JBQFPE010000001.1, read as the reverse complement.
CCAAGCCCGATCTGGCCGGTCCCGAAGGCGTCGCCAAAGCACGCGAGATCATCGCCGCCGAAGCCCCGCGTCCCCTGCCCGTAGTTGAGGTCGCCGAGGGAGCCGTGGACGTGCGCGTCGTGCTGGGCCTTGAAGCCGCAGCCGAGGATGACATGGACGCGCGTCCCAGCCATCACGATGGCCACCACGATCACGAGCACGACGATTTTGAAAGCATCATCGTCGAGTTGCCGGAACAGTCTGACCCGCTTGATCTGGTTGCCAAGATCGAACGGCTGGCCAAGGAACTGAACATCCTGCGCGTCAAAGGCTATGCGGCCGTTCGGGGCAAACCAATGCGTCTGCTGGTGCAGGCCGTTGGAGCGCGGGTTCGCCACCAATACGACCGTCCATGGGGGCCCGGCGAAGACCGCCGCTCGCGCCTTGTCGTGATCGCCGAGCATGACGACATCAAAGAGGCCGAAATCCGCGATATCCTTTTGGGCGTGACCGAGGCCGCCGAGTAAGCCATGCACGTCGTCTTCCGCGAAAGCCACGGGCTCGAGGAAACCGAGACCCCGACCGATCTGGGCCAGAGCCCAGCGGATCTGGTGGTGCTGTCATTCTCTGACAGCGACCTCGGAGCTTTCGCGGCAGGCTGGCATCGCGGCGGAGGGCCCGAGGGCCGGATGCCGACCCTACGGCTGGCCAACCTAACGGCGCTGAAACACCCTCTGTCCGTCGACACCTATGTCGAACAGACCTTGGAAGGGGCCAAAGGCATCCTGATTCGTCTGATCGGCGGGGTACCCTACTGGTCCTACGGCTTGCAGCAGGTTCTGACACTGGCACAGGCCAAGGGGATCGCTCTTGCTGTCCTGCCCGCCGACGGGCGCGAAGATACGCGGTTGGATGACTATTCCACCCTGCCCGTCTCGACTCTGCGCCGTTTGGCGCATCTCTGCGATACGGGCGGAGAAGTTGCGGCACAGGCCGCCCTGGCGCAAATGGCGCTGGCGGCGGGACTGTATGCGGGACCTGTGATGGGGGCCAAAACGATCCCCGAATGTGGCGCTTGGTGCCCGGATCGCGGGGTGATCCCGGTAGATGAGGCGTTTTCAAGCGATGCCAAACGCATCCTCGTCACCTTCTACCGTGCCTATCTGACCTCAGCCGACACCGCTCCGGTCGCAGCCCTGATCCGCAGCCTGCGCGCGCGCGGGTTCGAAGCCATGGGCCTGTTCGCGCCGTCTCTCAAAGCACCCGCCGCCGCCGATTGGTTGCGCGACACCATCGTGGCGTTGAACCCGTCGGCCATCATCAACGCCACGTCTTTCTCGGGCAAAGGCGCGTCAGGCACCTCGCCTCTGGACGCAGCCAATGTGCCGGTGTTCCAGGTCGCCCTTGCCACCTCGCGCCGCAAAGCATGGGCCGAGGCGGAACGGGGTCTGTCGCCTGCCGATCTGGCCATGCATGTGGTTCTGCCCGAAGTCGACGGGCGAATTAGCGCAGGCATCGCATCCTTCAAGGAACCGGGCAAACGCGACCCGCATCTGGAATATTCCCGCTTTGCCCACCGGGCCGAGCCCGAACGGATCGAGGCCATCATCGACCGCGTCTCTGGCTGGCTGAACCTGCACGACAAGCCCAAAGCCGATCAGGTGCCCGCGCTTGTCCTGTCTACCTATCCCGGCAAAGACTGGCAGATGGCCCATGCGGTGGGTCTGGACGCGCTGGCCTCGGCCGAGGCGATGCTGTCCGATCTGCAAGGCGAAGGATATGATACAGCGCCCGCCGAACCGATCTCTGAGACACTTTTGGACTCCCGGATTGCATGGCCGCTGGCGGACTACCTGACTGAGCTGTCGGGCCTGCCCGAGCAGTTGCGCACCGACCTGCAAACTGTCTGGGGTGAACCCAAAGATGACCCGACGGTTGCAAATGGGGCCTTCCACTTCGCCGCCCTGCGCCGTGGCAAGGCCCTTGTCGCGCTGCAACCCGAACGCGGCGCGCCCGAGTTGCGCGATGACGACTATCATGACCTCAGCCGGACCCCGCGCCACAGCTATGTCGCGTTTTACCTGTGGTTGCGCAAAGCCCTTGGCGCGGATGCGCTGATCCATATCGGCGCACATGGCACTCTGGAATGGCTGCCGGGCAAGTCGGTCGCCCTGTCCGCCGATTGCTGGCCCGAGGTGCTGATCCGCGATCTGCCGGTGATCTACCCCTTCATTGTAAACGACCCCGGCGAGGCCGCGCAGGCCAAGCGCCGGATCGGGGCCGTCACGCTGGGCCATATCCCGCCCGCCCTGAAGGAAAGCAGCACGCCGGATCGGATGGTGCGTCTGGAATCCCTACTGGACGAATTCTCGAACGCCGATGGCCTTGACCCCAAGCGCCGCGACCGGCTGCAAGAAGACATCCGCAACGAGGCACAGGCCATCGGGCTGGAAAGCGACCTTGGCCTTGATCAGGCCACCTGCACCGCCGAGGCGATCACCCGCATCGACCGCTTTGTCTGTGACATCAAGGAAAGCCAATTCGGCGACGGGCTGCATATCTTTGGCCGCGTCCCCGAAGTGACCGGCAATTTCGACCCCGCGCCCTCGGCCCATGCCGAACGGCAGGGTCTGATCGACGCTCTGGCCGGGAAACGGATCGAGGCTGGTCCATCCGGCTCCCCCTATCGTGGGCGTTCAGATGTGCTGCCGACCGGGCGGAACCTCTACACCACCGACCCGCGATCCGTGCCGACCCGCGCGGCTTATACTCAAGGTGTGAAGCTGGCCGAGGAACTGGTGCGGCGGCATTTGCAGGAGGAAGGCGACTATCCCAAGGGTCTGATTGTTGACCTCTGGGGCTCGGCCACCATGCGCACCGCCGGGGAAGAGTTTGCAATGGCGCTGCACCTGCTAGGAGTCAAACCAGTCTGGGACAAAGGATCCGAGCGGGTTTCAGGCATCGAAGTGCTGCCGATCACCGACCTCAGCCGCCCGCGTCTGGACGTCACGCTGAGGGTCTCGGGCCTGTTCCGCGATGTCTTCCCGACCCTCTCGGCGCTTTTCGGTCAAGCCATTCGCGCGCTGTCGGCGCGGGATGAATCCTCCGACTGGAACCCCTATGCCGGTCAGGAACCCTCAACCCGCGTCTATGGCCCGGCCCCCGGCAGCTATGGCGTGAACATGACGCAATTGTCGGAAATCTACACCGATGAGGCCCGCGCGCAGGCCGGCGAGGCCTGGCTGAATGCCAGTTCCTTTGCGCTGGAAGGCGAGCATATCGCGCAGGACAAAGACGGCATCACCCAGCGCGTCGCCAATGCCGACAGCTTTGTCCACCTGCAAGACCTGACCGAGACCGACCTGCTGCTGGCCAATGACTATGCCACGCATGAGGCCGGGTTCGCCGCCGCCAAGAAGATCACCGGCGGCAAAGCGCAGCTTTATCATCTGGACAATACCAACCCGGACAACCCGCGCGCGCGCACCTTTCCCGAAGAGATCAGCCGCGTGGTCCACGCCCGCGCCGCCAATCCCGGCTGGATCGCGGGGATGCAGCGGCATGGCTTCCGAGGGGCCGCCGAGATCGCGGCAACGCTGGATCATATGGCGTCTTTCGCGCATCTGTCGGGCACCGTTGCACCGCATCTGTTCGACCTCTACCACGACGCCACGCTGGGCGATGCCGAGGTGGATAGCTTTCTGCAAGAAGCCAATCCGCAAGCGCATCAGGCCATGCAGGACCGGTTCCGCGCCTTGCTTGAGGCCGGTCTTTGGGACACCCGCCGGAACTCGATCCGCGCTGATCTGGAGGGGCTGGGATGAGCGCCCCCATCGTGCAAGGCTGGTGCCCCGGCGCGCACCGTCCGATGATGTCGGGCGATGGGCTAGTGGTGCGTGTTCGCCCCCGGCTGGCGCGCCTGGACGCAGCGCAGGCAATCGGGCTGTGCGAACTGGCCGAGCGGTTTGGGAACGGGACGATCGACCTCACCAACCGCGCCAACCTGCAATTGCGCGGGGTGGCCGAGGCCGATCATCAACCGCTGCTGGCAGAGCTGTCCGCGCTGAACCTCTTGGACGCCGAACCCGGCATTGAGGTGCGGCGCAACATCCTTGTCACCCCACTCTACCAAGCAGGCGACGTCACAGCGCGGCTGACACAGGAACTTATCGACCGCCTGTCGGAACTGCCCGCCCTTCCCGCCAAGTTCGGGTTTGCAGTGGACACCGGCCCCGAGAGACTGCTTGCGGCGGATTCGGCGGATATCCGTCTGGAATTCGGCCCCGATGGCCTGATCCTGCGCGCCGACGGGGCAAAGACCGGCCGGACCGTGTCAGAGGCTGAGGCCGTCGATCAATTGATCGCGTTGGCCAAATGGTTCTCTGACATCCACACGACCGAAAACCGTCGCATGGCACGGGCCGTCGCCGCACAAGGCCTACCGCCCGAATGGCAGGGCACCGCGCCCGGACCAATTGGCGCCGCGCTTCAACCTGGCGGTTGCGCGCAAGGTGCGCTCTATGGCGCGGCGTTCGGGCAATTGCCTGCGCGTGACCTTGCTGGATTGATGGAGAAAAGCGGCGCCGTTGCCCTGCGCGTCACTCCGTGGCGGCTGATCCTGCTGGAAGGCGGGGCGGCGATACCTGCCCCGGCGTTCGCCACGAATGGCACCGACCCGCTTATGACCACCGACGCCTGCCCTGGCGCGCCGTTTTGCCCCCAGGCGCAAGTGGCTACCCGTGACATCGCACGCAAACTGGCGGCGCGCGTAACCGGTACGCTGCATGTCTCGGGTTGCGCTAAGGGATGCGCCCGGATGGGGGCTGCCGATATTACTCTGGTCGGCCGTGATGGTCGATTTGATCTTGTCAAACGGGGTCGCGCAGGGGATGAGCCCTGCCAGACCGGCCTGACCGAAGAAACACTTATGACCATGGACTTCTCCTGATGCCCTACACTTACGAAACCGATGGCGCGGCGATCTATAAGGAAAGCTTTGCCACCATCCGGTCCGAGGCCGATCTGGCCCGCTTTGACGCGGACGAGGAACAGGTCGCCGTCCGCATGATCCACGCCGCCGGGATGGTCGGGCTGGAGGAGTTCGTGCGTTTCTCGCCCGGATTTGTGCAGGCCGCGCGTACTGCGCTGGAAGGAGGCGCACCAATCCTGTGTGATGCGCGCATGGTCAGCGAGGGCGTGACGCGGTTCCGTCTGCCCGCAGACAACGGAGTGATCTGCACTCTGCACGACGAACGCGTGCGCCCCTTGGCCACCGAAATGAGCAACACCCGCTCGGCTGCCGCACTGGAGCTGTGGCGTCCGCACCTTGAGGGGGCTCTGGTCGCCATCGGCAACGCGCCCACTGCGCTGTTCCACCTGCTGAACATGCTGGAAGACCCCGACTGCCCACGCCCTGCCGCCATCATCGGCTGCCCCGTGGGTTTCGTCGGTGCGGTCGAATCCAAGGATGCGCTGTGGGAGGCGCAGCCGGTGCCGTCTTGTATCGTCAAAGGCCGCCTGGGCGGCAGTGCCATCACCGTCGCCGCCGTCAACGCCATCGCGAGCCGCGCGGAATGAACGCGGGCAAGATATACGGCGTGGGCCTCGGACCCGGCGATCCAGATCTGATGAGCGTCCGCGCCGATCGCCTGCTGCGCAACGCACGTCATGTAGCGTTCTTTCGAAAGCCGGGCCGCAGCGGTCAGGCGCGCAAGATCGTCAATGGCATGATCCCCGGTGACGCGGTCGAGTTTCCGATGGAATACCCGGTCACTACCGAAATCCCTGTGAGCGATCCGCGTTATAATGAACTGCTTTCGGCCTTCTACAGGGATTGTGCCGCACATCTGAAGGCCCTTGCCGAACAAGGCGAGGATGTTGTGGTTCTGTGTGAAGGTGATCCCTTCTTCTACGGCTCTTTCATGCACCTTTACAGCCGCTTACGCGACGAAACTAACGTCGAGGTCGTGCCCGCAATCACTGGCATGTCAGGAGCATGGACCGCCACTGGCGACCCCATTACCTGGGGCGATGACGTGCTGACCGTGCTGGTTGGCACCCTGCCCGAGCACACTCTGGCCGAGCGAATGGCACAGACCGACGCGCTGGTGGTAATGAAGATCGGGCGCAATATCGATAAGGTGAAGCGGGCGTTGAAAACAGCTGGCCTGTATGACCGCGCGTGGATCGTGGAATACGCCCAGATGCCGAACCAGACCGTAACGAAGCTGTCCGAAGCCTGTGACAAGGTCACCCCCTATTTCTCGATCATCCTCGTCCACGGTCAGGGAAGGCGGCCATGAGCGGTTGGGTCAAGATCGCAGGGCTTGGACCCGGCGATGAGGCGCTTGTGACACCCGAAGTCACCGCAGCGCTGGCCGAGGCGACCGATGTGGTCGGCTATATCCCCTACGTCGCGCGTGTTGCCGAGCGTGATGGCCTGACCCTCCATGCCAGCGATAACCGGGTTGAGATCGACCGGTCTCAACACGCGTTGCAGATGGCCGCTGAGGGCAAGCGGGTGGTTGTCGTTTCCTCGGGCGATCCGGGCGTGTTTGCGATGGCTGCCGCGGTGTTCGAGGCGCTGGAGAACGGCCCCGCCGAGTGGCGGGATATCCAGATCGATGTGCTGCCGGGGATCACTGCAATGCTGGCAGCGTCTGCGCGGGCCGGTGCCCCGATGGGGCATGATTTCTGCGCCATCAACCTCAGCGACAATCTGAAACCGTGGGCCTTGATCGAAAAGCGGTTGCGTCTGGCCGCGCAGGCGGATTTCTCGATGGCGCTCTACAATCCGCGCTCGAAATCCCGCCCCGAAGGCTTTGTAAAGACGCTGGAAATCTTGCGTCAAGAATGTGAATCCGAGCGCCTGATCCTGTTCGCCCGAGCCGTGTCACGCCCGGATGAGGCGATACGGATTTCGACGCTGGCCGAAGCGACACCTGATATGGCCGACATGCAAACCGTGGTCATCGTCGGATCATCCCGCACCCGCGTGATCGAGCGGGACGGCACACCGATCGTCTACACGCCGAGGTTCACCCCGGAATGAGTGAGCCAGTCCAGAACCTGTGCAACACTCGACAGTTCGGTTCGCTGCGGCAGGGCCGGACGGTCGATCATCAGCACCGGCAGACCCAGCGCCCGCGCCGCGTCCAGTTTAGCGCGCGCACCGTTGCCGCCCGCGTTCTTGGACACAACCAGCTGCGTCCTGTGGCGCTGCATCAGCGCACGGTCGTCTGCTTCGGTGAAAGGCCCACGGGCCACAACAACTTCGGCATTCGGCAGGGGCAAGCCGTCGGGTTCGTCCACCAAACGCAGCAAATATTGGTGTTGGGACTGGGGGGCAAAGTCCTCGAGATGCATCCGGCCAACGGCAAGGAACACGCGCTGCGGCTCACCGCTCAAAGCCTCCACAGCGGCGGACATGCCAGCGACGTGGCGCCAATCGTCACCCGGTTGCGCGCGCCACTCTGGTCGGATCAGAGCGGCCAGTGGCGTTTGTGTCTTACGGCAGGCGTCAACCGCGTTGCGGCTCATCTGCGCGGCAAAGGGATGGGTCGCGTCGATCACGTGGCTGATGCCGTTTTCGCGAATGTAAGCCGCCAACCCATGAGCGCCACCAAAGCCGCCAACCCGCACCGGCAGAGGCTGCGGGCGCGGGTTATCCACTCGTCCCGCATAGGAATAGATGGCGGTCAGCCCTTGCTCGGCTACAGCTTTGGCCAATGCGTTGGCTTCGGTGGTGCCACCAAGGATCAGGAGGTTGGACATGCTTGACGCTCCGTGGCTGACCGTTCTGGGTTTGGGCGAAGATGGACTGGATGGCCTGTCGTCTGCAAGCCGTCAAGTGCTGGATCGGGCCGAAGTCATCATGGGGCCTCCGCGCCATCTGTCGCTGGTACCGGAAACAGATGCGCAGCGGATCGAATGGCCAGTGCCCTTTGCAGATGGTCTGCCGATCCTGACCAGCCTGCGTGGGCAACGCACGGTTGTTCTGGCCTCGGGCGACCCGTTCTGGTTTGGCGCAGGATCGGTCATTGCACGTAATTTCGATCCTTCTGAATGGGTGGCACGGCCCGGACAGTCCACGTTTTCGCTGGCCGCAGCCCGGCTTGGCTGGCCGCTGGAAAGCACTTTGACCTTTGGTCTTCACGCCGCCCCCCTGACCCGGCTGCGGCCGCACCTGTCATCTGGACTGCGCGCCATCCTGTTGCTGCGTGACGGTCCAGCCGTTGCTGAACTTGCGACCTATCTGACCGAAACCGGCTTTGCCGAATCCACCTTGCACGTCATGGAAGCCCTCGGCGGACCACGCGAACGCGCGCAAAGCGTTTCGCTGACAGAAGCCTTGCTTGGGTCGTTCGAGCATCCGGTCTGTGTGGGGCTCGAGGTCAAAGGCGCGGGCAAATCCTTTCCCAAAGCCACTGGCAAACCGGACGAGATTTTCGAAACCGATGGTCAGATCACCAAGCGGCCCATTCGCGCACTGACCCTGTCCGCGCTTGCGCCGCAACGTGGTGAACATCTTTGGGACATCGGTGGCGGGACGGGATCGATCAGCATCGAATGGCTGATGTGCGACCCCACGCTGACCGCAACCACGATCGAGCCTCGCGCGGACCGGGCCGAACGCATTCGACGCAACGCAGACACGCTGGGGCAAGATCGGCTGAAGGTTGTTCACGGAACTGCCCCGGCATCCCTGCCCGGACTATCCATGCCGGACGTCGTCTTTGTCGGCGGCGGCTTGAGCGCAGAACTCTTGGACTGGCTGCACGACAACCTTTCACCCGGCACGCGACTGGTCGCGAACGCGGTGACGTTGGAAAGCGAAGCCCTGTTGGCACAATGGCAAGAGAAATTGGGCGGAGACCTTCTGCGTATTGAACTGGCTCATTCGGCGGCCCTTGGACCGCGCCGGGGATGGAAATCTGCCTATCCAGTCGTGCAATGGAGCGTGACGCTATGATTGTCGCTGGCATCGGTTTTTCCTCGGCCGCAACCGCCGAAACTTTGCAGGCCGTGTTTGATCAGGCCACTGCCGGGCACTCTGTCCAGGCGCTGGCGACGGTCGCTGGCAAAGAAGGACATGCGGGCTTGGCCAAGTTCGCAGCGTCGACTGGTCTGCCGCTGATATTCGTATCGTCAGACGATCTGGTCGGGCTTCCAACCCTCACCTGCTCGACTCGCAGCCGGTCCACCTATGGCACCGGCAGCGTGGCCGAAGCCTCGGCCCTTGCCGCCGCCGGAACCGGCGCGCGGCTTCTCTCACCCAGACATATCTCGGGCGACCGGCTTGCAACATGTGCCGTCGCCATCGGAGGACAGACATGACCGTTCATTTCATTGGTGCCGGACCGGGTGCCGCCGATCTGCTGACCCTACGCGGGCGCGATATTATCGCATCCTGCCCGGTGTGCCTGTATGCAGGTTCGCTGGTTCCGGAAGAAATCCTTGGCCATTGCCCTGACGATGCAAAGATCGTGAACACCGCGCCGATGGATCTGGATCAGATCATGGCCGAGATCCAATCCGCCCACGATGCGGGGCAGGATGTGGCGCGGCTGCACTCGGGTGATCTGTCGGTCTGGTCAGCGATGGGCGAACAGGTCAGACGGCTGAAAGACATGGGCATTCCTGTCAGCGTGACCCCGGGCGTTCCGTCCTTTGCGGCTGCGGCTGCGGCGCTGGGGACTGAGCTGACCCTTCCCGGTCTGGCGCAATCGGTTGTGTTGACCCGTACACCGGGGCGAGCCTCGTCGATGCCCGAAGGTGAAACGCTTGCGAATTTTGCCCGCACGGGTGCGACTTTGGCCATCCATCTTTCCATCGGAAATCTGGACAAGGTGATTGCGGATCTTAAACCGGCCTATGGCGCAGACTGTCCGGTGGCCGTTGTCTATCGCGCCAGCTGGCCGGACGAACGAATAATCCGCGCAACCCTTGCCAGCTTGAAAGACGCGCTGGATGAAAGCATCTCGCGCACTGCGCTGATCATGGTCGGGCCTGCGCTGGCGGGCGAAGGATTCGACGAAAGCTGCCTGTATTCCAAAACCTACGACCGCCGCTATCGCCCGCAAAGTGCAGATAGCCCATGGTCAAGCTGGAGCCATGGTGATGACTAATCCTCCGGGCCTTCTGATTTCCGCGCCCTCATCGGGCACAGGTAAAACTACCGTTATGCTGGGCCTGTTAAGGGCGCTGGCCGAGGACGGTATGACCGTGCAGCCGTTCAAAAGCGGGCCGGACTATATCGACCCCGCCTTTCACCGCGCCGCCGCAGGTCGTGCATCGTTCAATCTGGACAGTTGGGCGATGGGAGAACCCCTGCTGGGCGCGATTTCCACCCAAGCAACCGGTGCCGATATCGTGGTTGCCGAAGGTTCGATGGGTCTGTTCGATGGCGTTGCCAAACCCGGAGAGCTGGGCCATGGGACAAGCGCCGAAACAGCGCTGCGGATGGGGTGGCCCGTTGTTCTGGTGCTGGATGTCGGTGGTCAGGCGCAATCGGCGGCGGCCACCGCGCTTGGGTTCAGGATGTACAACCCGGACCTGCCCTTTGCCGGTGTGATCCTGAACCGCTGCGCCAGTCCACGCCACGAGCGTTTGACGCGTCTGGGCATGGAGCGCGCGGGTCTTTCGGTATTGGGCGTTCTGCCCCGGCGCGGAGACCTGACCTTGCCGGAACGCCATCTTGGTTTGATACAGGCTGTCGAACACCCTGATCTTGAAACAGCCATCGCCGGATATGCCGCGTTTCTGCGCGAGCATGTTGATCTTGAGGCCATCAAGAGGGCGGCCTCCTCAGGCCCTGTGGGGCCATCGTCAGCCGCGCTGCCGCGTCCGCCGGCCCAGCGGATTGCGCTGGCCCGGGACGCTGCATTTTCGTTTACATACCCGCACCTGCTGGAGAGCTGGCGCACGGCAGGGGCAGAGATCCTACCGTTCTCACCTCTGGCCAACGAAGCCCCCGACCCGGATGCCGATCTGGTCTGGTTGCCGGGGGGATATCCCGAATTGCATGCGGGAAAGCTGGCTTCGGCTGAAACCTTTCTGAGCGGGCTGCGCGCCCATGCAGAGAGCAAACCGGTTCATGGCGAATGCGGGGGATACATGGCGTTGGGCGAGGGCTTGATCGACAAGGACGGCGAAAGGCATCGCATGGCCGGGCTTCTGGGTCTGGTCACTTCTTATGAAAAGCGCAAGTTCAATCTGGGGTATCGCCGGGCGGAACTGCTGGAACCAATGCCCGGTTTCCGTGTTGGAGCGTCCTTGCGCGGGCACGAGTTCCACTATTCTTCGATCATTGAGCAGCCTGATGCGCCATTGGCGCGCGTGTTTGATGCGGAAGGCGCAGAAGGTCCGCAGACCGGATCGGTGCGCGGAAACGTTACTGGCACGTTTTTCCACCTGATCGCCGAGGCGTCGGCATGAGCGGTTTTGTTTCGTTCATCGGATCAGGCCCCGGTGATCCCGAGTTGCTGACCCTGAAGGCCGTAGACCGATTGCAAAAGGCCGATGCGGTGCTGTTCGACGACCTGAGCAGCGGGCCAATTCTGACACATGCGCGCGAAGATGCTGATCTGGTTGGGGTTGGCAAACGCGCCGGACGACCGTCCCCCAAACAGGATCATGTCAGCAGGTTGCTTGTGGAATATGCCCAGACCGGACAAAAGGTTGTTCGCCTGAAATCCGGTGATGGCGGTATGTTCGGACGGCTGGAGGAAGAGCTTGTTGCCCTGCGGGCCGCTGGTATCGACTATGAGATCATTCCCGGCATCCCTTCGGCCGTGGCTGCGGCAGCTGCGGCGGGTATTCCGCTGACGCGTAGGCTGACGGCGCGCAGGGTTCAGTTTGTAACCGGACACGATGTCAGTGGCAAATTGCCCGAGGATTTGAACCTGCCCGCGCTGGCAGACCCGTTTGCAACCACAGTTGTCTTTATGGGAAAACGCACCTTCCCCTTGCTGGTCAGTGCATTGCACGAACATGGCCTGCCGTTGGACACCCCAGCTTTGATGGCGGAATCCGTCTCGACCCCTGAACAGTCGCTGCTTCGCGCGACGGTTGGCGAATTGTCTGACAGGCTTGCATCCGAGATCGGCAAGGCCCCTGCCCTGATCCTGTACGGGCCGCTGGCGGAGTTTGAAGATGTTTGAGCTGACCCTGATCGGCATCGGCACCGGCAACCCGGACCACGTGACATTTCAGGGCGCGCAGGCAATTCGCGATGCGGACCTGATCCTGATTCCGCGCAAGGGCGAGAACAAGGCCGATCTGGCGGGCTTGCGAGAACAGATCGTCTCGAATGTGACTGATATTGCGCCACAAGTGGCCTATTTCGACATTCCGAAACGGCGCGCGGACGATGGATACCTGCGCGGGGTCGATGAATGGCATGATGCCATCGCCGAACGCTGGCAGGCGGCGATTGCTGAACATCCCAATGTCCAGAAAGTTGCGCTGTTGATCTGGGGCGATCCGTCGCTTTATGACAGTGCCTTGCGCATCGCGGCACGTCTGTGCCCTGCCCCCAAGACGCGGGTGATTCCGGGTATCACCGCACTGCAGGCCCTGACGGCAGCTCATGCGATTCCGATCAACGACATTGGCGCGCCTTTTGTGGTGACAACCGGCAGACGCATTCGCGACGAAGGCTGGCCCATTGCGGCAAACACGGTTGCGGTGATGCTGGACGGAGAGTGCTCATTTCAAAGCCTCGACATGAGCGACTACGACATCTGGTGGGGCGCTTATGTGGGGATGAGGGAAGAGGTTCTGATCCACGGTCACCTCTCAGAGGTTGCCGATCAGATACTGGCCACCCGCGCGCGCCACCGCGCTGCGCATGGCTGGATCATGGATATCTACCTGCTGGCCAAACGTGCGCCCACGAGAATGTGAGTGCGCGCAGGCGCGGTTTCTGGCATCAAGAGGCAGGAAAAGTCTCGGAGATCGCTGAATGAAACAGATACTAGCTGTGCTTGTTATGCTGGCGTTTCCGGCTTGGGCAGATGATCTGGAACCTCTTTCGGGGTGGGCGGTTTTTACGACGGACAAATCTTATGACGACATGGTCTCGGACACGATCGCAGCCATCAAGGAAAACGGTTTGATCGTCGTAACGCAGGCCGGGCCGACCAAGGCCGCAGCGTCGCGAGGCATCACGATACCCGGCAACCGGGTGATTGGCGCCTTCAACAATGACTACGCGGTGCGGGTACTTGAAACATCGACTGCCGCGATGATCGAGGCACCGATCCGGTTTTACGTGACCGAGAATGCCGATGGCACGGCAACTCTATCCTACAAAACGCCCAGCTTTGTCTTTGCCCCTTATGTCTATGAAGGCGGCGAACCCCTGACTGACATTGCACAAGAGTTGGACGCAAAGTTCCTGAGTATCGCCGAAAGCGCTGTCAAATAGTCACACTGACGTGATCTGTCTTGCGCCCGGGGCTCTGCTCCGCAATCTGCTTCGGACTGAACAAATCGGAGCATGACTGATGCAGGACCTTGCGCCCCGCGCTGCTGATCTTCTGGCCCAACGGCTGTATGAAGCTGGATGCCGACACGCATTCGGAATGCCCGGAGGCGAGGTTCTGACACTGGTGGATGCGCTGGAGCAGGCCGGCATCACGTTTCATCTGACCAAGCACGAAAACGCCGCCGGCTTTATGGCCGAGGCGGTCCACCATCGCGACGGTGCGCCTGCGATTCTGGTCGCAACACTGGGCCCCGGCGCGATGAACGGCATCAATGTGGTTGCCAATGCGCTACAGGATCGCGTGCCCATGATTGTGCTGACGGGTTGCGTCGACGCGGATGAGGCGCTGACCTATACCCATCAGGTGATGGACCATAGTCAGGTCTATCAATCGATCACCAAAGGCACGTTTTTGCTGACGGCGCAGGGCGCGGACATCATTGCCGACAAGGCCGTTTCCCTTGCCAATCAACCCCGTCCCGGTCCGGTTCACATTGACGTCCCGATCTCGGTTGCCGACACGCGCGTGCCGGATGTGAAACGCCGCCGTCTTGCCAAAGTCGCCCCGGTTGCACCCGAAGGCGAGTGTCTTGAGAAAGCCCGTCGCTGGGTGGCCCAAGCAGAGCGCCCATTGGCCATCATCGGGCTGGACGTGATGTATGACGATTCGCGCTGTTTGGTGCGGGCGTTTCTGGAACATTTCGGCATTCCCTTTGCCACCACCTACAAAGCCAAGGGCGTGGTGCCCGAGGATCATCCTCTGTGCCTTGGTGGTGCTGGTTTGTCGCCGCTGGCCGACAAACATCTGGTGCCCTTGGTAAACCAGGCCGATCTGGTCCTGTGTCTGGGCTATGATCCGATCGAAATGCGCCCCGGCTGGCGCGAGATCTGGGACCCCGAGGAAAAGCGGGTCATCGATATTTCGGCTGTCGTCAATGATCACTACATGCATCAGGCTGGCTTGAATCTTGTCGCGGATACAGCGGCCACGCTTGAGGCTATCGCCAAGGGCAACCCGGCGCGCGAAACCTGGAAAGGTGGTGAGCCCGAAGCAGTAAAGGCGGCGCTGGCACAGGCGTTTCCAACGGATGAAGACTGGGGACCAGCCGCAGTCATTTCAGAAAGCCGCGCCGTCCTTCCGTCCGAGACACTGGCCACAGCAGACAGCGGCGCGCACCGCATTCTGCTGAGCCAGATGTGGCCCTGCTTTGAGGAGCGTGGCCTGATCCAGTCATCGGCGCTGTGTACCATGGGTTGTGCAGTTCCCATGGCGATCGGCCTCAAACTGGCCGAACCCAACCGCCCCGTCATCAGTTTTTCAGGCGATGCCGGCTTCCTGATGGTTGCCGGAGAGCTTTCGACCGCCGCCGAAATGGGTGGCAACCCCATCTTTCTGGTCTTCGTCGATGCCTCGCTGGCCCTGATCGAACTGAAACAGCGGCAGCGGCAAATGGGCAATCGGGGTGTTGATTTTGACCGTCACGACTTTGCCGCGATGGGCCGCGCCTTTGGCGGCTATGGACATACCGTACGCAACCGCGCAGAACTGCGGACAGCATTGAACGAGGCGATGAAGGCCGACCGCTTCACCGTCATCGCCGCAGAAATCGAGCGTGGGGGATATGATGGCCGCGTCTGAAGGACCGCTGAAGGGCGTCAAGGTACTGGACCTGTCGCGCATTCTGGCCGGACCAACCTGTACCCAGTTGCTTGGCGATCTGGGGGCAAGCGTCATCAAGATCGAAAATCCCGCGACCGGCGGGGATGATACACGGCAATGGGGTCCGCCCTATGTCGAGGATGCGGATGGAAACCGCTCGGACCTGAGCGCTTACTTCATGGCGTCCAACCGTAACAAAAAGTCGGTGGCGCTTGATATCACTTCCGCCGAAGGTCAGGCGGAAATCCGGCGCTTGGCCGCGCAGGCCGATATCCTGATCGAGAACTTCAAACCCGGCGGTCTGGCAAAGTACGGTCTGGATTACGCAACTTTGTCACAAGAGTTTCCGGATCTCGTCTACTGCTCGATCTCGGGATATGGCCAAACTGGCCCGAATGCGTCGAAACCGGGCTATGACCTGATGGCGCAAGCCTATGGCGGTGTCATGTCCCTAACCGGAGAACCGGATGGCGCGCCCATGAAAGTCGGCGTCGGTATCGCGGATGTGATGTGCGGCATGTATGCCAGTGTCGGAATTCTGGCCGCCCTGCGTCACCGAGACCTGACCGGTGAGGGCCAGCAGATTGATCTGGCGCTGGTGGACGCACAGGTGGCATGGCTGGTGAACGAGGGCGTGAACTATCTGACCTCGGGCGATGTACCTCAGCGGCGCGGCAACGGTCATCCCAACATCGTGCCTTACGATGTCTATGAAACCGCTGATGGTCATGTGATTCTGGCTGTTGGAAATGACAGCCAATTCAAACGGCTATGCGATTTTATTGACATGCCACACTTGGCGGATGACGAACGCTTTTCGACCAATCCCAGCCGGCTCGAGCATCGCGATGCCTTGAACGCCGTATTGCGGCCAGCTGTCAAATCACACCGCACTGAACAGGTGATCTCGGGCCTAGAAGCTTTGAAAGTCCCTGTGGGTCCGGTGCAAACTCTGGATCAGGTTTTTGCAACCGATCAAGTGGCCGCGCGGCAAATGCAGATTTCGATGCAGGCCGCACCCGGCCCGGTGCAATTGATCGGAAATCCTCTGAACCTGTCGCGTACGCCGGTCACATATCGCAGTGCTCCGCCCGTCTGTGGTGCGGATACCGAGGCGGTATTGAATTCTGAAACCCCCTTTGAAGACTGAAACACTTTGCCTATTTAGGCGGCAACTTGCTGAAACATCCTGTTGAATCGGCGGTTTTTTTCAATTTTTGCGCACACGGCCTTTCACCAATTCGAGAGCAGGGTCGATACTGTTACGACGCGGCTGCACACTCTGATAAATCGAACAGTGTCAAATATCGCAATCAGATTGGACCCAAGTATGAAACAAGACGTTTTTGGACAGATGAACACCCTGACCCAGTCGGCCAGTGTCGACGCGTGGAATGGTGTTCTGCTTGGGTTCATGGCGCACGCGGCAGTCACCCCTCAGCATCTTGGCAAGGTGCTCGAGCTTGAGCCTGACTTTGCGTTGGGTCACGCGATCAAGGGTCTTTTCGTCATTTTGCTTGGGCGCCGTGAAATGGTCGCGGTTGCACATGAGGCTCTGGCAGACGCCAAGGCGGCAATGGGCCGCCAGCCTGTGTCTGACCGCGAGAAGCTTTATATCGAAGCGCTTGAACTGTATCTGGCTGACCTGCCATCGCAGGCCGTGCAGAAGTTCGAAGAGGTTCTACGCGCGCACCCCGAAGATTCTCTAGCCATGAAGCTCAGCCACGCCACGCGTTTCGTTCTGGGGGATGCCGAAGGAATGCGCCGCTCGATCGAGCGTGTCATGCCTGCATATGCCCCCGACCACCCCGGTCGCGGCTATTTGCTGGGCTGCCACTCCTTTGCGCTTGAGGAAACCGGCGCCTATGAAAAGGCCGAGATTGCCGGTCGGCAGGCGTTGTGGATGGTGTCGGATGATGCCTGGGGTTTGCACGCTGTCGCTCATGTCCACGAAATGACCGGCAACGCCCAGCTGGGGCTGGACTGGCTTGCCGGGCGCGAGGCTGCCTGGTCCCATTGCAACAACTTCCGCTATCACGTCTGGTGGCACAAGGCGCTGATGCACCTTGATCTGGGTCAGGTCGAACAAGTGATCGAGCTGTATGACGAACACATCCGCAAAGACAAGACCGACGACTACCGCGATATTTCAAACGCCACGTCGCTGCTGTCCCGGCTTGAGCTTGAAGGCGTAAATGTCGGAAATCGTTGGGAAGAGCTGGCAGACCTTAGCGCGAACCGAACCGAAGATGGCTGCCTGATTTTTGCTGATCTTCACTATCTTCTCGCTTTGACCGGCGACAACCGTTCCGATGCGACCGGCAAGATGCTGCAGCGTATCCAAAAAGACGCACAGCGTAATCAAGGGGATACTCCGATCCGAATGTCCGATCCCGGCATCGCAGCGGCCAAAGGATTGGAAGCCTTTGGTGACGGTCTTTACGGTGCGGCCTTCGACTTTTTGTCGACCGCACGGGATGGTATGCAGCTGGCTGGTGGCAGCCACGCGCAACGTGATGTATTCGAGCGCATCACAATCGATTCCGGCCTGCGCGCCGGGCGTCTGGATGCAGTCGAACGCATACTGGACGACCGCCGCGCCAAACGTGCCGGTGGCGAGGATAACTATGCACTTGCACGCCGCGCCCTGATCGATGCGGCGCGTGACAGCGATGACGCGCAAAGCGTTCCAGCCGAATAACAACAAAAAAGACCAAGAAGGACAGAATACGCATGGCGACAATTTCGCCCGCTTCTGATTTTGCGCAAGTCTCGGCCAAGGCCGCGACCCCTGCCCGCACGCGTGATCCGCGGCTGGATTTCTATCGCGGTATCGCGATGTTCATCATCCTGATCGCCCATATTCCGAACGATCCTTGGGCCAAATGGATCCCGGCCCGGTTCGGGTTTTCCGACGCGACCGAAATCTTTGTATTCTGTTCCGGCATGGCCTCGGCCATCGCCTTTGGCGGAGCGTTCATGCGCAAGGGCTGGTGGTTGGGCACGTCCCGCGTGGTCTTCCGTATTTGGCAGGTCTATTGGGCGCATATCTGTCTGTTCTTCTTCGTGGCCATGTCGATGGCGGCACTGGATCAAACGGGTTTGTTTGAGAAAACATATGTTTCATCCCTGAACCTGCAGCACTTTTTTAACGATCCACTGCCTCAGATGGTCGGGATTTTCACCCTGACCTATGTGCCCAACTATTTCGACATTCTACCGATGTATCTGGTGGTTCTGGCTTTGATGCCGCTGTACATGGCGTTGTACCGCGTCAGCTTTTGGCTGATGGCCGCGACCTGTGTGGCCGTCTGGCTGGTTACACAATTCGGTCTGATGGCCCTTCCGGCCGAACCATGGTCCGAGCGTCAGTGGTTCTTTAACCCGTTTGGCTGGCAATTGCTGTTCTTCACGGGCTTCGCCTTTATGCGTGGCTGGATACCTGCGCCGCCTGTGTCAAAAACCCTGATCTGGGCCGCAATCGCGTTTCTGGTCCTGTCCATGCCGTTCGGGTCGTGGAAAGTGTTCCTGTGGATCGACGCCCTCGCCCCTGATCTGGCGGATCAGATCCGCAAGGTCTGGCCGCTGACCAAGGAACTGCGAGACAAAACTGAATTCGGTCTGTTCCGCTATATCCACTTCCTGTCGCTGGCCTATCTGGGATGGGTCGCCGCTGGCGAGCATGGCCACCGCCTAATCGCCACCGGACACAATCTGGGTGCACGAATCTGGCAGTGGCTACTGGCTGTAATCTCGAAAGTCGGACAGCAATCGCTGGCGGTCTTCGTATTTTCCATGGCTGCCGCGCGACTTATCGGCGTTGGCCTGGACTTGGCTGGGCGGGATTTTGCCAGTGTTTTCATCGCCAACATGATTGGCTTTGCCATGATCATCGGCGTGGCCTATCTGGCCGCGTGGTTCAAATCTCAACCGTGGAAGTCAAAGAAATGAATTTTACGCGCCGTGCATTTTTGGCCTCATCCACTGCGTTGGCCTTTGCCCCGTCCGCCTTTGCAACGGGGGGCGAGGTGCCCTTTGACCGAAACGATGTAATCGTGCTGGCGCGGGACATGGCCAGCCGCCCTTATGCCGAACGTGAGATGGTGCCACAGGAATGGCAGGATCTGACCTATCAACAATACCGCTCGATCCGGTTCCGTCTTGACCGCGCGCTGTGGTACGAGACCGAGACGCCATTCAACGTCGATTTCTTCACCCCGGGCCTGTATTTCCCGCGCACCGTTAAGGTCGAGACGGTCGAAAATGGAATGACCACGCCGGTGACTTTCGATCTGGCGATGTTCGACAAGTCCGAAGACGTGCCGCAACTGCCCATCGATGACACGCTGGGCTTTTCCGGCCTGCGCCTGCGCACCGAAATGCACCGCCCCGGTAAAACCGACGAGTTCTGCGTCTGGCAAGGTGCAAGCTATTTCCGTGCGATCGGCCTGCACGAGGTCTATGGGCTGTCCGCCCGTGGCCTAGCCCTGAAAACAGGCGATCCGGATGGCGAGGAATTTCCTGAATTCATCCGTTTCTGGCTGGAACGTCCCAAGCCCGGTCAGCGCGAAATGGTCGTCCATGCCCTGATGGACAGCCCTAGTGTCACCGGGGCCTATCGGTTCAACGTCACCGCGGGTGCGGACTGCATCATGGATGTCGAAGCGACGCTCTTCCCGCGCGAAGAGCTTACCCATGTGGGCATCGCCCCCGGCACCTCGATGTTCCTGTTCGACCAGACCAACCACAGCCGTTTTGACGACTTCCGACCCGCTGTGCACGACAGCGATGGCCTGATGATCCGCAACGGCGCGGGAGAGGTGATTTGGCGGCCCTTGGCCAACCCGACGCGTCTGCAGTTCTCGTCTTTCGTGGATACCAACCCGGCGGGCTTTGGCCTGATGCAGCGTAAGCGGGAGTTCTCGGACTATGCCGATCTTGAGGCGAATTATCACAAGCGCCCCGGTCTGTGGGTCGAACCCAACGGGGATTGGGGCAAGGGTGCCGTGACTTTGGTCGAAATCCCGGCGGATCAGGAAATTTATGACAACATAGTCGCCTATTGGCGTCCGATGGAACCTTATGCGGCGGGCAGCCAGGTTGACCTTTCTTATCGCCTGATCTGGGGCGAAGAGCCTCAGCGCACACCGATGCCGCGCGTGATCAACACTGCGATGGGTGAGAACACCTTTGGTAAAGGTCGTTTGGCTGTGATCGACTTTGAGGCCAGCGAGTTGTTCGACGATCTTGATGCCGTGTCGATCTTTGCCAACTCGCCGCACGCAGAAACGTCTGATGGCGTCTTGCAACGCAACCCAGATACCGGCGGCGTACGCCTCGCGTTTTCGTTCGAACCCGGTGAGCGCGATCATGTCGAACTGCGGGCGCAATTGCTGGTCGGCAAACAACCTGCATCCGAGGTCTGGCTGTACCGATGGACCACATGAACCGCGATCTGCAAATCATGCCGCCAGAGGCCCCTCTGGCGATGCCCGCGCAGGATTTTAGCGCCGGTTTCCGCGATGCACAGGTGCCAAACGGGCCTGCGCGACGGTCTGCCGGATTCTGGCGCGCGCTTACGTTCTCGCCTGCGATGGCGGCCACGTTGGCGCTGCTGTGGATCATGTCGGATTGGTTCGGCGCCGAAGGGATCAACCTGATCGAAGGCATATTGCTGGCGCTGATCTCGTTCAACTTTTTCTGGATATCCTTCACGGTTTGCACCGTGCTGCTGGGCATGATCTCTTTGTCCCGGCAAGAGCGCCCAAAGCGCGAGGCGCGACCTGAACCGCTGCGTGTTGCCCTGCTGATGCCGGTTTACAACGAGGTGCCTTGGTTCGTTCTGGGCAATGCCCGCACCATGCTGGAAGACCTGCGTGCGCGCGGTGGGCAGCATCACTATGCCATGTTCATCCTGTCCGATACGCGCAACCCCGAGATTGCGGCACAAGAACAGGCCAGTATCGAGGCGCTGCGCACAACGCTGGCACCGGGGTTAGAGCTGTATTACCGCCGCCGCGAGCAGAACACGGATCGCAAGGTTGGCAATATCGCCGATTGGGTCAGCCGCTGGGGTGCGGATTGGGATGCGATGCTGGTACTGGACGCCGACAGCCTGATGACCGGTCGTGCGATTTCCCGGTTGACGGATGCGCTGGCGCGTGATCCGGGGGCTGGTTTGATCCAAAGCTATCCTCAATTGATCGGCGCACAATCGGTGTTCGCCCGGATGCAGCAGTTCGCCAACGGCGTCTATGGCATCGCCTTTGCCGAAGGTCTGGCCCGCTGGTGCGGGCAAGAGGGCAACTATTGGGGCCACAACGCCATCATCCGAACAAGTGCTTTCGCCACCTGCGCCGGGTTGCCCAAGCTGCGGTCGCTGGGTGGGCAAGACAAGCTGATCATGAGCCACGATTTTGTCGAGGCCGGTCTGCTGCGCCGCGCCGGATGGGCCGTGCGCTTTCTGCCGCGCATTCGCGGGTCTTATGAAGAAACACCCCCCACCCTGATCGATCATGCGATGCGGGACAGGCGCTGGTGTCAGGGCAATCTGCAGCACCTGAAACTGCTGGGCTCTGCCGGTTTCCGGGCGGTGTCGCGGTTCCATATGTTCCATGGGGCGGTCGGATACCTGATGTCGCCGCTGTGGTTCGCGCTGCTGGTTATGTGGGCCCTGATCGGTCAGGGAAAGGACGCCTCGGTTCTGCATTATTTCAGCCCCGACAATCCGCTGTTCCCGCAATGGCCGGAAATGTCTGAAACGCGCCATGTCCTGATCATTCTGGTCATGTACGCGATGCTGCTGGCCCCGAAAGTGCTTGGCGTTCTGGCCTTGCCGCTGAGCGGAGTGCGCTATTCCGAGTTTGGTAGCGGCGGGCGGTTCTTTACCTCGTTTCTGGCCGAGGTCATCTTGTCGATCCTCTATGCCCCGATCCTGATGGTGCAGCAGATGATTGCTGTGTTCCGCACGGCGCTGGGGCTGCAAAAGGGATGGTCGCCACAGGCCCGTGACGGCGGCACCTATGGGCTTCGCACGCTGATCCTGTGCCACACGCTGGAAACCGTCAGCGGCGTCGCGCTTAGCATCGGCATCCTTGCGGGTCTGGTATCGATCTGGCTGGCTCCGATCGCCATCAGCCTGGCGCTGGCGATCCCTCTGTCCGCGCTCAGTGGTGTCTCGGCAGGCGCGGCCCGTCAGATGGTGGGAATGCGTGAGGATATCACCGAGCCCGCAATCACCCGGTCTGCCCGCCGCTATCGGAACGAGCTAAAGCGCCTGATCGAAGGAAAAGGGGCCGTCACCCCGGCAGAGTAATCAACTGCCGGGCAGTCCCTCGTACCAGTCCAGCATCATGTCGGCCCAGCCTTTCGGCACGGTGTGTCCGCCGGGGAACAAAGCGAATTCCAGGGCAGCACCTTCGGCACATCCGACCCATTTGCGTCGCATGAACTGATCTGTCGTGCCAAAGCCAGATGGCTTGGTGTCGGTGCATTCATTCGCCTCGCGCCAGATTTCCAGGCCGGCAAAGATATCGCCCTGATGGAATCGGCCACCGCCTAGAATACGCCCTTCGAGGGGAACAACGTTGTCGGTCCAGCCATGGGTGTGAAACAGGCGTACCGGGCCGTTGCACTCTTGGGGATGTGGCCGCCAAAAACCACCCGAGACGGGAACATAGGCCGAGAAGGTGTCGGGCGCGTCGCAAGCCAAATAGTTGACCATAAAGCCACCCGCCGAAAACCCGCCCAGGACGACGCGGTCGGTATCGATGCCAAAGCGATCTGCGGCGTCATCAACAACCTCGGTCAGAAACGCAGTCTCGTCGCGTCCCTCCCAGCCGGGATAGAAATTCCAGCTTTGCCGCCCATTCCGCATCGCACCTTCCGGGGCCATGACGGCATAACCACGGCTTAGCAACGGTTCGACCATGCTCCGGTTCTTCATGGTGCCGTTGCCTGTGCCGCCATAGCCGTGCAAAAAGACCACCAGCGGGGGATTGTCTGCCGCAGGTAATTCGATCTGGTATCCGCCATTGGGGGTTTCGCACATACCCTCGTCCGGGCCGCAGGCGGCACCGGCAGAGTGTGCGGTTACTGCAAGGCAGGCCGCAAGCCAAGGTTTAACGGTCATCAGGCTGTCCCCTCATACTCGAGCACCGGCAACCCGGTGCGGACCCAGCCGGGTCCAGATGCCGATCCCAACATGCCTTCGGGCACATCAATGATCTGCGTGAATCCCGCCTCGGTCAACGCATTGCTCAGCCGGGCCGACCGAACGCCGCGTGCACAGATCAGCGCCACGGGGCGGGCCAGATCGCCCGCCACCAGCTGCGTCAGCGCCTGTGTGAAATCATCGCGACGCATATCCAGTGGATGCGCTCCTTCGCCAACACCTGTGCTACGCCACTCTCGGGGTGTTCGAATATCAACCAACAAAACGTCGCCAGAGATCGCCCGTGCGTGCGCCTGCACCACACTCAGCTGTCCGCCCGCGTAGTCCGGCGGGATCAGACGGTATTTGCGAATGGCAAAACCGCCGGCAATCGCTGCCCCGGTCCCCAGAATGACCCATCGCCGGGTCAAAATTGACTGTGCCGCCACGCCATAACCTCCTGTGCCAGCCCAGAATGTTCTATCACAGGGCGGTTTTGAAATCCGCGTCGAAGTGTCGATGCAGGATCAAGTTCCTGTCAACAAGTTGACAAACATCCGATAGCTAAAACACCGCGGCCGAACATCATGAAAAACTTGCAATATCTGAACAGCCATAAGATTATCCATAAAATTCTCGACCGCTCAGACCGGAGTATCGCAATTGTCCCTATTCCTCATCGCGGCCCTTCCCTTTCTCGGAGCTGTTTTTCCTGCCCTGCTGATCCGCGCCGGGCGAAATGCGGCGGCATCTGCCGCAGGCTTGACCACGTTTCTGGCTTTGATGGGGCTGCTTATCCATATTCCGTCGGTTATGCGCGGAGAGGTCATTTCGGCCAGGTTCGACTGGATACCCGGGCTTGGGCTGAACGCAAACTTCATGCTGGACGGGCTTGGGTTCCTGTTTGCCCTGCTGATCCTTGGTATCGGTCTTCTCATCATCCTCTACGCGCGGTTTTACCTGTCGCGTGAGGATCCGATGGGGCAATTCTATACTTATCTGCTGCTGTTTCAGGGCGCGATGGTCGGGATAGTCCTATCCGACAACATCCTGCTTTTGCTTATTTTCTGGGAACTTACATCGCTCAGCTCATTCCTGCTGATCGGCTATTGGAAGCACCTGCCCGAGGGGCGTCAGGGTGCCCGAATGGCGCTGGCTGTCACCGGATCGGGCGGGTTGGCGATGATTGCGGGTATGCTGATCCTCGGCAATATCGTGGGATCATATGACCTAAGCATCATTCTGCAGAATAAAGACCTGATTCAGGCATCACCCTACTATCTGCCTGCGCTTATCCTGATTCTGCTGGGCTGTTTCACCAAATCGGCGCAGTTCCCGTTCCACTTCTGGCTGCCACACGCCATGGCTGCTCCGACGCCGGTTTCGGCCTATCTGCACTCGGCCACGATGGTGAAAGCAGGTCTGTTCCTGATGGCGCGGATGTGGCCGGTTCTGGCTGGAACCGATGCGTGGTTCTACATCGTTGCCACCACAGGGCTGGTCACGATGCTGATCGGTGCGGTGATTGCGCTGTTCAAGGATGATCTCAAGGCATTGCTGGCGTTTTCGACCGTGTCTCATCTGGGGCTGGTGACCATGCTGCTGGGCTTTGGCACGAAGTTCGCCGCCGTCGCCGCCGTGTTCCACATCATCAACCACGCGACCTTCAAGGCCGCCCTGTTCATGACGGCAGGGATCGTCGATCACGAAACAGGCACACGCGATATCAAACGGCTGGGCGGATTGCGCCACCTGATGCCGATCACGTTTACAGTCGGCACAATTGCTGCCTTGTCGATGGCGGGCTTGCCGCCGCTGAACGGGTTTTTGTCGAAAGAGATGATGCTGGAAGAGACGGTCCACACCACATGGCTGCATTCGCACTATCTGGTGCCGGGACTGGCCCTTTTGGCGGCGCTTTTCTCGGCGGCCTATTCCTTCCGCTTTATCAGCCACGTGTTCCTTGGGCCCGAGCGCGACGACTATCCGCATCACCCGCATGATCCGCCGGTTGGCCTGTGGCTAGCCCCTGCATTTCTGGTGGTTCTCGTTGTCCTCATCGGCCTCAATTCCAACGCCATCGTTGGCCCGCTGGTCGCGGTTGTGTCGGATGCGGTCTATGGCGGAGGCAAACCGCCATACTACTCGCTGAAGCTGTGGCATGGGTTTACGCCCGCGCTTTACATGTCGGTTGTCGCCACGCTGGGCGGTCTGTTCCTGCTGTCGCTGCATTCGCGGGGCGAGCGTTTGTGGAACGCCCTGCCCCGCCCCGAGGCCAAGGTCATTTTCGAAGGCATCATCGACGCGCTCACAAGGCTGAGCCATTGGATCACCGACGAATTGCACAACGGCGTCATCAGCCGTTACGCAATTATCCTGATCGCCTTCACCGTGGGCCTTGGATACTACGCCTATTCCACTGGCACGATTGGCGTCGTGACACGGGTTCCCCTGCCCGCGCAGATCATCCCGTTCATCGGGTGGGTTTGTCTTGTGGGTGCAACGCTGGCGATCATGTGGTTCCATCGCAACCGACTGTTGTCGCTGGTTCTTATCGGTGTTGTCGGCCTGATAGTGTCGATGGCGTTCAACTATCTCTCGGCCCCCGATCTGGCGCTGACCCAGATTTCGGTCGAGGTGGTGACGATGATCTTGCTTCTCTTGTCGCTGAACTTTCTGCCCACCGAAACCCCATGGGACAGCAGCGCACCGCGCCGTTGGCGTGACGCTGCAATCTCGGTGGTGGCCGGACTGGGTGCCGGGGGGCTGATCTATGCGCTCATGATGCGCGATTTCGCCTTTCCCACGATATCAGAGTTCCATCTGGCGAATTCGTACAAGGGCGGTGGCGGCACCAATGTTGTCAACGTGATCCTCGTGGATTTCCGGGGCTTTGATACCTTTGGTGAAATCATCGTTCTGGGAATCGCCGCGCTGATCATCTTTGCCCTGACCGAGGCGGTACTAAACTCAAACGTCCGGGCCTATCTGCTGAACCGCAAACCGCACTGGCCACAATCGGGGGATTCGCACCCGCTGATGATGGTGGTGGCAACCCGCGTTATGATGCCGATTGCGCTGATGGTCGGGGCCTACATCTTTTTTCGCGGTCACAACCAGCCGGGCGGTGGCTTCATTGCCGGTCTGATCGTCGCGATTGCGTTCCTGATGCAATACATGGCCAGCGGGTATACCTGGGCCATCGAACGGCAGCGGTTCTACTATCACGGCACCATTGGCTGGGGCGTGCTGATTGCCGCCGCGACCGGTCTGGGCGCGTGGTTCAACGAACGGCCTTTCCTGACCAGCGATTTCGGTTATCTGCACTGGCCTCCCCTAGAGGAGTTCGAATGGGCAACGGCCATCCTGTTTGACACGGGCGTATTCCTGGCGGTGCTGGGTGCGGTGATGCTGGCGCTGGACAGCCTGTCCCGGTTTGCCTGGCAGCCGGGCATGGCACAGGAATTCCCAATGGATATCAACCCGCTGCGGGACGATCTGCTTGAAGAAGAACAACAACAGAAGGAGCAGACTTGATGGAAGCGCTCGTAGCCTCAGCCGTAGGCGTTCTGACCGCCGCGGGTATATTCCTGATCCTGCGCCGCAGGACGTTTCCGGTCATTCTGGGTCTGTCCCTGATCACCTATGCGGTGAATGTGTTTCTGTTTGCGACCGGACGGCTGGCGCTGGACGCGCCTGCGGTTCTGAACAAATACAAGGATGTGCCGTACACAGACCCGCTGCCGCAGGCGCTGGTGCTGACAGCTATCGTGATCTCGTTCGGAATGACGGCGGTGATCGTGATGATCGCGCTGTCTGCCTATCTGTCGTCAAAGGATGACCATATCGACATGAGCGCAAGCGACAGCGTAGACGCACCGGGAGAAGACGCATGAACCACTGGATCATTGCGCCGATCGTCCTTCCGGCGATTCTGGCCCCGTTCATCATCATGGTCCTGCGCTATCATCTTGACCTGCAGCGTATTTTTTCGGTCGCCGGCGTCGTTGGCCTGCTGGGTATCGCCCTGACCATAACCGCACAAGCGACAGGCGGCGATATTCAGGTGTACGAGCTGGGCAATTGGCCTGCGCCTTTCGGTATCGTGCTGGTTCTGGACCGGTTGTCGGCGATGATGGTGTTGCTGACGGCGCTGCTGGCGCTTCCCGTCGTGCTTTATGCCATCGCGTCGGGCTGGGACGACCGGGGCAAGCACTTTCACGCGCTGCTCCACTTTCAATTGATGGGCGTGTGCGGAGCTTTCCTGACCGGCGACGCCTTTAACCTGTTTGTTTTCTTCGAGGTTCTGCTGATCGCCTCGTATGGTCTGATGACACATGGCGGTGGTGCAGTGCGCCTGAAGGCCGGGGTACAATACGTTGCGTATAACTTGCTCGGTTCGACCCTATTCCTATTCGCTCTTGGGACAATCTACGCAGTGACGGGAACGTTGAACATGGCCGATCTGGCTGTGCGGGTTGCCGAAATCCCTGCCGAGGATACGGCCCTGCTGCGGGTTGGCGCAGTTCTGCTATTGCTGGTGTTCTGCATCAAAGCCGCTGTTCTGCCGCTGCATTTTTGGCTGCCAGCCAGTTATGCCAACGCACCACTGCCGGTTGCTGCGCTGTTTGCGATCATGACCAAGGTTGGGGCCTATTCAATCATGCGGGTTTATACCCTGATCTTCGGACCAGATGTCGCCGTGACCGATGGGCTGATCGGAGACTGGCTACAACCCGCAGCGCTGCTGACCCTGGCGGTTGGGGCAATTGGCATTCTGGGGTCAAAGCATATCGCACGCCTTGTGGCATTCTGCGCTATTGCTTCGATGGGGACTTTGTTGATCGCGATCTCGCTGTTTAACGAAACCGCCACTGCGGCCGCGCTGTATTATGTGTATCACTCGACCCTTGCGACAGCACTGATGTTCCTTGTCGCCGATCTGGTCATGCAGCGCCAGTCCGGTGCTATTGCCCCTCAGCCGCCAATGCCGCAAAGCGGGTTGATTGCGGGCCTGTTTTTTGTGGGGGCGATTGCCATGGCCGGGATGCCACCGCTGTCGGGCTTTATCGGCAAGCTGCTGGTTCTGGATGCCTCTCGCGACGCGGCTGACATGCACACGGTCTGGGCCGTGATCCTAATCGGATCCTTCGTGACAATCGTTGGTCTGGCGCGCGCTGGGACGCTGATCTTTTGGAAAAGTCACGATGCGCAGACCAGCGCTGCGTCCGAGGCTACCGAAGAAGAAGTAACCACCGCGCCCGAGCCGTTCCCGGGCCTCGCCTTTACGTCTGTATTCGGAGCGGTTCTGGGTCTTGTGATGCTCACGCTTTTTGCCGGTCCGGCGCTGGAATATGCCAGCAACACCGCCGCGCAATTGTTCACACCGGATGACTACATCTCGGCCGTATTGGGAAGGGAAGAATGATGAAGCTGCTGCACCGGGTCTTTCCGCACCCTCATCTGACTGTCCTTTTGACATTTGTTTGGGTTTTGATGGCCAACACCGGATCGCTGAACTCGGTCGTGTTTGGCCTGCTGCTGGGGATCATCATCCCGTTCATCACCCAACCCTACTGGCCGGATCGCCCGAAGCTGCGCAACTGGCCGATGGTGGCGGAATATATGCTGGTTGTCCTTTGGGATATCGTCATGGCCAATATCGCGGTGGCCCGGATCATCCTGTTCAAGCGCGATGCGGACCGTCAGCCCACATTTGTCAGCGTCCCGCTTGAGTTGCGCACGCCCGAAGCCATCACGGTTCTGGCCGGGACCATCACCATGACTCCCGGCACTGTCAGCTGCGATCTGTCCGCGCAGGGGCACTGCCTGCTGGTCCATTGTCTGGATGCGCCCGACCCGGGCGAGGTTCGCGATCAGATCAAGCAACGCTATGAACGCCGCCTGAAGGAGATTTTCGAATGATCGAATATGCGATTTGGTTTGCCTTTAGCTGTTTCGGCACTGCGATCATGATGTGCCTGTGGCGCATCATTACGGCTGACGGCGTTGGCACTCGCGTTCTGGCGCTGGATACGATGGTGATCAACACAATCGCCCTGCTGATCCTCTATGGTCTGGATCAGGGGACCGAGATTTTCTTTGAATCAGCCATGATCATTGCGATGCTGGGCTTCGTCTCAACCGTGGCCTACGCGCGCTTCATGCTGCGCGGCAATATCATCGAGTGAGGGCGGCATGACATTCATTTTCGAACTGCTTATCTCCTTTTTCTTGATCGTCTCGGGTATCTTCGGCTTTGTCGGCTCTTTCGGCATGATCAAACTGAAAGACCCGATGTCCCGGCTGCACGCCCCTACCAAGGCGACGACACTTGGCGTTGGCGGCGTGCTGCTGGCCTCGATCGCGCATTCGGCGCTGCTTGAGGGCAAACTGTCCCTGCACGAGCTGCTGATCACGCTGTTTTTGTTCCTGACTGCCCCGATCACAGCCCTGTTCATTGCCAAATGGCACATTCACCGTCATGAAAAGCCCAGCGATCTGCCGGACGCGGGCGAGGATGAGCTTTGGGCCACTCACGCGGTTGAACAGGTCGAGGACGTACCAGACCACAGCACGAACTGAGACCGATGCACACGCCTCCGCTGCCCCTGACCCGCGATCTGGTTCTGATTGGCGGAGGGCACACCCACGCCCTGTTGCTGCGCAGATGGGGGATGAACCCGCTGCCCGGTGCGCGGGTGACGCTGATCAATCCGGGGCCAACCGCGCCCTATTCGGGAATGCTGCCTGGGTTTGTGGCGGGTCACTACAGCCGCGCGGAACTTGATATCGACCTGATCAAACTGGCCCGCTTTGCAGGCGCGCGCGTCATACTGGGAAATGTTGAAGGCATAGATACTGAAACCCGGCATGTCCATGTTCCTGGACATGTGCCCGTGGCGTTCGATGTAGCCGCGGTTAATGTCGGTATCACGTCCGACATGCCTGCCCTGCCCGGCTTTGCCGAGCATGGAATTCCCGCCAAACCGCTGGGTCGGTTCGCTGCCAAATGGACCGACTACTTGAAAAAAGACGGCCCAGCCTCGGTCGCCGTGATCGGGGGCGGCGTCGCCGGTGCAGAACTAGCCATGGCAATGGCGCACGCACTGCGCAGCAACGGGCGCACGGCTCAGGTCACCTTGATCGACAAAGCGGAAATCCTGACCGCCACCTCGCAAAAGGCATCTGCGACCATTCGCAAAGCCATGGGCGAACTGGATATCGAAGTGATTGAACAGGCCGCGATTACACGGATAACAACGGATGGTGTTGAACTTGCGAACGGCAGAAACATCCCGGCCACCTTTATCACCGGTGCAGCCGGGGCGCGGCCTTACGATTGGATCGCGCGGACTGGGCTTGTGTTGAAAGACGGCTATATTCGCGTGAATGCCCAACTGCAATCCAGCGATCCGATGGTCTTTGCCGCAGGCGATTGCGCGCATCTGTCCGAGAACCCGCGCCCAAAGGCCGGTGTCTATGCCGTACGCGAAGCACCGGTTCTGTTCGACAATCTGCGGGCCGCTCTGGGGGCCGGTCGGATGCGCCGCTATCGCCCGCAGAAGGATTATTTGAAACTGATCTCGCTGGGCGAAAAATCTGCGCTGGCCGAACGTCTTGGAACCTCACTCAGTGGGCCGTTGATGTGGCGGTGGAAGAACCATATCGATCAGGGCTTTATGAACAGGTTCCGCGATCTGCCACGGATGAAGCCACCCGCCCTACCCAAGGCTCATGCCGCCGGTCTGGCCGAGGCGCTGGGGGACAAACCCATGTGCGGCGGCTGTGGGGCGAAGGTCGGGCGTGGCGCGTTGCAAGATGCCCTGCATGAATTGCCGGACCCTGACCGCGACGACGTTACCCCCCTGCCCGGCGATGATGCGGCCCTGCTGATGACCGGAGGGGTTCGGCAGGTCATGACCTCGGACCATCTGCGCAGTCTCACGCCGGATCCCGTGCTGATGGCGCGCATTGCAGCGGTACATGCGTTGGGCGACATCTGGGC
Source organism: Ruegeria sp. E1 (assembly GCF_056534225.1). Taxonomy (NCBI): domain Bacteria; kingdom Pseudomonadati; phylum Pseudomonadota; class Alphaproteobacteria; order Rhodobacterales; family Roseobacteraceae; genus Ruegeria; species Ruegeria sp. E1. The sequence continues at coordinate 8,228 of NZ_JBQFPE010000001.1, read as the reverse complement.
AATGGGTGCCAACCCGCAAGCGGCGACCGCCACCGTTATTTTGCCCCGCATGTCGCCCGAGCTACAGCGGCGAACTATGCGCGAAATCATGTCTGCCGCCAGCGATGTCATACGCGCCGCAGGGGCCGAGATCATTGGCGGCCACAGTTCGATGGGCGATGAGATGACGATCGGTTTTACCCTGACCGGGCTATGCGATCAGAGCCCGATCACCCTGTCCGGCGGGCAACCCGGCGATGCGTTGATCCTGACCAAACCTTTAGGCAGCGGAGTTCTCATGGCCGCCGAAATGGCTGGTCTGGCGAAGGGGGCCTGGGTGGCAGACGCTTTCCACCAAATGACCCAGCCGCAGGGCGAAGCGTCCCGCATTCTGGCCGGTGCGCATGCGATGACGGATGTGACTGGCTTTGGGTTGGCCGGGCATCTGAACGGCATCTGCGCGGCGTCGAACTGTGGTGCCAGTCTGGGAATCGACACCATCCCACTGATGACCGGTGCGCAAGAGCTGGCGGAAATGGGCGTCAGATCGACAATTTTCGCGGATAACCGACAGCTTGCGCCTGCATTGCCGGAAGGCGGGGCGGCAGATTTGCTGTTCGATCCCCAAACCGCCGGAGGATTGCTGGCTGCCGTCGCCCCCGATCAGGCAGAGGATTTGCTGGTGAAGCTGCAAAGCGCAGATTACCCGGCAGCAATTATCGGATCATTGACCGATACGCCGGGTCTGCACGTTCAAAGCTGATCCAGAATCGTCTCGATCCGGGCCGCCACCGCGTCCAGCCCTGCCCTGTCCAGCGCAGGGGCTTCTATCTGGGCGATCACCTCAGCCTGCTTGGCCGAGCGGGATTTGTCGTAAGCCGGATCATAGTGCTGTTGCATCAAGGCGCGCGTCAGGGCCGGTTTGTCATCCGCGTCGATCAGCGCCAGCCAACCGTCGACAATCGCATGACCGCGATGAAAGCGCAGCGGCGACAGACGGTCGCGCAGACGATCCCCGTCTGATAAAATGTCGTCGTAGGCCTTCACCAGATAGTCCGTCCGCGCCTCGATCGATGCTGCGATGTGAATGCGTGGGGCTGCGCGCAGTGCAGACCACAAACTGGGGGGCAGGATCAGAGTGCCGATTTTCGACGATTCCGCTTCGACTACAACGGGACGCGCGGGGTCGAGCAAACAAAGAGCCCCGGCAAGGGCCGATTCAAACGCCTTCTGGCTGGGTTGCCCGCCCGGTCGTTCCCCCAGCAGGGAACCCCGGTGATTTGCCAGCCCTTCAAGATCCAGAACCTGAACGCCCCGAGCCTGCAGATGGGTCAACATTTCCGTCTTGGCCGTTCCGGTATACCCGTCCAGCGCGATCAATCGATGCGGCAGAGGATCGTCGTAGAGATAGGCATTCACCAGCCGCCGATAGGTCCGGTACCCGCCTTCGACCACATCCGCGCGCCATCCGATCTGCTGCAACATCCACGAGAACGAGCCCGACCGTTGCCCGCCGCGCCAGCAGTAGACCAGCGGCCTCCATCCACCTTCATGATGACTGAGGCTGTGTTCGATGTGGTTGGCCGCGTTGCGAAATACCAAAGCGGCACCCAGCTTGCGCGCCAGAAACGGGCTTTGCTGAACGTAGATCGTGCCGACCTGCGCGCGCTCGTCATTGTTCAGAACCGGCAGGTTGATGGCACCGGGCAGATGGTCCTCGGCAAATTCCGCAGGGCTGCGCACGTCGATCACCGTATCGAACCCATGGGCATAAAGCTGCGGCAAGGTAGAGAATTTCAAAGCCATATCCGCCGTTTAACGCGCATGGGTTGGAATGGAAAGATACAGCACGCGCCGTCTAGGCCGACCACCACGCGTCGCAGGCCGCAGGTGTCAGGCGGGCCGCCAGACCGATCCCGACCAGTTCGCTTCGTTCAGGCTGGTCAATGTCGCGGATATCAACCTCGGTCCCGACAACCTGAACCTGATACCCTCGCCCGCCCTGCCCGCGCACCTGCCCCTTAAGGCGATAGAGCCCGCTTGGTCGGGATGCGAGCGCTGATGACAGTTGGGCCTGCCCCATGGACCGGCCACCTGAATAGAACCATTTCGCATAGGCCGGATGCTGCGCCCGATCAGCGCGCCCAAGGTTCAGCCCGGTCAGCAATAGTTGTTCGATGCTCAAGTGATCGGTCGCCACCTGAGCGGCAGTTGGGTTCAGCGCGGATAGTGTTTCGAGCATTGTCGGAGTAACTGGCGATTTGCTAACAGCGACCACCTGAGCGCAAGCGATCTGGCCTTTGATCTGCGTCCCGATCAGTGGATCACCGCACAGATTTTCGAATTGCAGACCATCGACAACCGTAACAATGCCCGAAAACATCAACTCGGGCTCGGCATGGGCCACGTTGGCGATCCGTGCGGGGTCGGCGATGCCGCTGGCCTCGATGATCAGATGGTCCGGCCTTGGGCGGCGATCCAGCGCGTCGCCGACGGCCAGAAACAGGTCCGCTCCCATCGTGCAGCACACGCAACCATTCGCCAGTTCAATTGTGTCTTCGGTGGCCGAGGTCAAAAGGCCTGCATCGATGTTAATCGCACCAAAGTCGTTGACCAGCACCAAGATGCGCAACCCATGATCCGCCGCCAATAATTGGTTGATCAGGGTGGTTTTGCCTGCCCCCAGATAGCCGCCGATCACTGTCATGGGAAGCTGATTCACAGACGATGAACCTCTCCGCCAAGGACCGTTCCAAGGATCGCGACATCCTTTAGCGCAGCGGCAGGCACGTCGGTTGGATCTTCGCCGAGTATCACAAAATCCGCCCGTTTTCCTGTCTGGATCGAGCCGATCTCGGCATCTATTTTCAACGTCTGCGCCGCGCCAAGGGTGATGGCGTAAAGCGCCTCGTCAACGCTGATACATTGCGCTGCACCCAGAGTCTGGCCGCTCATGGTCTGGCGGTTGACCGCGCACCATGCGGTGAAAAGCGGCCCCATCGGCGTCACCGGCGCGTCAGAGTGGATCGCGGTGATGACACCCGCATCCAGACAATCGCGCACCGCATCCATCGCCTGCGCCCGATCAGGGCCGATGGTCAGCGCCGCGTGCTGATCGCCGAAATACCAGATGTGGTTGGCAAAGATGTTGCAGGCAATGCCCAGTTCAGCGGCGCGGCGGAACAGGGCGGCATCCATCATCTGACAATGCTGCAAAACATGCCGCGCACCGGGCCACGGATATTTGCGCGCCGCAGCCTCCAACGCGTTCAGACTGACCTCGGCAGCCTCGTCGCCATTGACGTGGATGTGCATCTGCAGGCCGTTCTTCTGCATCTCTTCGCAGAGCTGAAAGATCAATTCAGGCGGTGTATTCCACAAGCCGTTTGGCTGCCCGCCTATGTATCCGGGCGCGCGGACTCGGGCCGTCCAGCCCTGAATCGATCCGTCGGTCATCAGTTTGACCGCGCCCAAGCGCAGCTTGTCAGTCGACGCCTTGCGCATGGCAAGCGCGTTTGCCGCAATATCCTTGGGTGTGCCCCCCATCGCCCCGATCGCAGGAAACAACCGCACTGGGAAATCCGGCCTATCCGTCGCCGCAGCCAGCCGTGCAACATCTTCGTCTGCCAGAGTCGCAAACAGATCGGTGACGGTAGTGACACCCGCGCGCTTGCAGACCTCACCATAGGAACGGATCGCGGCATCGGTCTGCGTCAGCGCCCGAAAATCGATGCCCGTTCGGCGCATCACCGGGAACATTGCGGCCATCTCTTGCAACTCGCCCGTTGGCAAGCCGTCCTGGTCCTTCAGGACACCTTCGACGTTGGTATCCCGGTCGTATCCGGCCAACGCAAGGGCCGCGCTGTTGGCGCAGAGCAGATGGAAATTGGAATAGATGATCGCAATCGGGCGCGACGTGCTGACCTGATCCAGATGACGGCAGCCCAGCCGTTCGCTGGTCAGAAAAATCGGATCAAAGCCCCACCCCACCAAAGGTTGCCCGGGCGGCAGTGACGCCTCGAACTCTTTCAATCGTTCGATGACCTGCCCGATTTCAGTCATGCCCCGATGCATACGGCCTTGCGGATCGATCCTGTCGTGATAGCCGCAATAGGCAAAATCCCACATCGCGCCCGCCATCATATGTGCATGACCTTCGACAAACCCCGGCATCAGGACCGCATCTGACAGGTCGACACTATGCTGCGCACCGCCCCACGGGTCGGCGCAATCGGCACCGCCGACGGCCAGAACGCACCCGTCGCGGACTGCAACATGCGTGGCACGGGGCTGGTTGCGATCCATGGTCAGAACCAATTTTGCGTGGAAAAGAACGGTGTTGCTCATGTCGCTCCTGTCGCCGTTTCCAAACAGCTACCCAAGCTTGGTCGTTTGGGAAAATAGAATTAGTATCTGAGTATCACACAAAAAATGAAGGATAGGCCGTGCGCTTCACCCTCAAGCAGCTTCAGTATTTCGACGCCGCCCTGCGCACAGGATCGATCGCCCGCGCCTCGGTCGAGATGAATATTTCGCAATCCTCGATCACCGCCGCCATAGACATGATCGAAAGCACAACCCAAGCCGAACTGTTGCGCCGGATGCCTGCCAAGGGGATCGTCGCCACCGACAAGGGGATCGAGATCGGCGCGCGGATACGCGACTTTCTGGAACAGGCGCGCATCTTTGAATCCGACCTGCTGACGTTGACCGGTGATCCAGCGGGTACGTTGCGTCTGGGCTGTTACGCGCCAACCGCGCCTTATGTGCTGCCGCCGATCCTGAAGCGCATTTCGCAGGATTTTCCGCAGATCCGGGTCGAGATCAAAGAGGGCGATATGCTGAGCATTGCCGAAATGCTCAACAGCGGTGTTGTTGATCTGGCGCTGACCTATCGCCGGGCGGCCCCCAAGGCGCAGCCTTTCCTGCCGATGTTTGCAGCAGCCCCGATTGCCATGATCCCGGATGTTTCGCCGCTGGCGCAGAAGCCGCAGGTCACGCTATCGGAACTTGCTGACCTGCCGATGATCCAGTTGGACCTGCCCGGCGCACCAGACTATTTCGAGGGCCTGTTTACCGCCGAGGGCCTCCGCCCTCGCGTGGCTCATACGACCAAAAGTTCGTCTGTTCTCAGAGGGTTGGTTGGGGCCAATCTGGGTTATGCGATCCTGAATATCTGCGGTCCGCTAGATCGGAAGGGCCAGAATGGCTATGTCGCGCGGCCCATTGCGGGGGATCAGGACGCGCCGCAATACGGTGTCGCCTATACCGGTGCCGGGAAACGGTCGGCGCTGGTTCGCACGGTGCTTGAGACCTGCAGTGAGATTGCCGATCACGGTGGCTTTGACCACTTGCTGTCGAGCGGAACCTGAAACATTCAAAAAATGTGACAATACCACTACAAAAGAATGGTTTTCTGCATTTACGGGGATTGAGTAGCGTTTCGGTACAACTCGGGGCCACATAAGGCTCCGCGATCTGGTCTGCCAACCGCTGCACGCTATCGGACAGCCGGACCGCGAAAACGCGACCAACCAGGAGGATCACATGAAACTGAGCAATCTGAAACGGGTGACAATGCCGGTGCTGGCATTTGCGCTGGCCGCCACATCCGGTTTGGCCGCCGACATTACGATGAATGTGGGCTTTGGCGCACCTGAAGAGTCACTGTATGGCCGTTTTGGCAAGATCTTTCAGGAAAAGGTCGCCGAACACACGGACGGCGCGATTGAGGTCAAGCTGCGCTGCTGCAACCAGATTTCCAGCGAGGATGAGGCGTTCAAGGCCATGCAGCTGGGTACGGTCGATGGGTTCTTCATTACCGCCAACAATGTCTCGCCCCATTGGCCGCTGATGGATGTGACCGTTCTGCCTTACATCTTCCAGAACGCAGAACATCTGGACCGCGTGCTGAACGGGCCAGTTGGGCAACAGATGAAAGACCAGTTGCAGGCCGATACCAGCGTGCACATGCTGGCCTTTGGCCCGGCGCTCTATCGCGATTTCTATAATTCGGTACGACCCGTCAACACAATGGCCGATATGGAAGGTCTGAAAATCCGTGTGCCCAAGAACGAGGTCATGATCGCCACGTTCGAAGCCTTTGGTGCAAACCCTGTGCCGCTGGCATGGTCGGAAACCCCGACCGCGCTGCAGACTGGCACAGTGGATGGCGGCGACAATGGCACGTCTTTCATCCGTGACATGAAGTTCTTTGAGTTCGAGCCGCATCTGGTCATCCTCGAACATTTTGTGGCCTTCGCTCCGCTCTTTGCGTCGGATAACTTCATGAGCAAGCTGAATGACGAGCAGCGCGCCCAGATTATCGCCGCAGCCGAGGCCGCCGGGGCCGAGTTTGCCGCTCAGGTCGCGACTGAAACCGAAGAGGTCCGGCAATGGCTGGTGGAAGAAGGCGGCATGGCCCGTACCGACCCTGACCGCGCCGACTTTATCGCCGCCGCTCAGGGCGTGCAGCAAGAGTTTGCTGAGAAACGGGGCGACGATTTCATCGCTCTGGTGAACGCCATTCAGGCCGAGGCGCAATAAGAGCAACCGATACCAACATAGAGGGCGCCCCGGATGGCGCCCTTTTTTGGCCCGGATAAGGGACGAGGGATACCAATGTCTGCGCTGAAATGGCTGGAACGGCATTTCGAGGAACTGATCTGTTGCACATGCCTGTCTGTGATCGCGGTAGCGGTCTTTGCACAGGTAGTGGCGCGCTATGTCTTTCAGGTGGCCCTGCACTGGACCGAGGAAACCGCTGCCATGTGCATGGTCTGGGCGGTTTACATGGGCGCGTCGCTATGTGTACGCGAGCGGTTCCACATCCGCATCATGGTCGCGGTGCAGGCCCTGCCAACCGGGTTCGGCAAGATCGTGATTTTCATCGCCGACATCTTCTGGGCCTTCTTCTGCCTCTTCATGCTGCGGATCAGTTGGGATTATCTGACTGTTTTCTGGCGCTTTCCCGAAACCAGCCCCAGTTTGGGCATTAACCAATTCTACCCCCAAACCATTCTGGTGATCGGCTATGGGCTGATGCTGATCCGTCTGGTGCAAACCTATGTCAACTGGTGGCGTGATGGGCGCAACGGCCTGCCCGGAATGCTGGATGAGGAATGGGAAGCCACCTCGAAGGATCAGGAGCATCAGATATGAGCGCCCTGATGATCCTGGCCATCGCCTTTGTGGTGCTGACCGTCATGGGCGTGCCGCTCTTTGTGTCGGTCGGCCTGACTACAGCGCTGGCGCTGTATCTGATCGACATCCCGTATACGCTGATGGCGCAGACTGGCTATGGCAGCCTGACGCCCTTTCCCCTGCTGACAATTCCGCTGTTTGTGCTGGCCGGGCGATTGATGGAAGTGGGCGGCATGGCCACCCGCATGATCTCAATCGCGACCAACCTTGTGGGGGCCTATCGCGGGTCAATGGGGTTGGTGACGGTCTTTGCCTGTATGTTGTTTGCCGCGCTGTCAGGCTCGGGCCCTGCCACCACGGCCGCGATTGGCTCTGTCACGGTTCCGGCCATGAAGCGCGAAGGCTATGACGTGCCGTTCGCTGCCGCCATTACCGCCAGCGCCGGCGCATTGGGTAGCCTGATCCCGCCTTCGAACCTTCTGATTATTTACGGGCTGGTCTCGGAAACCTCGATCCCGCGCCTGTTTCTGGCGGGGCTGATCCCGGGGCTGATGGTCACAATCCTGCTGATGATCACCACTTACATCGTCGCCCGTCGGCGCGGGTACGGAGGCGACGGCGAGCGGTTCTCATGGGGCCCTTTCCTGCGCGCGGCATGGGATGGTAAATGGTCCATCGGCGCTCCGGTTCTTATCCTTGGCGGCATCTATGGCGGGGCCTTCACCCCGACCGAGGCCGCAGGCGTTGCCGTGTTCTATTCGCTGTTTGTCGGCTTCTTCATCTACCGCGAACTGACGATCAAAAAGCTGATCGAGGCACTGCGCTTCACATCCCTGCTGACCGGCATCCTGATCCTGTTGACGCCCACATTGGCCTTCGGACAACTGACAGCGTTCTACGATGTGCCCACGGCGGTGCAGGACGGCATAACCTCGATCACCGAGAACAAATTCCTCGTTCTGCTGCTGATCGGCGTATTCTACATCTTCATCGGCACGTTCATGGAGTCGTTGGCTGTCCGTCGTCAGGGATTTTGGGACAGATGTCGGCCTGAGCTAAGAGAGGATCTGGCGCATCTGGTTGGATTGATTATGCGGCGGATTTGC